>NZ_FNRV01000001.1:5397500-5757012 GCF_900105115.1 Pseudomonas mohnii
TGGCAGTCAGAGGCGATGAAAGACGTGGTAGCCTGCGAAAAGCTTCGGGGAGTCGGCAAACAGACTTTGATCCGGAGATGTCTGAATGGGGGAACCCAGCCATCATAAGATGGTTATCTTAAGCTGAATACATAGGCTTAAGAGGCGAACCAGGGGAACTGAAACATCTAAGTACCCTGAGGAAAAGAAATCAACCGAGATTCCCTTAGTAGTGGCGAGCGAACGGGGACTAGCCCTTAAGTGGCTTTGAGATTAGCGGAACGCTCTGGAAAGTGCGGCCATAGTGGGTGATAGCCCTGTACGCGAAAATCTCTTAGTCATGAAATCGAGTAGGACGGAGCACGAGAAACTTTGTCTGAATATGGGGGGACCATCCTCCAAGGCTAAATACTACTGACTGACCGATAGTGAACTAGTACCGTGAGGGAAAGGCGAAAAGAACCCCGGAGAGGGGAGTGAAATAGATCCTGAAACCGTATGCGTACAAGCAGTGGGAGCAGACTTTGTTCTGTGACTGCGTACCTTTTGTATAATGGGTCAGCGACTTATTTTCAGTGGCGAGCTTAACCGAATAGGGGAGGCGTAGCGAAAGCGAGTCTTAATAGGGCGTCTAGTCGCTGGGAATAGACCCGAAACCGGGCGATCTATCCATGGGCAGGTTGAAGGTTAGGTAACACTGACTGGAGGACCGAACCGACTACCGTTGAAAAGTTAGCGGATGACCTGTGGATCGGAGTGAAAGGCTAATCAAGCTCGGAGATAGCTGGTTCTCCTCGAAAGCTATTTAGGTAGCGCCTCATGTATCACTGTAGGGGGTAGAGCACTGTTTCGGCTAGGGGGTCATCCCGACTTACCAAACCGATGCAAACTCCGAATACCTACAAGTGCCGAGCATGGGAGACACACGGCGGGTGCTAACGTCCGTCGTGAAAAGGGAAACAACCCAGACCGTCAGCTAAGGTCCCAAAGTTATGGTTAAGTGGGAAACGATGTGGGAAGGCTTAGACAGCTAGGAGGTTGGCTTAGAAGCAGCCACCCTTTAAAGAAAGCGTAATAGCTCACTAGTCGAGTCGGCCTGCGCGGAAGATGTAACGGGGCTCAAACCATACACCGAAGCTACGGGTATCACTTAGGTGATGCGGTAGAGGAGCGTTCTGTAAGCCTGTGAAGGTGAGTTGAGAAGCTTGCTGGAGGTATCAGAAGTGCGAATGCTGACATGAGTAACGACAATGGGTGTGAAAAACACCCACGCCGAAAGACCAAGGTTTCCTGCGCAACGTTAATCGACGCAGGGTTAGTCGGTCCCTAAGGCGAGGCTGAAAAGCGTAGTCGATGGAAAACAGGTTAATATTCCTGTACTTCTGGTTATTGCGATGGAGGGACGGAGAAGGCTAGGCCAGCTTGGCGTTGGTTGTCCAAGTTTAAGGTGGTAGGCTGGAATCTTAGGTAAATCCGGGATTCTAAGGCCGAGAGCTGATGACGAGTGTTCTTTTAGAACACGAAGTGGTTGATGCCATGCTTCCAAGAAAAGCTTCTAAGCTTCAGGTAACCAGGAACCGTACCCCAAACCGACACAGGTGGTTGGGTAGAGAATACCAAGGCGCTTGAGAGAACTCGGGTGAAGGAACTAGGCAAAATGGCACCGTAACTTCGGGAGAAGGTGCGCCGGTGAGGGTGAAGTACTTGCTACGTAAGCCCACGCCGGTCGAAGATACCAGGCCGCTGCGACTGTTTATTAAAAACACAGCACTCTGCAAACACGAAAGTGGACGTATAGGGTGTGACGCCTGCCCGGTGCCGGAAGGTTAATTGATGGGGTTAGCTAACGCGAAGCTCTTGATCGAAGCCCCGGTAAACGGCGGCCGTAACTATAACGGTCCTAAGGTAGCGAAATTCCTTGTCGGGTAAGTTCCGACCTGCACGAATGGCGTAACGATGGCGGCGCTGTCTCCACCCGAGACTCAGTGAAATTGAAATCGCTGTGAAGATGCAGTGTATCCGCGGCTAGACGGAAAGACCCCGTGAACCTTTACTATAGCTTTGCACTGGACTTTGAATTTGCTTGTGTAGGATAGGTGGGAGGCTTTGAAGCGTGGACGCCAGTTCGCGTGGAGCCATCCTTGAAATACCACCCTGGCAACTTTGAGGTTCTAACTCAGGTCCGTTATCCGGATCGAGGACAGTGTATGGTGGGTAGTTTGACTGGGGCGGTCTCCTCCTAAAGAGTAACGGAGGAGTACGAAGGTGCGCTCAGACCGGTCGGAAATCGGTCGTAGAGTATAAAGGCAAAAGCGCGCTTGACTGCGAGACAGACACGTCGAGCAGGTACGAAAGTAGGTCTTAGTGATCCGGTGGTTCTGTATGGAAGGGCCATCGCTCAACGGATAAAAGGTACTCCGGGGATAACAGGCTGATACCGCCCAAGAGTTCATATCGACGGCGGTGTTTGGCACCTCGATGTCGGCTCATCACATCCTGGGGCTGAAGCCGGTCCCAAGGGTATGGCTGTTCGCCATTTAAAGTGGTACGCGAGCTGGGTTTAGAACGTCGTGAGACAGTTCGGTCCCTATCTGCCGTGGACGTTTGAGATTTGAGAGGGGCTGCTCCTAGTACGAGAGGACCGGAGTGGACGAACCTCTGGTGTTCCGGTTGTCACGCCAGTGGCATTGCCGGGTAGCTATGTTCGGAATAGATAACCGCTGAAAGCATCTAAGCGGGAAACTAGCCTCAAGATGAGATCTCACTGGGACCTTGAGTCCCCTGAAGGGCCGTCGAAGACTACGACGTTGATAGGTTGGGTGTGTAAGCGCTGTGAGGCGTTGAGCTAACCAATACTAATTGCCCGTGAGGCTTGACCATATAACACCCAAGCAATTTGCTGACCTGAAAAGGCACCAGATTGCGGTGTGTGAAGACGCAATGAACCGAAAGTTCGCAACCATTCACAAAAGCCGCACAAACTATCGCATACCCAATTTGCTGAAGCGTCGAAAGACGATTCGGTACCCGAATTTCTTGACGACCATAGAGCATTGGAACCACCTGATCCCATCCCGAACTCAGCAGTGAAACGATGCATCGCCGATGGTAGTGTGGGGTTTCCCCATGTGAGAGTAGGTCATCGTCAAGATTAAATTCCGAAACCCCTATCTGCGTATGCAGGTAGGGGTTTTGTTTTTGTCCGCAGGAAAGTGCCGTAAAAAAGGGACAGTCTGATGGCTATCCCTTTTTCATCCCGAAGCGCTAATGAAACTTTGGCAACACGTACTCTGCAATCTCTTCAATAATCTGTGCGATGGGTCGTTCACTGCGCCGTAGGTGCAGGCCAACATGCTGTACTCCCGCTTCGCGCAATGCCTGAAGTTCATCAATCAACGCCAACCGTCCACAAGTGCCGCCGAACCGTACTCGTCGCATGGGGGCGTGGGGGTTGTCTGCGAGATCCAGGTGAATGAAGCTGACATAAAGTTTGTTGCCGCCAACCTCGCGCCACAACCCGACTCTGCGACGATGTTCGTCTGGCGTGCCTGGATAGGCGAGCCAACCGTCCATGTGTTGACCAATCCACGCTGGAGATTGTTGGCCAAGACCCGCAACGAGCAACGGTGCTGACTCACCTCGCTCGGGAAGCAAGCGAGCCCCCTCGGGTAAATGACCTTCCCCTTGGCTGCGCAGCAATTCAACGGTATCGCGGAAGATTTCACCGCGCCGATCGTAATCCACGCCAAACAACGGATACTCCATCGGGCGGTCACCACTGGCCACGCCCAGCAGCAGGCGCCCGTGACTCAACTCATCGACACTGTTAGCCGATTTCAACGTCAGCCAAGGCTGACGCAGCGGCAGTACAACCGCCGCCGTACCCAACATGATGTTTTCGGTAATGCCGGCCAGGTACCCGAGATAGGAAAAGGTTTCGAAAACCTGTGCCGCATCACCGAAATGCGGGTCATAAATCGGCACATCACGAACCCAAAGGGCACGAAAACCCGACTTGTCGGCCAGGCGCGCCATGGCCGCGTGCTGCCTCAGGTCCGGTACGCCAAAAGGTCGACCTTCGGCCATCCGCAGACGTTGACCGCCGCTGGACCAATCATTGTCGAGTGGCAGTTCCAGTCCGATGGAAAACCCATTCGGCCCAAGCAATCGTTGAAATCGTGGATGCATGTATAAACTCCCAAAAAACAGAACGGAATGACATGCACCCAGTATTCACGGGCTAATCAGCAAGAAAAATGCACGAATGGGAATATCTGTCTTGATTAGGACGCACGAGTCAGCGGCAACCGAGATCACTTTGCGACGCTCGACGACTGCCCTTAGAGGAAATCGCACTAAAGTGACCGGGCAGTTTTTGTTATGGTGCAGCTCGTTTTTTAACGGACTGATTTCAAGCCCACGGATCGGCACTTCCTCTTCAAAGAGTTGGTCCAGAAATGCCCGAACCGATACCGATCAAGGACCACGAAAATGAGACGCGCCTGGTCAACAAAAGGCTGATCGCCTGCGCCTTGTTTGTCGTCGCCATTACCTGCGCGCTGGTGGTGCGCATGTATGTCCTGCAAGTGGTCGAATTCGACTATCACTCCACGATCTCTGAAAACAACCGTGTCCACGTCCTGCCGATCACCCCGACTCGCGGGTTGATCTATGACCGCAATGGCGTGGTTCTGGCGGACAACCGGCCCAGTTACAACCTGACCATCACCCGCGAGCGCGCTTCGGACGTCAAGCAAGAACTGGACGAAGTGATCAACCTGCTGCACTTGCCTGCCGAAGACCGCGCGCTGTTCGACAAAGCGATGAAGCAGGCACGGCATCCGTTCGTACCGGTCACGCTGTTCTATGAGCTCAGCGAAGAACAGATTGCGGTGCTCGCGGTCAACGAATTCCGCTTGCCTGGCATCGATGTCGAACCGCAGTTCGTACGCCACTATCCATTCGCTGAACACTTCGCTCATTCAATCGGCTACGTCGGTCGTATCAACGAGAAAGAATCCAAGGCCCTGGACTCGGTCGAATACCGTGGCACTCAATCCATCGGCAAAACCGGGGTTGAAAAATTCTACGAGTCGGAACTGCATGGCCATGTCGGTTACGAAGAAGTTGAAACCAACGCTCAAGGGCGCGTGTTGCGAGTGCTCAAGCACACCGACCCGGTTCCGGGTAAAAACATCGTCCTGAGTCTAGATGTCAAACTTCAGGAAGCCGCCGAGCAAGCCTTGGGTGACCGCCGTGGTTCGGTGGTTGCGCTTGATCCGTCGACGGGTGAAGTGCTGGCCATGGTCAGCAAGCCCAGCTTCGACCCGAATCTGTTCGTCACCGGCATCAGCCTCAAGGAGTACGCGGCGCTGCACGATTCTATCGACCGGCCGCTGTTCAACCGCGTGCTGCGCGGCCTCTATGCGCCGGGCTCGACTATCAAGCCGGAAGTCGCGATCGCAGGCCTCGATGCGGGCGTGGTCACGCCGCAGACCCGAGTCTTCGATCCGGGCTACTACCAACTGCCGGACTTCGATCACAAATACCGCAACTGGAACCACAGCGGTGACGGATGGGTGGACATGGACGCGGCGATCATGCGTTCCAACGATACCTATTTCTACGATCTGGCCCACAAGCTGGGCATCGATCGCCTGCACGACTATATGGCGATGTTCGGTCTCGGTGAAAAGGTCTCGCTGGACATGTACGAAGAGTCTCCCGGATTGATGCCGTCCCAGGCCTGGAAGCGCGCCACGCGGCGCCAGCCTTGGTTCCCGGGTGAGACGGTGATCCTCGGCATTGGCCAGGGCTACATGCAAGTCACGCCGCTGCAACTGGCCCAGGCCACCGCGCTGATCGCCAACAAAGGGGTGTGGAACCGCCCGCACCTGGCCCGGACTGTGGACGGTGTCGCACCGGTGGATGAGCACCCGATGCCGAATATCCTGCTCAAGGATCCCCGTGACTGGGAGCAGGTCAACCATGGCATGCAGATGGTCATGCACGATGCCCGAGGCATTGCCCGGGCAGCCGCAGTGGGGGTGCAGTACCGCATCGCCGGCAAGAGCGGCACCGCGCAAGTGGTGGCAATCAAGCAGGGTGAGCGTTACAACCGCGCGAAGACCCTGGAACGCAACCGCGACAACGCCTTGTTCGTCGGTTTCGCACCGGCGGAACACCCCAAGATTGTCATTTCGGTGATGATCGAAAACGGCGAGGCCGGTGGCCGCGTCGCCGGTCCCGTGGTGCGGCAGATCATGGACGCCTGGCTACTTGATCAGGGCGGTCACTTGAAGCCGCAATACGCCGCGCCGAGCAAACCGCCGGGCGATCCTCACGTCTGAAAGCCATCGCGATCCACCTGTCGAAACACAAACGCCCTACGGCACTTGCCATAGCCCTTACGTTAACGTAAAGATTGCGGCAGGGCGCCGTTGTACCAAGGCGCAGGGCGGACCGACCCGGAGCGCTTGATGACACTCATAAAAACAAACTCCCCCAAATTGCACCGCGAAGCCCGGCTGGCCCGGGAAAAGCTGCATCTGGAAGGCGAAGTGCCGGACGGCGTCCTGCGCGCCGAAATCGATGCCTCGTGGCGGCGCAGCCTCAGCCATGGCGTGCATTTCAACGCCAAGCATGAACTGGCGCTGGAATCGACGGCCAGCCTGGATGTTCTGCTGGCAAGCAACCGGCTGCTGATCGATGCGGCACTGCCGGCGATCGATTACCTGGCCGAACGCCAGGGCAAGGAAGGGCTGATCATTCTCGCCAACTCCGAGGCGACCATTCTCGCGGTCGAAGGACGCGCCGACCGTCTCAAGGGCAGCGGTCTGCAAGACATCACCCTCGGTGCCTGCTGGAGCGAAGCCGTACGCGGTACCAATGCCCTCGGTACGGCGCTGGTGGAAGCCCGGCCGACCCTGATCGATTGCGGCGAACATTACCTGGATCGCCTCAGTGATTTCTCTTGCACCTCGGTGCCGATCCATTGCCCCCAGGGCGACATTCTCGGCGTCCTCGACCTGACCCGCGAAGGGCCACTGGGCCGCGCCCACGACAGCACCGCGTTGCTGGCCATGGCCGTCAGCCAGATCGAAAGCCGGGTGTTCAACGCCAGCTATCCGGACGAAATCGTCCTGGCCTTCCACAGCCGTCGGCAGTACCTCGAATCTCCCTGGCAGGGTTTGTTGGCCGTCAGCCTCGGCGGGCAGATCCTCGCGGTCAGTGCCCAGGCCTGTCAGTTGCTGCATGCCGAGCGCTCGGCGCTGGTTGGTCGACGGTGCGAAGAGTTTCTCGGCGTCGATGGCCTGCAACTGTTGGCGCGGCTGCATCAGGGTGGCGTTGGCAGCCTGCAGACCGCCAAAGGCGAGTTCTTCTACAAAACCCTGCGTGCGCCGCAGCGTTCGATCAACGTCAGCACCCCGCCGCGCAGCGTCGCAAAACCCGCCAAGACCCAGCCGGACCTCGAATCGCTGGCCGGCAACAACGTGCGTTACGCCCGCGCGTTGCGCATGGCCCGCCAAGGCCTGGCCAACGAACTGCCGGTGTTGCTGTTGGGCGAAACCGGCACCGGTAAAGAAGTCATCGCCCGCGCCCTGCACATGGCTGGCAGTCGCGCCGAAAAGCCCTTCGTGGCGGTAAACTGCGCGGCCATTCCTGAAGGTCTGATCGAGTCCGAACTGTTCGGCTACCGCGAAGGCGCGTTCACCGGTTCGCGGCGCGGTGGCATGATCGGTCGTTTGCAACAGGCCCATGGCGGCACGCTGTTCCTCGACGAAATCGGTGACATGCCGCTGGCACTGCAAGCGCGTTTGTTGCGCGTGTTGCAGGATCGCAAGGTCGCCCCGTTGGGCGCTGGCGAAGAACAGGACATCGACATCGCATTGATCTGCGCCACCCACCGCGACCTCAAGCGTCTGGTGGAAGAACAACATTTTCGCGAAGACCTGTTCTACCGGGTCAACGGCATCAGCGTGATGCTCCCGGCCCTGCGCGAGCGCGATGACTTCAGCGCGCTGGTCAGCCGTTTGCTGGCCAGACTCGATGCGCCCACGGTGGTGCTGCATGACGACTTGAGTCGTTTGCTCGGCGGTTACCACTGGCCGGGCAACATCCGCCAACTGGAGATGGTCCTGCGTACTGCATTGGCCATGCGTGAGCCAGGGGAAACCGTGCTGACCCTCGATCACTTGCCCGACAGCATGCTTGACGACCTGAGCGCCAGCGAACGACCGCAGTCCGGGAGTATTCGCGAAAACGAACTGGAGATGATTCGCCAGTCCCTGGATAGCCATCAGGGCAACGTCTCGGCCGCCGCCGACGCCTTGGGCATCAGCCGCGCGACCCTGTATCGCAAGCTCAAACAGTTGCGCTCGTGATGCAGCGCCTGATCGTTCGGCTGATCGACAGCCAGAACCCCGAAGCTCTGCAATCAGCGCTGCGCTGGCTCTACAGTTTCGTGCGGCCCCATCGGCTGGCGATCGCCGGGCTGCTCGGCTTGTCGGTCTGTGCTTCGGCGTTGGTGCTGGTGCAACCGTGGCTGACCAAGCTGTTGATCGACGACGGGTTGCTCGCGCGCAATTTCCCGATGCTGGTGCTGATCGCCGGGCTGATGATCGTCGCCGGCTTGCTCGGCACGGCGTTGTCCGGGATCAACCGTTATCTGCACACGCGGCTGTCCGGGCGCATGCTGTTTGCACTGCGTGATGACCTCTATCGGCATTTGCAGACCCTGTCACCCAGCTTCTACGGCCAGCGGCGCATCGGTGACCTGATGTCGCGCCTCGACGGCGACGTGGCGGAGATCCAGCGTTTTGCCGTGGACTCGCTGTTCTCGGCGGTGTCCAGCGTGATTGGCCTGGTGGTGGCGCTGGCGATGCTGCTGACCCTGTCGTGGAAACTGTCGCTGCTGGCGCTGGTGCTGATTCCCCTGGACGTGCTCTGGCTGCGCTGGATGCGACGCAAGGTCGAGCGCGATGTGCGGCAGTTGCGCGAGCGTTCGGCAGACATGTCCTCGTTCATGGTCGAAACGCTGCCGGTGATGAAATTCATCCAGTCCGCCGGTCAGCAGCAGCGCGAAGCGCGGCGCCTGGAAAACCTGGGCCAGGGCTACATGAGCCAGTTGCTGCGCCTGCAAGTCACCGAGTTTTTCACCCAGGCCGTACCGGGCACGCTGACGTCCCTGTCCCGCGCCTGCGCCTTTCTGATCGGCGGATACTGGGTGGTGCAGGGCACTTGGCAACTGGGCGCGCTGATCGCGTTTTCGACCTACCTGGGCATGGCCGTCGGACCGGTGCAGAGCCTGCTCGGGCTCTATGTCGCTATTCAGCGAATGACCGTCAGCCTCGGGCGCGTGATGGAACTGCGCGGCGAACAGCCGACCGTCCTGACACCCGCGACGCCACAGCCGCTGCCGGCCTCTGGCGATCTGCGTTTCGATGACGTGCACTTCAGCCATCCGGGTCGATCGACCACCCTGCGCGGCATCCAGGCATCCATACCCTACGGTTTGAAAGTCGCCTTGAGCGGCGGCTCCGGCGTTGGCAAATCGACCTTGATCGACCTGCTGCAACGCCACCATGACCCGCAATCCGGTCGGGTGTTGCTCGGCGAAGTGGACCTGCGAGAACTGGATCTGTTCCAGCTGCGTCGGCGTATCGCCGTGGTCAGTCAGGACATCGTGCTGTTTCGCGGCAGCCTGGCCGACAACCTGGCCTATGCGGTGCCGAATGCCAGCCGCGAAGCGATTGCCGAAGTGGCACGCCTGGCACAACTCGATAGCCTGATCGCCTCCTTGCCCGAAGGCCTCGACAGCCCGCTGGGTGAGCGCGGGCAGCAGTTGTCCGGTGGGCAAAAACAACGCATCGCCATTGCCCGTGCGCTGTTGCAGGACCCTCTGATCCTGGTGCTCGACGAAGCCACCTCGGCGGTGGACGAAGCCACCGAGCGCGAAGTGATCGAGGCTATCGACCGCCTGTTCGCCGGGCGCACACGGATACTGATCAGCCATCGTCCTTCCACCCTGGCCGATGCCGATCTGCGCTTTGAATTGCTCGACGGCGTATTAATTTCCAAAGCGGTGCTGCATGAAGCCTGAGTTGCGTATTGGCGTGGTGGACAGCGGTCACTCGGCGGCGCAGCAGGTGCAAGTTATCGCCGGGCGGCGCTTTGCGCTGGTGGAGGACGGACTCACCGAGAGCGATTTGCACGGCGATCCCTTGGGCCACGGCAGCGCGGTCATCGAAGCCATCGGCCGCCGTGCGCCATCGGCATTGTTCTGCGTGGCCCAGGTGTTCGATCAGCGTGGGGTGACCAGTGCCTTACAAATTGCCACGGCGATCGACTGGCTGGTGGCCCGGGATGTGCGGCTGATCAATTTGAGTCTCGGCCTGCGTCAGGATCGCAGTCTGTTACGTGGCGCGTGCGCGGCGGCGGTGGCGAAGGGCGTATTGCTTTGCGCGTCCAGTCCGGCCCAGGGCGAGGGCGTGTTTCCGGCGAATTATCCACAAGTGCTGCGCGTGACCGGCGATGCGCGCTGCGCCGAACTCGAATGGTCGTGGCTCAACACCACCCAGGCAGACTTTGCCGCCTGCGTGCACGGCACTTATCCGGGGCAGTCGGGCGCCAGTCTCGGTTGCGCGGCGTTGAGCGGGCATATCGCTGCGTTCCTGGTGGCCCACCCCGAGGCGAGCAATGAACAGGTGATCGACTACCTGCAACGCAACGCTCGCTATCGCGGGCCTGAACGGCGCCTCGGGCCATGACCGCGATTGTGGTCTTAGGCGCGGGCCCGGCCGGTGCGGCGGTGGCACTGGGGCTGCGGCGCCTCGGCTATGCCGTCACGCTGGTCAGCGAGTGGCGCCGGTTTGCCGCGCTGGAGGGCGTATCCGTGCGGGTGCTGGAGGCCCTGCGCGGTGCGGGACTGCATCACGCTTTGGAGGAAGCGGCGCTGCCTTCTCAACGGCAGGTCAACTGGAACGGCCAGCAACACGCACAAAACATCGAATTCCTGCTGGATCGCCCGACCTTCGATCGCGGCCTGCGCCAAGACTTGCGCGCGGCTGGCGTGCTGTTGATCGAAGGCCGGGTGCTGGGCGTGCAGTCATTCCCCGATGGGCATCGCATCGACATCGAAGGCCGCGAAAGCCTGAGCGCAGACTTTCTGGTCGAAGCCCGTGGGCGTCAGGCACCGGCGCTCGGCAAGGGCCTGCGCGGGCCGGAGACGGTCAGCCTGCTCAATCGCTGGCAAGGCACCCCGGGCGACACCGCCAGCGCCGTGGAAAGCCTTGAGGACGGCTGGGCGTGGATGGCGCGGCGGGCCGACGGCCAGTGCTACTGGCAATGGACGGTGGACGTGGCCAGCGCCGGGTTGCCGGGCAAGGCGCAGTTGCTGGCGTACTGTCGCCAGCGGCGTCGGGATTCGGCCGTGGCTCGGGCATTTTTTGCCGGCGAAGCGGAGGCTGATCTGAACCTGCACGCCCGCAGCAGCACAGCCATCCTGAGCCCGCAGGTGTGTGGCGATCACTGGATACGGGTCGGCGATGCGGCGATGGCGGTGGATCCGCTGTCGGGCAATGGCATCTTTCAATCGCTGTCGTCGGCATTGCAAGCGCCGACGGTGATCAACACCCTGTTGTGCAAACCCGAACGGGCTGCGCTGGCCCGGCGTTTTCACCAGCAACGAGTGGAACAGCTGTTTTTGCGTTTCGCACGGATCGGTCGGGATTTCTATGCCGATGAGCAGCGCTGGTTGAGCCAGCCGTTCTGGGAGGCGCGTCGACAGTGGCCGGATGCCGAGATCGCCCATGCCGAGGCGGATTTCAGTGCGCTGCGGATCGAGCGGGCGCCGGTGTTGCGCGACGGGTTTGTCGATGAGGCCGAAGTGGTGATCACGGCGGATCAGCCGTTGGGAATCTGGCATGTACAGGGGATTGAGCTGGCACCATTGATACGGCGGTTGCGCACCGAGCCGGCCGAGCAGGCGCTGGCCGGGCTGACGGTGGAGCAGGGGAGGATGGTTCGCAGTTGGTTATTGGCTCAAGGCTTCAAACCCTGAGATTTGTGCTGTCTGGACCGGCCCCATCGCGGGCAGCCCGCTCCCACAGTGATTTGTGAGATGCCGAAGAATTCAGCAACGCCACAAAACCTGTGGGAGCGGGCTTGCCCGCGATGGCGGCCGAAAGGGCCACGCTGTTACAGCTTGATCAACACCGACTTCAACTCCGTGTAATGCTCGATCGCCGCATAACCCATCTCGCGCCCGACCCCTGACATTTTGTAACCGCCGAACGGCAACGCCGGGTCCAGCGCGCTATGGCAGTTGACCCACACAGAACCGGACTTGATCCGCGGAATCATCCGGTGCACCGCCGCCAGGTCATTCGACCAGATACTCGCGCCCAAGCCGTAAGGGCTGTCGTTGGCCATGCGCAGCACATCGGCTTCGTCATCGAACGGAATCGCCACCAGCACCGGGCCGAAGATTTCTTCCTGCACCAGTGAGTGCTTCTGATCGACGTCGACGATCACCGTTGGCTTGACGAAAAACCCCGGCCCGAATTGCTCGCCGCCGCAGGCAATGGTCGCACCGCTTTCCCGGCCTTTTTCGATATAGCCATACACCCGCGCCTGTTGACGCGCAGAGATCAGCGGCCCCATGTCGACGCTCGGGTCCAGGCCGTTGCCGAGTTTCATGGCATTGGCGATGCCGGCGATGTCCGCCACCACATTGTCGAAATGCTTGCGCTGCACATACAGGCGAGACCCTGCGCAGCACACCTGGCCCTGATTGAAGAAAATCGCGCTGGCGGCGCCGGCGGCGGCGCTTGGCAGGTCGGCATCGGCCATGACGATGGTTGGCGACTTGCCGCCCAATTCGAGGGTGACCCGGGTCATCGAGTCCATGGCAATCTTGCCGATCTGCTGGCCCACGGCGGTGGAGCCGGTAAAGGTCAGCTTATCCACCAGCGGGTTGTGGGTCAGTGCGGAGCCGGCGGTGATGCCCGTGCCGGTGACCACATTGAACACGCCTTCGGGATAACCGGCTTCCAGTACCAGCTCCGCCAGCTTCAATGCGGTCAGTGGCGTTTCATCGGCAGGCTTGAGCACCACGGTGCAACCGGTGGCCAGGGCCGGGCCGAGCTTCCAGCAGGCCAGCAGCAACGGGAAGTTCCAGGCAACGATGGCACCGACCACACCCACCGCTTCGCGACGGATAAAACTGTGGAACTGATCGTTGGGCATCAGCGGCAACGACACCTCGACGCTGGAGCCTTCGATCTTGGTCGCCCAACCGGCCATGTAGCGCAGGAAGTCGATGGCCAACTGCACGTCCATCACCTGTGCGACGGCAGCGCTTTTGCCATTGTTCAGGCACTCCAGCTGCGCCAGCAGCTCGGCGTCGCGCTGCATCAGGTCGGCGAGTTTCCACAACAGGTTCTGCCGCTCCCGGGGGCGGGTACGGCTCCAGGCCGAGTCATCGAACGCGTGACGCGCGGCGAGCACGGCGCGGTCGACATCTTCCGGCGTGGCCCGTGGCACCACACAAAGCACTTCGCCAGTGGCCGGGTTGTGCAGGGGCATGGTCTGGCCGTCGGCGGCCTCGACCCAATCTCCGCCGATCAACATGCGCGGTGCGCGCTGGATGAAGGCCGAAGTGGCGGGGAGTAGATTCGGGAGGGACATGGCAAAGCCTCTTGTTGTTCGTGAGAACGAGACTTTCGCAATGGCTGTGCCAACTGCCCGGGAAGGCCTTATGGCCCACTGTTGGCGGGAGTTGGATAAAGCCCGGGACGGGCGGCAGCGGGGGAATTGTCGCAAATCGCGACGTCGGCTGAGACGCAAGCGACGGATTGGTCAGCCCCGGCCAGCGATGAGGCCAGGGCGTGTCCGGGGAGGGCTATTGGGAATCAGACCTTCTCATTGATTCTTTTGGCATCGCGTGCAGCCACGATTGCGGCATCCGTCTGCGGCGTCCCCAGTTCACCTTTACGCCATAACTGGTGTGAGAAATAGCCGTCGATGGCTTCAGCGCTTGGCGCGTTGCCCTTTGGCAGAAACAGGGCCGCCATATCAATAGTGTTGGCGAAGTTGTCTTTGGTCAGGTTGTACTTGCCCAAATGGCTGCCTCCCCAGCCTGCATCGGCCGCGACCAACTCGATGGACGTGTCCCGGTAGCCGTTCGCCGCCATTTTCAGTGAGCTTGAGGCATTGAGCAGTGAGTTCAGTTGATCCATGTCTGAAGCACTCAGCTCGTTGGCGGGGTTCAGCACTTTGAGGTTGCCATCGGCTTCAACGGTAAAGCCGAATTTCTTGTTGGCAAGATCCGGAAAAGCGTAACTCAAGGCCGACTTGAAGTCTTCGAACGCCAGTTTCAGCGATTCGTGCGCATTTTTGTGCTGTTCGGCAATTTGCGGGAAGTCAGCTGCCTGGGAACGGCCGATCCAGGTCTCGATGACTTCCATGGTCGGGCTGATTGTCTGGGCGTCATCGCTGGGATGGTAAACAGCCGCCGGATTGAGGTTGACCGCCGTCTTTTGGAGGTCTTCGCTGAGCGATGTCTTTGTCAATGGTTGGGCAGTTTTGCTCAGCTCAGCGGCTGATGGCTGGATAAAGACAGAGTTTAAAGAGATTGCCACGTCGTCATTCCCTGATCATTGGTCGTAAGTCGTTTATCGACGAGTTGAAGCCAGGCTTGAGCGATTGCGCTTCGATAGACGTTACTGAATATGTCGGGAGGTGTGTCGAGAGGTGGTTGCCGCCATGGGCATCTATGCTTGTCTCAGATTGCAACAGCTGTCGCGAAACTGGACGCCGGGGCTTGGTGCAAATGCCGGCGCAATGCGGGGAATAACCCGTAACTAGTTGATTAAAAAGATTATCGGGAAGCTGGCACGCTCCGTGTATTGCTCATTGCAGACGTTTCTCTTGCCTCCGTCTGCGGTGCGCCGCCGACGGCAGAAACCATAAAAACGATAAGCCACAACAATAATAAAGCACCGTGCGAGGTTCGACGTTGATGAAGAGAAGAATCCGATCAGGCATGAGCGCCAGCCTGCTGGCCGTGGCCGCTTGCGTGGCCCTGCATTCGCCGCACAGCCTGGCAGCCCGAGATGCCCAGACCGTCCTCAAGGAAACCTGTCAGGGCTGTCACACCCCAGAAGCCGATAACGCGCTGAGTCGCATCAGCCACCAGCGCAAGACGCCGGAGGGCTGGTTGATGAGCATCGCCCGGATGCAGACCATGCACGGTTTGCAGATCAGCGATGAAGATCGCCGCACGCTGGTCAAGTACCTGGCCGACACCCAGGGCCTGGCACCGAGCGAGACCGACGGCGTGCGTTATGCACTGGAACGCCGGCTCAACACCGCCGAGAAGTTCGACGAGCAGACCAGCCAGATGTGCGGTCGCTGCCACTCCGGTGCGCGGGTCGCCCTGCAACGACGTCCGGCCCAGGAATGGGAGCGTCTGGTGAACTTCCACCTCGGCCAGTGGCCGTCCCTGGAATACCAGGCCCTGGCCCGCGATCGCGACTGGTTCGATATCGCTCGCAAAGACATGGTGCCGCTGTTGGCCAAGCGCTATCCGCTGGACAACCCGGCCTGGAAGAAATGGCAGAGCGTGGCGCCGAAGTCCGATGCACTGGTGGGCGACTGGAGCTTCAGCGGTCATTTTCCGGGCAAGGGTGAACTGGCGGGTGTGATGAGCGTCAGCGCCGACGGCAGCGACACCTTCAAGGTCAGCGTCAAAGGCCAATACGCCGACGGCACCCCGTTCAACGGCGACGGCAGCGCGATTCTCTACACCGGCTACGAATGGCGCGGCAACGTGACCATCGACGGCGTGACCATGCGCCAGGTGTTCGCCGCCCAAGGCAATGCGATGCAGGGCCGGATGTTCGAGGCCGAGCACGATGAGCGTGGCCTGGACTTCGTCGCCGCCAAACAGGGTTCCGCCCGTTTGCTGGCGGTGCAGCCGGGTTATCTGAAGGCCGGCAGCGAAAGCGAAGTCACCCTGGTCGGCAGCGGTCTGAGTGGCAAGCCGAATTTCGGCAAAGGCGTGGAAGTGCTCGAAGTCATCGAGCAGAGCCCGCAGCGGATCAAGGTCAAACTCAAGGCCGCCGCCAATGCCCAGCCGGGTCTGCGCGTGGTCACCGTCGGTACGTTGAAAGGCCCGAGCTTGTCGGTGTACAACCAGATCGCCGAAGTCAAAGTCGTGCCTGAGTTCTCGGTGGCGCGGATCGGCGAGGGCGGCGGTTCGACGCCGAAAGTCCAGGGCCGATTCGACGCCGAAGCCTGGGGCAAGGGCGCCGATGGCAAGCCGTATCGGATCGGCGTGTTCCCGGCGCAGTGGAAGGTCGAGGCCTTCGACGACCGCGCCAGGGAAGACGAAGACGTCAAGTTCGCCGGCACCATGCAGGCCGACGCGGGCGTGTTCACACCGGGCGATGCCGGACCGAACCCGGCGCGCAAAATGTCCACCAACAATGCCGGCAACCTCAAGGTGATCGCCGCCGTCGACGACGCAGGGAAATCCCTGACCGGCGAAGGCCACATGATCGTGACCGTGCAACGCTGGAACAACCCACCCATTCCGTGATGTTGAAACGTGAGCTGCACTGACAGCAAAGGCTTCAGACACTTTTCGGAATGACCGCAAGCCCCGCAGAACGGGGCTTGCACAGGAGGTTTGCCATGGGCGCTATCTTGAATCTGGTCGAACGCAACTTGCACGAAGTGCACGTTGATGCCGACCGCATGCTGTTCCACATCCCCAGCAGCTCGCTGTTCGCCAGCGATGAACTGACGGGCACCATCATCGATACCTTGCGCGGCCCCGGCTGCTCGTCGGACGACCTGATCGAGCGGCTGGCTACGCGTTTCAACGGTGAAGAAGTCACCGAAACCCTGCGCGAGCTGATGGCCCTGGAACTGGTCAGCGACGGCTCGCCGCTGACCCCGGACATCGCCACCAAACGGGTCGAGCGCACGGCGATCAACACCGTGGTGCTCAACGTCAACACCGGCTGCAACCTGAGCTGCACCTACTGCTACAAGGAAGACCTGGACAAGCCCTCGGCCGGCAAGAAAATGGACGTTGAGACCGCCATTGCTTCGGTGGAGATGCTGCTGCGCGAATCCCCGGATGAAGAACGTTTCACCGTGGTGTTCTTCGGCGGAGAGCCGCTGAGCAATCGCAAGCTGATCGAGTACATGGTCGATTACTGTGAAAAGCGTTTTCGCGAGGCCGGCAAGTTCGTCGAGTTCGTGATGACCACCAACGCCACGCTGCTCACCGAAGAAACCGTGGACTACCTCAACGCCCACCGTTTCGGACTCTCGGTGAGTATCGACGGGCCGAAAACCGTGCACGACCGCAACCGCATCACCGTGGGCGGGCAGGGCACCTACGACGTGGTGCGGCGCAAGGCCGAAATGCTGCTGTCGCGCTACAACAGCCGTCCGGTCGGGGCGCGGGTGACCCTGACCACTGGCGTCACCGATGTCGAAACCATCTGGGACCACCTGTTCAACGAACTGGGTTTTGCCGAAGTCGGTTTCGCCCCCGTCACCTCAGGCGACATCAGCACGTTCAACCTGACCAGCGACGAACTGATCGAAGTCTTCGCCAACATGAAGAAGCTCGGTCGACGTTACCTGGAAGCGGCGCTGGAGCACCGCAACATTGGCTTCTCCAATTTGCATCAGTTGATCACCGACATCCACGAGGGCCACAAAAAAGCCCTGCCCTGCGGTGCGGGCCTGAAGATGCTGGCGGTCGATCACAAGGGTGAGTTGAACCTGTGCCACCGCTTTACCGGTTCGAGCCTGCCGACCTTCGGCAACGTACACAGCGGCGTGAAACAGGTCGAGCTGAACGACTTCCTGTCCCAGCGCCTCGACCGTACGAACACCGGCTGCGAAGACTGCCAGATCCGTAATCTGTGCTCTGGTGGCTGCTACCACGAAAGCTACGCCCGCTACGGCGACCCGACCCATCCGACCTATCACTACTGCGAACTGATGCGTGACTGGGTCGACTTCGGCATCGAGGTCTACACCCGGATCATGGCTCATAACCCTGCGTTCATCAGCAGCTACATCACTCCGCGCAAGGCTCACTGATATGAAACATCTCAAGGCAATCAATAACAAAGCGTTGAAGCTGGATCAGGCCGCGGACGAAAACCGCATCGAAGAAGTGGTGGCGATGAGCTCCGTGGCGGGCTGCGCCTCGACCACCGACCCGGGTTGGGAAATCGATGCGTTTGGCGGTGTGTCGTCCCTTTGCCAGCCGATGGAAGCCGACCTGTATGGCTGCTCCGATCCGTGCTGGTGGCCGGCCCAGGTGCCCGACATGATGAGCACCTATCCGGACTGGAACAAGGATGCCCAGGCGTCCAACGAAAACTGGCGCAACCTCGGCACGGTCTTCCCCAAAGACAAGTGATCAGATAAGAAGAAGGATTCCAGCATGCACAGCATCAAAGCCTGCGGCCTGGCCGCTTTCGCCCTCCTGAGCACCTGTTCGCTCAGTGTTCTGGCCGATGAAAACACCGCATTGCAAGACGGTCACGAATACATGTTGACCACCAATTACCCGAACAACCTGCATGTGATCGACCTGTCCACGGACACCTTGTACAAGACCTGCAAGATGCCCGACGCCTTCGGTCCCGGCACCGTGCAACTGTCGCCGGACCGCAAGACCGCCTATGTGCTGAACAACCACTATGCGGATGTCTACGGCGTCGAACTGGACAGCTGCAAGCAGGTGTTCCATGCCAGCATCACCCAGAAGCCGGGGGAGAAAGCGCGGTCGATGTTCGCCTTTACCCTCAGCCACGACGGCAAGGAACTGTTCACCGTCGCCAACCCGACGTTGATGCTCAACGACCGCTACGAAGTGCAGCAGCCGCGGCTCGACGTGTACAAGACCGACGCCGGCATGGACGCCAAACCGGTGCGCAGCTTCCCGGCGCCGCGACAGCTGACCATCATGCAGAGCGGTGACGACGGCACGCTGTACGTGGCGGGGGCGGATGTCTACAAGGTCAACGTGCAGACCGGCAAATTCGACGTGCTGATCCCGAGCCGTCACTGGAAGCGCCCGAACTACAGCGCCCCGGACGTGCTCTACGTGTGGAACCAGCAGACCTATCGCCATGACTTCTCGCTGCTCTACACCGCCGCGAAATTCAAGGACAAGAAACAGGACCCGGCCACTGCCGAATACCTGTATGGCCTGTTCAGCATCGACCTGAAAACCGGCAAGACCGAAACCACTGACTTCGGTCCCCTGACGGAAATCTACTTCAGTGGCATGCGCTCACCCAAGGACCCGAACCTGATGTTTGGCGTGCTTAACCGCCTGGCCAAGTACGACATCAAGGAGAAGAAAATGCTCCAGTCCGCCACGCTGGATCACTCTTACTACTGCATTTCCTTCAACAAGGACGGGAGCAAGATCTACCTGGCCGGGACCTTCAACGATGTGGCGATCTTCGATGCCGACAGCCTGAAGCAGATCGGCAGCATCAAGATGCCAGGCGGGGATATGGCGATTACCACGGCGCAGGTGTTTGTGCGGTAATCACGTCGCCTGAGCTGCCTTCGCTGGCAAGTCAGCTCCTGCAAGGATTTCGGTGGATCACACATTTGTGTACGCCGCTGAACCCTGTGGGAGCGAGCTTGCTCGCGATGGGGCCCCCACAAACACAGCCAAAATAGGCAGAATCAAATCCCCGGCACCGGGCACCCCAAATCCCCTTCCTGACACTTCAGATACGTCTTGAACGTCTCGACCCGCGCCTTGGTCAATTGCGTGATGCAGTTGCCGTAGACCAGCGGATAGACACTCCCGCCTTCCACCCCTGACACCGCAAACTTGCACTCCGCATCCCTAAACGCAATCCACGAACGCTGTGCGCCCACCAACAGTTTCTTGCTGTCGGGATTGGCCTTCAGTCGAGCGGTGATTTGCTGGTAGAGCGCATTCAGCTCCTTGTCAGCCGCGGCGTGCTGTTGCGACGCGCACTGGTTCATCGTCGCCTGGTCGGAGGCGTTGTCGCAGTCCACGGCATGGGCCATGGGGGTCAACATCAAGGGTGCCAGCGCCAGAAGAAAGCGTGGATGCATGTCAGAAGCTCGCTATGACAGGGAAAAGAGCGGTGCAGTTTAGCGCAGTGCAATCTCCAGCCCTCTACGTCTGCCATTCAGGGTGTTTTTTCACTGCCTCACAGGCAAGCCAGGGCACGTCGTGGGACGTCCAGATGTGCGCCTGAGGCGTCATTTCCGGATCGTCATCCAGTGTCGCGACACGAACGATCACGTGGGGCTGGACCAAACGTTCCGCCATCAAATGCGAGCCGCAGACTGAACAGAAATGCCGCCACTTGCCCGGCGAGGACTCATGGCTGCTCAGCCGATCCTGGCCCTTGATCCAGCGAAAATGCTCGCGCATCACTCCGGCAGTCGACGCAAAAGCTGCCGCGTGTGCCTTGCGGCAGGTATGGCAGTGACAATGGCTGATGGGCATGTCGAGGCTGTCGACTTCGTATTGGATGGCTTTGCATAGGCAGCTGCCCTGCAGTTTGTTCATGGTGCCTCCCGGTGACATGGCTCAATGCTGCGTTGTGGCGGTCAACGTTAGCAGGTTCGATTGACGCCAACCGCCACCGTCAAAGCAGAACTTATCGCCACGAATACAGCCGAATACTTCAGGCAACGTTGATCGCCACACAACTTTAGGGTTGGACAAGTGGTCTTACAGGCCTACTGTTGTTCAGTACAGGAGGTGACTTATGAACCCAGCATCAGATCGCATCGAAAGGAAGATCCTGCTCAAGGCGCCGCGTTCACAGGTCTGGCGCGTCATAGCCCATGCCGAGCAATTCGGGAAATGGTTTGGCGTGGGGCTGGACGGAAGGCGTTTTGTCGCCGGCGAGTGGACCCAGGGGCAGGTGACGTACCCGGGTTATGAACATGTGTTGTGGAATGTGTTGGTCGAACGGGTCGAGCCGGAGCGGCTGTTTTCGTTTCGCTGGCATCCATACGCCGTGGAGCCGGGCTTCGATTACTCCCAGGAGCCCACCACCCTGGTGAAATTCGAGCTCGAAGACATGGAAAACGGCACGTTGCTGAAGGTGTCCGAGTCGGGATTCGACCACATTCCCCAAACTCGCCGACTCAAGGCGTTCCGCATGGACAGTCGTGGTTGGGACGAGCAAATGAGCAACATCGAGCAGTTTCTTATCGGCAAGGCCCACGAACGCCAGGTGGAGTGATGGCACCTGGATAGCTGCAAGTCAGCCACCGGTTGCGTCACTCGCGGCCTCCTTGCTCGATTTCCGACGTATCTCAGGGATTTCGGAAGGTCGACTATAGCGAATGTCCTACAAGTGTTAGTAGATATGTCCTCTATCGCAGATTGGATCCCGTGCGTATTCTGGCCCCATCCACTGAAGCACAGGGAGTGCTCAGGATCACGGATGATCGGCCTGCATGGAATGCTGACGACAGGGAGTCGTAATGGTCTTGGAAGAACCCGCCTCGGCGGGTTTTTTTATGGGCGCAAGAAATGTACTGGCTGCGGGGACCCGGCTCCCGCAGCCATTTCTGTCAGCGTCGATCCAGTTTCGCCGCAGCACGTTCGGTGATTTCTGCGCGCAGCTTCAATGAACCGGCAGCGCGTTTGCGGGCTTCTTCCAATACGCTGGCGGGCGCCGTTTCCGGACTACCTGCGGCGAACGGCGGCGCCGGGGCGTATTCGAGCTGCAATTGCACCAGTTCGGCGGTGTCCTTATCGAACAACTCCGCCGCCAGGGTCAGGGCGAAATCGATGCCGGCGGTGATTCCACCACCGGTCAGCAAATTGCCGTCGCGCACCACCCGGTCTTTCACCGCAATCGCCCCCAGCGGTGCCAACAGTTCGTGATAGGCCCAGTGGGTGGTTGCACGCTTGCCCTTGAGCAGGCCCGCTGCACCGAGCACCAGCGAACCGGTGCAGACCGAGGTGACATACCGCGCTTTGGCAGCCTGGGTCCTGATGAAATCCAGGGTCTGCTCATCCTCCATCAAAGGCCCGACGCCACTGCCGCCCGGAATGCAGATCACATCCAGCGCGGGGCAGTCGTCAAAGGTGACGGTCGGTTTCAACATCAGACCGGTGCTGGCGGTGATCGGCATCAGGTCCTTCCAGATCAAATGCACCTTCACATCCGGCAGCGAGGCCAGCACGTCGTAAGGGCCGGTCAGGTCGAGTTGCTGAACCTGTGGAAACAACAGAAAACCGATGTGCAAGGTCATGGTGTATTTCTCATGAAGTGGGTGGACGGCTTCACTGTAGGCTCGTAGGATTTGGCGCATACGCCAATTACCCCACGAATTACGCCAATCATGCCCAAGACCATTCATGTGCTCGCCTTCACCAACGTGCAATTGCTGGACGTCACCGGGCCGTTGCAGGTCTTCGCTTCGGCCAACGACATCGCCCGTCAGCAAGGCTTGCCGCCGCCCTATGCGCCGACGGTGATCGCCAGCGGCGGCGGGGCGGTGATGTCGTCGGCGGGGTTGGCCTTGCTGGCCGAACCGTTGCCGGAGCAGGGCAGCGACACCTTGATCATCGCCGGCGGCTGGGGCGTTTATGCGGCGGCTGAAGATCTGCCGCTGGTGGCGTGGGTGCGCGAGCATGCAGCGGGGTGTCGGCGGGTTTCATCCGTATGTACCGGGGCGTTTTTGCTCGCGGCCAGTGGCTGGCTCGATGGGCGGCGTGTGGTGACGCACTGGACCCGTTGCGAGCAGCTGGCGCAGCAGCATCCGCAATTGCAGGTCGAACCCAATCCGATTTTCATCAACGACGGTCCGGTCTGGACCTCGGCCGGGGTCACCGCCGGCATCGACCTGGCGCTGGCCATGGTCGAGCAAGACCTCGGCCGTGGCATGGCCCTGGAAGTTGCCCGGCAACTGGTGGTGTTCCTCAAGCGGCCCGGCGGTCAGTCGCAATTCAGCGTGACCCTGTCCTTGCAAAAAGAAGGCAACCGGTTCGACGAGCTTCACGCCTGGATCAGCGAAAACCTGACCAAGGACCTCGGCATTCCGACCCTGGCCCAGCAGGCCGGCATGAGCGAGCGCAGCTTCGTGCGCCACTACCGCGCCGACACCGGCCAGACCCCGGCACGGGCCATCGAGCAGATCCGCGTCGAGACCGCGCGACGGCTGCTCAGCGACACCGGCGTGCCGATCAAACGGGTTGCCGTGCAATGCGGGTTCGGCAGCGAGGAAACCCTGCGTCGCAGCTTTCTGCGCGCCATGGGCGTGACACCACAAGCCTATCGTGAGCGGTTTTCCGTCAATGCCGGGACAGATCCAGTGCTGCCTTGAACGGGATGTTGGCGTTGCCACTGTAGTCAGTCCGTTCAAGGCTGCCACACACTCTTCTCCCCACTCAATTTCCGATCCAGAAAACACGCCGCGCTGATCAATGCCAGGTGCGTCAGCGCTTGCGGCGTGTTGCCCATGTGCCGCGCCTGGCTGTCGAATTCTTCCGCGTATAACCCCAGCGGGTTGGCGTAGCGCAGCAGCTGTTCGAATTCCAGATGGGCCTTTTCCACGCGGCCGGCCCGGGCCAGGCATTCGACGTACCAGAACGAGCACGCGGCGAACGCGCCTTCGGTGCCGGGCAGGCCGTCGATGGGGTTGTCGTCATTGTGATAGCGATAAACCATGCCGTCGCGCACCAGGTTCTTTTCGATGGCATCGAGGGTGGCCAGCCAGCGTGGGTCCTTGGCGCTGACGAAACGCACCAATGGCATCAGCAGCATCGAGCCATCGAGGGCGGTGCTGCCGATGTGCTGGACGAAATGCCCGCGTTCCTCGTGCCAGAAATTTTCCCAGATATCGGAATAGATGGCCTGCCGCGTCTGGTCCCAACGGGCGAACGGGGCGGGCAGGGAGCGTTTCGAGGCGAGGCGGATCGCCCGGTCCAGCGCCACCCAGCACATCAGGCGCGAATGCAGGAAATGATGCTGCTCGCCGCGCATTTCCCAGATGCCGACATCGCCCTGCTGCCAGGTTTCGCAGACCTGATCGACCACTTCTACCGTGTGCTTCCACCCTTCGTGGGAAATGGCTTCGCCGTACTTGTTGACCAGGTACACCGCGTCCATCAGCTCGCCGAAGATATCCAGTTGCACCTGCGCATACGCCAGATTGCCGATGCGCACCGGAGTTGCACCACCATGGCCGGACAGGTGTGTGAGTTCGATTTCCGGCAGTTCCTGACGGCCGTCGATGCCATACAGGATATTGAGTTTCATCGCGTGGCCCCGACAGTCACTGACCCGCCCGCGCAACCAGCGCATGTAGGCGTTGGCCTCGTCGACGAAACCCAGGCGCATGAAGGCGTAAACGGTGAACGAGGCGTCGCGGATCCAGGTGTAGCGATAGTCCCAGTTGCGTTCGCCGCCAACGCTTTCCGGCAGGCCGAAGGTCGCGGCGGCGAGGATGGCGCCGTGTTTGCGCGAGGTGAGCAGCTTCATCGCCAGTGCCGAGCGATTGACCATTTCCCGCCAGCGCCCGCGATAGCTGGACTGCCTGATCCAGTCGCGCCAGAACTTCAGGGTGCGCTCCAGACACAGATCGGCGGCGCCCTCCCTGAAGCGCGGATCGTCGATGGCGCCGAGCAGAAACCCGGTGGCCTGATCCTGTTCGAGGGTGAATTCGGTGACCGCCACGTTGCCGTCGATCCTGAGCGGTTGGTCCGTGGACAGCCGCAGTGACGGTTGATCGGCGGCGCTGAAAATCACGTCCTTGCCGTCCAGTCGTGCGAGGGTCTTGGCGCGGGCGTAGTCATGGCGTACGGCGCAGCGCAGGCGAAACGTCGCCCGGCCACTGACCACCCGCACCCGACGCATCAGCATCGGCAAATCATCTTCGGTGTCGCCGATGGGCAGCAGATCGGTGATTTCAACAACAGCGCGGTCACTGAGCCAACGGGTTTGCAGCACGTTGGTTTCTGGCAGGTAAATCTGCTCGCGACGCGCATCGGGCAAATCCGGGGACAGCTGGAAAATACCGGCCTCGGGGGTGTCCAGCAGCGAACAGAAAATCGACGGACTGTCGAACTCCGGCCAGCAGAAAAAATCCACGCTGCCCTTGTCGTTGACCAGCGCGGCGCTGCGCATGTCACCGATGATGCCGTGGGCGTCGATGGGGCTTTGTCGTTCCGGATGATGATCAGGCATAACCGTGAAACTCCGGGAGTTGAGCTCCTATGCAACTGACTGGCCCGAACGCCCTGGAGTTCATTCGATGGGAGAGCAGGGTGTCTGTGGCCTTCACATTCAAGCAACAAATTGCCGCTTCCCCCTCAATCCGCCGTTGTGGCACTTTGCAGGCCCCTATCGAGGCCGGACCCCATGGCGAACCCCTACCGCGAACTGTTCAACGCCCCTGGCAGCCGCGCCTTCGTGCTGGCCGGGATGATCGCGCGCATGCCGATTTCCATGACCGGCATCGGTCTGATCACCATGCTCTCGCAGTTGCAGGGCGGCTATGGGTTGGCCGGGGCGGTGGCGGCGACATTTGCCCTGGCCACGGCGTTTTGTGCGCCGCAGGTGTCGCGGCTGGTGGACCGTTTTGGCCAGCGGCGAATCTTGCCGGTGTCGGCGTTGGTCGGGGGCGGGGCGCTGTTGATGGTGTTGCTCTGCACCCGCTTGCAGGCGCCGCACTGGACGCTGTTCGTGTTCGCCGCGCTGGCCGGTTGCATGCCGAGTATGTCGGCGATGGTGCGGGCGCGCTGGACCGAGGTCTATCGCGGTCAGCCGCAACTGCAAACGGCCTATGCCCTGGAATCGGTGCTGGACGAAGTCTGCTTCATTGTCGGGCCGCCCTTGTCGGTCGGGCTGTGCGTGGTGGCGTTCCCCGAGGCCGGGCCCTTGGCAGCGGCACTGATGCTGGCGATCGGCGTGACCGCGTTTGTGTTGCAACGCGACACCGAGCCCGCGCTGCATCCCCATGAAGAACATCACCAGGGGTCGATCATCCGTTCAAGGGACATTCAGTTGCTGATGCTGTTGATGGTCGCCATGGGCACCATCGTCGGCGTGGTGGATGTGGTCAGCGTGGCCTTCGCCCAGCAACAGGGGCAACCGGCGGCGGCGAGCGTCGTGTTGTCGGTGTATGCCATTGGTTCGTGCCTGGCCGGACTGGCGTTCGGCGCATTGCGCTCGAGCGTGCCGCTGCCGCGATTGTTCCTGTACGGCGGAGTGGCGACAGCGGTGACCACCTTGCCGCTGCTGCTGGCGGTGAACATTCTCGGGCTGTCGCTGGCGGTGTTCGTCGCCGGGCTGTTTTTTGCGCCGACGCTGATCGTCGCCATGGCCCTGGTGGAGCAAATCGTGCCGCCGGCCAAACTCACCGAAGGCCTGACCTGGCTGGTCACCGGGTTAAGCATCGGCGTGGCAATCGGCGCCGCCAGTTCGGGGTGGCTGGTGGATGCCTTCGGGGCGCGCAGCGGATTCTGGGTGGCGATTGCGGCGGGGGCGGTGGTACTGGGTTCGGCGGTGCAAAGCCACCGTCATTTGAAAGGATGATTCACCCGGGGGAGCTTGTTCCCACCGTTAACCCATGCGACTGCACCGTTTGTGGCCATCCTGCATCCCTATGGGAGCGAGCCTGCTCGCGATGACGGCATCGCAGACGACAAAAAATGCCCGCATCTCACAATGCGGGCATTTTTCATTTCGGTTCACCCGCTCAGAAGTTGTACTTCGCGGTCAGTTGCAGGTTGCGCGGTTCGCCGTCGAACGTGGTGCCGAAGTTGCCCAGGCCTGTCAGGTAGCGCTTGTCGAACACGTTGTTGGCGTTGACGGTGAAGCTCAGGTGATCGTCGTACTGATAGCGGGTCATCAGGTCCACCAGGGTGTAGCCGCCTTGTTTGAGGGAAGTGGCGCCTTCGGTAGGGCTGGAGCTCTGGCCGTAGAACGCGCTCTGCCAGCTGATGCCGCCGCCGACGGTGACCTGGTCCAGTACGCCGGGCAGGCGATAGGTGGTGAAGGTGCGCACGACGTGTTCCGGTTTGGTGGTGGCCAGCGGGAAGCCGTAGATGCGCTGTTCGTCCTTGTCGCGGGTACGGGCGTAGGTGTAGCCGGCCGAGACGTTCCAGCCTTCGGCCAGTTCGCCGGCCAGTTCCAGTTCGACACCCTTGGTGGTCGCGCCGGAGGTCGGTTTGTAGATGTCCTGGCCGGTGTTCGTGTCGGTGATGACGTATTGGGCGACGTTGTCCTGCTCGATGCGGAACAGGGCCAGGCTGGCGTTGAGTCGGCCATCGAGGTAGGCCGCTTTCAGACCGGTTTCATAGCTGTCGCCTTCGACCGGGTCCAGGGTCTTGCCGCTGGCGTCTTTGTAGATTTGAGGCTGGTAGATGTTGGTGTAACTGGCATAGACCGAGTAGGTGTCGTTGAGGTCGTAGACCACACCGGCATAAGGCGTGACGACCCCGTGTTCCTTATAGCCGGCATGGGTGTCGGCCTGACCGGCGTCAGCGTTGTAGCGGTAATCTTCGTTGTACTTGAAGGTACTCAGGCGGCCGCCGAGGATGAACGACAGGTCGTCGGTCGGGCGCAGGCGCGTGGCCAGGTAAATGCCGTTCTGGCTCTGGGTGCGCTCGTATTTGCCGTTTTTCGGGAAGTCCTGGTACGCCAGGTCGCCGTTCCAGTCATAGATGCTGCCCGGGACCAGGCCGGTGGCGCTGGTGTCGTAGGTCGCACCGGTCTGACGGGAGTGGGAGGTCATGAAACCTGCCACCAGTTCATGCTCGCGACCGCCCAATGTGAATGGGCCGGTGACGTTCACGTCAGCGGTGTTCTGCACCCGATGACCTTCCCAGCGGCCCCAATAAAGGAACATGCCTTCACCGGTGGCGCGGTCCGGGCTACCGCCGCTGGCCGAGGCCAGGCGGGTGTCGTGGTCGGTGGTTTTCTGGTCGAGGCTGAGCTTGAGTTTCCAGTCGTTGGCCAGTGCCTGTTCCAGGGCGGCGAAGTAGGTGGTGCTGTCGAAATCCCGACGGCTCCAGTCGGCACCCGGGTTGAAACTGCGCGGGAAATCGGTACGGCCGCCATCGGTGAAGTACACCGCGTTGCCGGTCCAGGAACTGCCGCGCGGGGTGGCGCTGGACTTGTCGACGCCGAAGGTCAGCAGGGTGTCGTCGCTCAGGTCGGCTTCGAGGATGCCGTAGAACAGGTCTTTTTTCTGGCTGTAGTGGTCGATGTACGAATCCTTGTCCTGATAGGCACCGACGAAGCGACCTCGCACGTTGCCCGAATCGGTCAACGAACCGGAGATGTCGCCTTCGGTGCGGTAGTTGTCCCAGGAACCGGCGGTGGCGCTGATCGACGCCTTGAAGTCCTTGGTCGGCTTCTTGCGTACCAGGTTAACGGTGGCCGACGGGTCGCCCGCGCCGGTCATCAGGCCGGTCGAGCCCTTGATGACTTCGACCCGATCCAGGCTGGCGGCGTCGTCGCTGTTGTTCGGGTTTTCACCGTAGACGCCGTCGTAAGGGATGTTGACGCCGTCGTACTGAAAGTTGGTGATGGCAAAGCCGCGAGCGGAGAACTCGGTACGGTCACTGTCGTACTTTTGCGCCGAGACCCCCGGGGTATTGCGCAGCACATCACCGACGCTCTTTGAACCCTGATCGTCCATTTGCTGGCGGGTGATCACGGTGACTGTCTGTGGGGTTTCCCGAATGGTCAGCGGCAGCTTGGTGGCGGTGGTGGTCGCGCCAGTGGTGTAGGAGCCGGTGTCTTCGGTGACCAGCCCCAGGGCCTGGCCGGAAATGGTGGTCGCGCCCAGTTGCAGGCTGGAGGCACCGCCGGACGTCAGCGTGACGCTGTTGCCATTGATCTGGAACGAAATACCGCTGCCCTTGAGCATTTCGGCCAATGCCGCGGAAGGCTCCAGCGACCCGGACACCGCGCGGGATTTGAGGCCGGCCACTTGATCGGGGCTGTACAGGATCTGCAGGTTGGTCTGCATGCCCAGTTCCGTCAGGGCGCTGGACAGTGGTTGCACGGCAATACTGACTTTTACCGGTTGCGCATTGGCCATCGAGCTCCCCAGCAAGGTGGCGGTCAGCAGAATGCCGGTCAGCAGGGTTCGATGCAGGGTCGGGCGCTGAACGGCCAGCGCGAGAGGTGTGCGGCGTGAAAGGGATCGCATTACTTGCCTGTGCTCCTGAAAAGGGTCGTGCGGAGTTTTTGTTAATGGGAATTATTATTAAGACGGGGCGTGGGCGCGAAACCGGAAAAGAAATTTCAGAATGATGAATGGCTGAGGTTTTTAGGTTCAGGCGGGGCGAAAAACAACCTGTAGGAGCGAGCCTGCTCGCGATGGACGTCTGGGCGTCGCGTATCGTCAGGTTGTCTCGCGTAATCGTTGACGTTTTTCGCGAGCAGGCTCGCTCCTACAGAAAACGGCGGAGCGGGGGGTGAAAAACAACCTGTAGGAGCGAGCCTGCTCGCGATGGACGTCTGGGCGCCGCGTATCGTCAGGTTGTCTCGCGTAATCGTTGACGTTTTTCGCGAGCAGGCTCGCTCCAACAGAAAACGGCGGAGCGGGAGCGAAAAACAACCTGTAGGAGCGAGCCTGCTCGCGATGGACGTCTGGGCGCCGCGTATCGTCAGGTTGTCTCGCGTAATCGTTGACGTTTTTCGCGAGCAGGCTCGCTCCTACAGAAAACGGCGGAGCGGGGGGCGAAAAACAACCTGTAGGAGCGAGCCTGCTCGCGATGGACGTCTGGGCGCCGCGTATCGCCAGGTTGTCTCGCGTAATCGTTGACGTTTTTCGCGAGCAGGCTCGCTCCTACAGAAAACGGCGGAGCGGGGGCGAAAAACAACCTTCAGGTGCGTGGGTCCACGACTATTTCCGAGCAGGGCAAAGCATTACTTTAAATCTATATGAGAATTACTATAAATTACGCACCTCAAATTGCCACTATCGTGCCACTGCCTGCTTCAGTGTCCGATCAAGTCGCTCAAGGACAGAAACCGCACCCGTGCGGACGGGAGTCATGTTGGAAAACTACTATCGCGAGCTGGTGTGTTTCCTGAACGCCAAGCTCGGCAACCGTCAGGTGGCCGAAGATGTGGTGCATGACGCTTACCTGCGTGTCCTGGAACGCTCCAGTGACACGCCGATCGAGCAGCCGCGGGCGTTTCTCTATCGCACCGCGCTGAACCTGGTGATCGATAATCATCGGCGCAATGCCCTGCGCCAGGTCGAATCGCTGGAAGTGCTGGACAGCGAAGAACGCTGTGTCAGTCCATCGCCCCTCAACAGCCTCGACCATGGCCAACGCATCGACATGCTCCAGCGCGCATTGGCCGAACTGCCACAGCTGTGCCGCGAGAGCTTCCTGCTGCGCAAGATCGAAGGTCTGACACACCCGCAGATCGCCGAGCACCTGGGTATTTCCAAGGCCATGGTCGAAAAGCACATTGTCAATGCGATGAAGCACTGCCGGGTGCGCATGCGGCAATGGGATGCGCATTGATCGGCCCGTTGCCCCGTCCTTATCATGAAAAAACAGCCTGCAGCCGCTGCGTAACAGGGCCCTCAAAAGCGCTGCAACGCTTGTAAACTGAACCCTTCCTGAAGAACCACACGATTCCCCCTGCAAGATTCTGTAACAGGTTTACTCTCCAAAAACCGGGGCGTAAGCTTCGCGCGTTTTCATCAATAGCGGAGACCCACAGTGGGTACTTGTTCGAGTGACAGTAGTCGGCCGGTTTCGATAACCGGCACCTTCCCGGCAAGATAACGCGCATTTTTTTATGCCGTTGTCTCGCCGTAAAGCGAGCAGCGGCATCCCGATTCCGGCCGGCCCAGGCTGGATTCCCGACGTCCTCTCATCGACGCTGAACCGTGCGTGATGTTCGACTTTGTGTCGTCATCGCGGCGCATCGACACGCCTGCTCGACGGTTTCCTGGCCGACCCTGGGGGAACTGCCATGAACCTGACCCTGCTCAAGGAATTCTTTGCCGGATTCCTGCGCACCCGCCACATTGCCCGGCACTTCCGTCGCCTGGCACTGCTGGAAAATTTCACCGACACCACGGTCAGCCGTGAGGTCCCGCCCACCCTGGCACAAACCCTGGTCAACGCCGCGATCAGCGATACCGGCCACTTGCTGGAGAGCCTCGGCAGCCACACCGACGGCCTGAGCGAACTCGAAGCCGAAGCCGTGCGTGAGCAGGTCGGCCTCAATGAAGTCGAACACGAACAACCGCTGCCATGGTGGGTTCACCTGTGGCACTGCTACAAAAACCCGTTCAACCTGCTGCTGACCCTGCTGGCGGTGATCTCCTGGCTGACCGAAGACATGAAGGCCGCCACCGTGATTTTCTCGATGGTGGTGCTCTCGACCTTGCTGCGCTTCTGGCAGGAAACCAAATCCAACCAGGCCGCCGACGCCCTCAAGGCCATGGTGAGCAACACCGCCACTGTGCTGCGGCGGGATCTGGAGGACCACGGTGCCCAGCGCATCGAACTGCCGATCAAGCAACTGGTGCCAGGCGATCTGATCGTGCTCTCGGCGGGTGACATGATTCCCGCCGATTGCCGGGTGCTGAGCGCCAAGGACTTGTTCGTCAGCCAGGCGGCCATGACCGGTGAATCGATGCCGGTGGAGAAGTTTCCACGCCAGCAGGACAACGACACCTGCAACCCGCTGGACCTGGACAACATTCTGTTCATGGGCACCAACGTGGTGTCGGGCACGGCCATGGCGGTGATCCTGACCACAGGCAACAGTACTTATTTCGGCGCATTGGCGCAGCGGGTCGGCGCCACCGACCGGGCACCGACCTCGTTCCAGACCGGGGTCAACAAAGTCAGTTGGCTGTTGATCCGCTTCATGTTCGTGATGGCGCCGCTGGTGTTGTTCATCAACGGCTTCACCAAGGGCGACTGGACCGAAGCGCTGTTGTTCGCACTGTCGATCGCCGTGGGCCTGACCCCGGAAATGCTGCCGATGATCGTCACCTCGACCCTGGCCAAGGGTGCGGTGTTCCTGTCGCGCAAGAAAGTCATCGTCAAACGCCTCGACGCCATCCAGAACTTCGGTGCCATGGACGTGCTGTGCACCGACAAGACCGGCACCCTGACCCAGGACAAAATCTTCCTGGCGCGCAATGTCGATGTCTGGGGCAACGACTCCGACGATGTGCTGGAAATGGCGTACCTGAACAGCTACTACCAGACCGGTCTGAAAAATCTGCTGGATGTGGCGGTGCTTGAACACGTGGAAATCCACCGCGAACTGAAAGTCGGCACGGCGTTTCGCAAGGTTGACGAGATCCCGTTCGATTTCAATCGCCGGCGCATGTCGGTGGTGGTGGCCGAGCGTGATCAGCCACACTTGCTGATCTGTAAAGGGGCGGTCGAAGAGGTGCTGGCGGTCTGCTCGCGGGTGCGCCATGGCGAGATTGACGAAGCGCTGAGCGAGGAACTGCTGGCGCGGATTCGCCAAGTGACCGCGACTTTCAACGCTGAAGGGCTGCGGGTGGTTGCCGTGGCCGCGCGGCCGATGGTTGAAGGGCGTGACGCCTACAGCCTGGCGGATGAACGGGACCTGACGCTGATCGGCTACGTCGCCTTCCTCGACCCGCCGAAAGAAAGTACCGCGCCCGCGCTCAAGGCGTTGGCCGCCCACGGTGTGGCGGTGAAAGTGCTGACCGGCGACAACGAACTGGTCACCGCGAAGATCTGCCGTGAAGTCGGCCTGGAGCAACAAGGCCTGCTCATGGGCAATGACGTTGAGCGCATGAGCGACGCGGAACTGGCGGTGGCGGTGGAGCACACCAATGTGTTTGCCAAACTCACGCCATCGCACAAGGAGCGCATCGTCCGTTTGCTCAAGGGCAATGGCCATGTGGTCGGCTTCATGGGCGACGGCATCAACGATGCGCCGGCCCTGCGCACCGCCGACATCGGGATTTCGGTGGACAGTGCCGTGGACATCGCCAAGGAGGCGGCGGACATCATCCTCCTGGAAAAGAGCCTGATGGTGCTGGAGGAGGGCGTACTGGAAGGTCGGCGGACCTTCGCCAACATGCTCAAGTACATCAAGATGACGGCCAGTTCGAACTTCGGCAACGTGTTCTCGGTGCTGGTGGCCAGTGCATTCATTCCGTTCCTGCCAATGTTGCCGATGCACCTGCTGGTGCAGAACCTGCTCTACGACATCTCGCAGATTGCCATTCCGTTCGATAACGTCGACGCGGACATGCTGAAAAAACCACAGCGTTGGCAACCCGCCGACGTCGGGCGGTTCATGCTGTTTTTCGGGCCGATCAGCTCGATCTTCGACATCACCACCTTTGCGTTGATGTGGTACGTGTTCGACGCGAACACCCCGGACCATCAAACCCTGTTCCAGTCGGGCTGGTTCGTGGTCGGGCTGCTGACCCAGACGCTGATCGTGCACATGATCCGCACGCCGAAGATCCCGTTCCTGCAAAGCCGCGCGGCGATGCCGTTGATGGTGATGACCGCGGTCATCATGGCGGTGGGCATTTTCCTGCCGATGGGACCTCTGGCGCACTACTTCAAACTGCAGGCGCTGCCATCGCTGTACTTTGTATTCCTGCCGGTGATTCTGCTGGCGTACATGGGCCTGACCCAGGCGGTGAAGGGGTTCTACATCCGGCGATTCGGCTGGCAATAAGGCTGTCAACCGCAGGCGCCGGGCAAGCCCGGTGCCTGCGGGAGAACGCGCCGCCAACGGGGCACGGGATTTAGGAAAAGTCCTACAGAAAGCTCGACAGGTCTTCCGTAGCCTTGCGCCCTCACTCATCTGACACCTTTCTGGGGCGCACGTTGTCGAACAAGTCCTTACGCATCCTGATCGCTGACGAGCAACACTTCAATCGGCTGAGAATCGAGCGCTGGTTCAACCAACTTAATTATTTTCGGATAGCGCCAGTGCAAAATCTCGACGAGTTGCTGAGCCTGGTGGAATACGGTGGCGAGCCATTCGACCTGTTGGTCATCAATGCCGCACTGCCGGGCGGGAAGCTGGATCTGTTGGATTACTGCCTCGACAATCGGCAGTTGGATCGCGTGTTGATCTACGACGGCCAGCAGGCGCAACTGCCGCCTGTCCCAGCCTGCGAGCAGCAGAAAATTCAGGTGAGCCATGCCTCGCTGCCGGATCCGGGGACGATCCAGCGCCTGATGGCGATCATCGATCCGCGCCTACCGTTTGTCGGCACTGTCATTTCTGTCAGGTAGTTCGCAGAGGCTTTTCATGCAACAGTCTATGCGCAGCTACTGCGTCCAATTCGAGCTTTGCTCATGGGTAATCAGTGCCTAATCGTCGTGTTGTTGCACAGGGAGTAGCCATGAAGTCAGTGCTGATAGTGGACGATCACCCGGTGATTCGCGGCGCACTCAAAATCGTACTCAAGCAAGAGGGGTACAAGCGCATTTATGAAGCGGCCAGCGGTAACGAAGTGCTGCCGATGATCCGTGAGCACCGACCGGAACTGGTGGTGTTGGACCTTAACATTCCGTCCCTCGACGGGCTGGATGTGCTGGCCAGGATCAAGGCCGGTGAGGTGCCGTGCCGGATCGTGGTCTTCACGTCCCAGGAGCCGGAGTTTTTCCAGGACCGGTGCATGCGTGCCGGCGCTTCTGCCTTCGTCGCCAAGACCAATGACCTGCAGCATTTGCATAAGGCCGTGCACGCCGTGATGTCCGGTTATACCTATTTCACCCGGTTACCCTCCAGTTCAGTGTCGTTGAGCGCATTGCAACGCAGCGAAAAACAGATGATCGCCAATCTGTCGGACCGCGAGCTGTCGATCTTCCAGCACCTGGCCAGGGGGGTGAGTAACAAGGCTATCGCCGAAATCATGCATTTGAGCCACAAGACCGTCAGCACCTACAAAACCCGTTTGACGGAAAAGCTCAATGTCGATTCACCGGTGCACCTGCGCGATCTTGCCCGGCGCAATCACCTGATCTGAATGAACATTTTTCGACGCCCGCGCGACCTGAGCATCCTTTTGCTACTGGGACTATGCCTGTGGGCATCGAGTGCCTGCGCGCAGCCGCAAACGCTGACCCTGCTCGGGCGCTCAAGCGTGGAGGGTGACAGCGTCAAGCTGTCAGCGGCCGATTCGCGCTGGCTGCAGCAAAAGGGGCGGCTGGTGCTGGCCGTCTCGGCTCCGGATTATCCGCCCTTCGACATCACCACCACCGGCCATGCGCTGGAAGGGGTGACGGCGGACTATGCCGGTGTGCTCCAACAACTGTTGCAGGTGCAGATCGACGTTCAGCGCTACGCGTCCCGGGAGGAAGCAGTCCGGGCGCTCAAGGAGGGGCATGCGGACCTGTTGGGCACGGCCAATCGTTATGAGGCCCAGGACCCGCAGTTACAGATGTCCAGTGCCTATGCCGTCGATCAACCGGTGCTGGTGACCCAGACCGATGCGCCTCAGATAACGGACCCGGCGCTGGCCCGCAAGCGACTGGCGATGCTGTACCACTATTTGCCCGAACACAGCGTGCAGCAGTTCTACCCCGACGCGAACGTTCAGCTCTATCCCTCGACGCTGGCGGCAGTGGGTGCCGTGGCCTTCGGTCAGGCGGATGTGTATCTGGGCGATGCGATCAGCGCCCATTACCTGATCAGCAAGAACTACCTCAACAACGTGCAGTTGGCTGACTTCTCGCGCATGGAGTCCGGCCGCTTCGCTTTTGCGATGAGCCGCGACAACCGTCCGTTACTGCGCATCGTCAACCAGGCGTTGGCGATGATTGCCACCAATGAGCAGATGAATATTTTGCGGCGCTGGGGGGCGGGGGGTGTGTCCATGCCGGGTACTCAGTCACTGCAATTGAGCGTGGCCGAGCAGCGTTGGCTCGACCGGCACCCGCGTGTGAATGTGGCGATCAATGCGAACATCCCGCCGATCACGTTCACCGACAGCGAGGGCCGGTTTCGTGGCATCGGTGTCGACGTCCTGGCGAAAATCGGCCTGCGCACCGGCATGCAGTTCGACATCCACGTCATGCATTCGGTGAGCGAGATGTTAGAGGGCATCAAGAGCGGCCAGATCGACATGCTGGCGGGGATCGGCCTCAGTTCTCGACGGGAAGAGGCGCTGCTCTTTACCCGGCCATTCCTGACCAGTCCTTCGGTGCTGGTGACACGGGTAGCACCGGGCAGCCCCAAAACCCTGGATGAGATGGCCGGAAAAACCCTCGCGCTGACCCAGGGCAACATCGCCAGCGAGTACATTCGGGAGCACTTCCCGTTGATCCGCTGTGTGGATGCGCCCTTGTCGGCGGAGGCCATGGAAATGGTCGCCCAGGGCAAGGCCGATGGCAGCATCAACTCCTTGATCGGCGCCCGCTACCAGATTTCCCGGCAATACCGCGATCGTCTGCAAGTGACCAGCACGGTGGGCACCGACCCCGCTCGCAGTACCCTGGCCACCAGTCGCGAAGCCACCGAGTTGCATTCGATCCTGGACAAGGCGCTGCTGAGTATCCCCCCTGAAGAAATCGACGAGCTGATACTGCCCTGGCGCAATGACCTGATGGTCGAGCAGAGCTATTGGCTGCGGCATCGGCAGACCATTTTCCAGGCGTTCGCCGCCGCTGGCGTCTTGCTCTTGATCGCTTTGGCAGGGATCGTCTGGCAGCGTCGACAGATCCGGCAGCGTCAACAATTGCTGGCGCAACTGCAGGACGCCAAGGACGCCGCGGACGACGCCAACCGGGCCAAGACCACGTTTCTGGCCACCATGAGCCATGAAATCCGCACGCCCATGAACGCCCTGATCGGCATGCTCGAACTGGCGCTGAAACGGGCGGATGAAGGTGTCACCGACCGTTCGGCCATCGAAGTGGCATCCAATGCCGGCCAACAATTGCTGGCATTGATCGGTGACATTCTGGACATCGCCCGTATCGAGTCCGGGCATCTGTCGCAGACGCCGGAGCGCACCCGATTGCAGGCGTTGGTGCTGTCGGTGTGTCGGATCTTCGAAGGCCTGGCGCGGCAGAAAAACCTGCAATGGCGGGTTGAGCTCGACCCACAGAGCGACTGTGATGTGCTGATCGATCCCACGCGTTTCAAGCAAGTGCTGTCCAATCTGTTGAGTAATGCGATCAAGTTCACCCCTGAAGGCGAGGTCAGTCTGAAACTGCGGGTGGATCAGTTGTCATCGCAGCGTCTGGCGGTCAGCGTGCAAGTGCAGGACAGCGGCATCGGCATCAGCGCCTTCGATCAGCAGCGCTTGTTCAGTCCCTTCGTGCAGGCCGGCAATGGTCAGCAATCGGGTCGGCAGGGTTCCGGGCTGGGGCTGGTGATCAGCCGCACCTTGTGCGAAATGATGGGCGGCCGCTTGCAGCTCGAAAGCACCCTCGGGGGCGGTACCCGTGTCGACATCAACCTTGAACTGGTTGCGTTGCAACCGCTGCCGGCCAGCGCGTTGGAGGACCGCGCCGTGCAGGCACCGACACGACCGCTGACGATATTGGTGGTCGACGATTACCCGGCCAATCGCCTGTTGCTCTCGCGGCAGTTGAGCTGGCTGGGGCATCAGGTGCTGGAGGCCGAGGATGGCCAGCAAGGTCTTGAGCAGTGGAGCGAGTACGAATTCGACCTGGTCATCACCGACTGCAACATGCCGGTGGTCAGTGGTTATGAGTTGGCGGGGGCGATTCGCGACGAGGAGCGGTGCCAGGGATTGTCGCCGACGGTGATCCTGGGGTTAACGGCCAATGCGCAACCCGAGGAGAAAATTCGCTGTATCGAGGCGGGGATGGACGATTGCCTGTTCAAGCCGATTCGGTTGGAGGATCTGAGCGCCTGGTTGGCCGCAAGGTTTTTGAGCGAGCCGGCCGCGCCGGTCAAAGCGCCTTCATCCGGCGAGATCGACTTGAGCGGACTGGAGCGCTACGTGGGCGCCGATCATGAGCTGATTACCCAGTTGTTGCGCGATCTGGCGGTGACCAATCGCGATGATCGTGAACGCTTGCTGCAGGAGCATGCCAGCGGCAATCACCATGGCTTGCAGGAGCTGGCGCACCGGATCAAGGGCGGAGCGTTGATGGTCCGGGCCATGAATCTGGTCGAGTGCTGCGAACAGCTGGAACGTGCGTGTGGCGAGGGCAACGCGTCACTGATCGACGTCGCCGTCGATCAGTTGCAGCAAGCCATGAGGCGCCTGGAACAAGGCCTTGAGCAGGGCTGACGCTTAGTCCCAGTGTGGCGCGATGCCTTTGGGGCTGGTCAGGCGATGGCCGCGATCCAGACTGGCGATCAAGGCCATGTCGGCTTCGCTGAGAATCAGTTCGCGGGCCTTCAGGTTGCTTTCAAGGTTGGCGCGTTTCGTGGACGAAGGAATCACCGCGTAACCCGATTGCATGGCCCAGGCCAGGGTGACCTGTGCCGGGGTCGCCTGCAGGCGCTCGGCTATCTGCCGGATGACCGGGTCCTTGAGCACTTCGCCGTAAGCCAGGGTCATGTACGAGGTGATCTGGATGCCCTGGCGCTGCGCAAACTCGACCACTTTGCGGTTTTGCAGATAGGGGTGCAGTTCGATCTGGTTAGTAGCGATGTGCTCGGCGCCGATGGCGGCGATGGCTTGTTTCATCAGGTCGATGGTGAAGTTCGACACCCCGATCTGCCGGGTCAGGCCCAGTTGCCTGGCTTCGAGCAGGGCGCCCATGAATTCCTCCACCGGTACCTGATCTTCCGGCGACGGCCAGTGGATGAGCGTCAGGTCCAGGTAGTCGGTGCGCAGTTTGCGCAGGCTCTCCTTGAGACTGTCGATGAGGCGATCCCTGGCGAAGTTGGCCACCCAGATCTTGCTGGTGATGAACAGTTCGTCACGGGCGATGCCACTGGCGGCGATGGCCTCGCCAACCTCGGCTTCGTTCTCGTAGATTTGCGCGGTGTCGATGACCCGGTAGCCCAGTTCGAGGCCGGTGCGCACCGAATCGATGACCACCTGGCCTTGCAAGCGAAAAGTACCCAGGCCGAATGCGGGGATAGACATGAAAGACTCCAGAGGTTGCAGTGGGAATGGGCGCGAGTATCCGGGTCTGCATCCATGGGAAAAACCGCTGGAATGGCAAAGCAATGTTTACCGGAAATCATGAATCGGACAGTCCGCTGTAGCACGGGGACTGATCTGGCGGCGTGGGCGTCAGATGAGTCATCATCGTTCCGCTAGTAGAACGATCAAGCTGTTTTTTACCGTCTAGCGCTTCATTGTCGATATTTTTAAGCTATGTCCATGGTTTCACTCACCTCTTCAGGAGACACCATGAAAAACATCATCGGTATCTACACCAGCCCGCATATGCACTGGGTCGGCGACGGTTTTCCGGTCCGTACGCTGTTTTCCTACGACAACCTGGCCAAACACATCAGCCCGTTTCTGCTGCTGGATCACGCGGGGCCGGCTGAATTCACCCCGACCACCGAGCGACGTGGCGTGGGTCAGCACCCGCACCGGGGTTTCGAAACCGTGACCATCGTCTACAAGGGCGAACTGGAACACCGCGATTCCACTGGCAGTGGCGGCAAGATCGGCGCGGGTGATGTGCAATGGATGACCGCTGCTTCCGGCATTCTCCACGAAGAGTTCCATTCCGAAGGTTTTGCCAAAAGCGGCGGCACCCTGGAGATGGTGCAGTTGTGGGTCAACCTGCCGGCCAGGGACAAAATGGCCGATCCCGGATACCAGACCCTGCTCGATGCGGATATCCCAAGCATCGCCCTGAAGAACAACGCAGGCCGCCTGCGCTTGATTGCCGGTGAGTTCGATGGGCAAACAGGCCCGGCGCGCACCTTTACGCCGATCGACGTCTGGGATCTGCGTCTCAATGGCGGCCAGGCGCTCACGCTTGACCTGCATGAAGGTCGTAACACGGCGTTGGTGATCTTGCGCGGCACGGTTCAGGTCAATGGTCTGGAGTCGGTGGGCGAAGGGCAGTTGGTCCTGTTCGAGCGCCAGGGCAACCAGCTCACCCTGCAAGCGAGTGCCGATGCAGTGGTGTTGTTGCTCAGCGGTGAGCCGATTGACGAGCCCATCGTCGGTCACGGTCCGTTCGTGATGAACACCGAACAGGAGATCCACCAGGCTTTCGCCGACTTCCAGTCCGGCCGCTTCGGTCGCATGCACGGTTGACGGGAAGACCCGCGACATCGCGCTGAGCATGGGCACGTACATCCGGCAACCCCCATAACTTGTGGCAACGGGCAAGCACGTTGCTGCAGGTTTGTGCTCGTTAGGCTCCAGCTAAATCAATTGCTCCTACACTGTGGCCAATGCGATCTTGCGTTCATTGTTCCGGGCTGGAGTTGCTTGATGTTGTCTTTTCTTACCGAACATCCGCTGATTTGCGCCATGGTGCTGGTGTTGATCGATCTCGGGCTGTGGCGTTTAGTCAGTGCCAATCGCAATGGCTGGAAGCTGTTGGTGCGGGTCGTGATTTTTTCATTGTTCAGTCTTCTGCTGTTCAACGAAGGCTTGAATCCGATGGAGCCGGCGCCGTGGGCCGACAACGTGCCGTTGCATCTGGCGGCGACAGGGTTGCAGATCGGTTGGTGGCTGTTCGGTGCGCGCACCCTGACCGTGTTGATTGGCGCGGCGATGATGCAACGGGTCGGGCATACCGGGCGACTGTTGCAGGACCTGCTCGGCGCGGTGATTTTCCTGGTCGCGGTCATCGCGGCCCTGGCGTACGTGCTTGATCTGCCGGTCAAGGGCGTCCTGGCCACATCCGGCGCGCTGGCGATCATTGTCGGTCTGGCCTTGCAGAGCACCCTCAGCGACGTATTTTCCGGGATCGTCCTCAACACCACCAAACCCTATCAACTGGATGACTGGATCTCCATCGACGGCACCGAAGGCCGGGTCATCGACATCGATTGGCGCGCCACGCGCCTGCAGACGTCCCTGGGCTGCATGGCGGTGATTCCCAATTCGCTGGCGGCCAAGGCCAAGATCGTCAACTTCAGCCGGCCCAGCGACATTTTCGGCATTTCGATCAGTTTGCAGGTGAGCCCCCATGTCCGGCCGAACAGGGTGATCGATGCCCTTGAGCGGGCGATGCAGGGCTGCCGCATGCTGTTGACCACGCCGCCGGCCAAAGTGGCACTGAAAAACTCCTCCAGCACTGGCGTGGAATTCGAAATCATCGGGTTTGTCGCCTCGATGAACGAGCAGCGCGAGGTACGCAATCAACTCTACGATCTGGCGTACCGGCATTTGCAGGCGTCCGGGGTCAACTTGCTCTCGAGCGAGGAATCCTGCACGCCGACCAACCTCTCGCGGCCACGGGCGCTGCTCGACAGTTCACCGATCTTCTCTACCTTGCGTCAGGAAGAGAAAGAAACCTTCAGCCAGAACATGAGCCTGCAAACCTTTCGTGCCGGCGAGACGATATTGGCGGCGGGGGAGGTCAGTGATCATTTGTTCATCATTGAATCCGGGGTGGTGACGGTCACCTTGAGCCGCCACGGTACGCCTTTCGAATCCGGGCGCATGGGACCGGGCGAAGTGATCGGCGAGGCGGGCATCCTGGAAGACAGTTCGGTGCCCGCCGCGTTTGCGGCGAAAACCCCGTGCGCGCTTTACCGCATCGAGAAGGAGTACCTCAAACCTTGTCTGGATGCCCGACACGACATCAACGATGCGATGAAAAACCTGCTGGATTTCCGTTTGCACAAAGCGCAAACACTGACTCAGGACGTGCCGCAGGTTGTGCAGAAAACGGGTTTTTTGCATTGGTTGCGTAATCGGGTATGAAGGGGCGTTGCAGGTTCGTGGGGGAGGTTGACCTTTCTTCTTGCGCAAGTGGCCTCCTCGACTTCTGGAATATTGGCTATTTGTCCAAAGCGCTTCGGGCACTAACGTAGTCACACACCCACTTGCCCTGGAGCACATCCCATGCAACCACGTACCGATTTCTATACCGCCAGCCCTGACGCCCTCAAAGCGATGATCGCCCTGGAAACCGCGGTTTCCAAGCTGCCGCTGGAGAAGCCCCTGATCGAACTGGTCAAGCTGCGTGCTTCGCAAATCAATGGCTGCGCCTTCTGCATCGACATGCACACCGCCGATGCGATCAAGGGGGGTGAAACCCCGCGTCGCCTGTTCGCCGTGACCGCCTGGCGTGAGGCGCCGTTCTTCACCGAGCGCGAACGCGCTGCGCTGCTCTGGACCGAATCCCTGACCCAACTCAGCCTGACCCACGCGCCGGATGAAGACTACGACGTGGTCAGCGCCCAGTTCACACCCAAGGAAATGGTCGACCTGACCGTGGCCATCAGCACCATCAACAGCTGGAACCGCTTGGCGGTAGGCTTCCGCAAAACCCCTCAGGCCTGATTCTCAAGTCGCTGCCGATGCGCCTCATTGGGCATCGGCACTCGGCGCGGCCGGTGGTTGCACCTTGCGCATCAAGGGCACCATCGCCGTGGCGATGACGAAGCAGACCCCGATCATCAGAAACGCGTCGCCATAGGTTTGCGTCTGGGCTTCGCGATAGGTCAACAGCCAGAGCTGATGCAGGCTGGCAGTGACCCCGACATCGCCGCTCTGTCCCAGGGCGGCGAAGTTGTTTGCGACCTGCGACAGCCACTGGTTGAGGGCCTCGTTGGTGCTGTTGAGGTTCTCCGCCAGCCTTGTGAAGTGCAGGTTAGTGCGGTCGTTGAGAATGGTCGCACAGGCGGCGATGCCAATCGCGCCGCCCAGGTTACGCATCAGGTTGAACAACCCCGAAGCATGTTTCAGTCGCGCCGGTGCCAACCCGCCCAGGGTCAAGGTCACCGCGGGCGGCACCGCCAGTTGCTGGGCAATCCCGCGCAGGGCTTGCGGCAGCATCAATTCCCTGGCGCCCCAGTCATGGGTGATCGGGCTGAAATCCCACATCGACAAGGCGAACAGCCCAAGGCCGGCCATCATGATCCAGCGCAGATCGACGCGGTTGGCCAGAAAGGCATACAGCGGAATCGCCATGATCTGGAACACGCCGGTGGAGAAAACCGCCAGACCAATGTCCAGCGCGCCGTAGCCACGCACCCGACCGAGAAACAGCGGCGTCAGGTAAATGGTGGCGAACAGGCCGATGCCGGTGACGAACGAGAAGAAGCAGCCGAGGGCGAAGTTGCGGTCCTTCAAGGCACGCAGATCGACGATCGGGTTGGCCACGTGCAAGGTCCGGCCAATAAACGCCAGGCCTGCCAGGCCGCTGATCCAGGCGGTGGTCAGAATCGTGCGGTCACTGAACCAGTTCCAGCGCGGGCCTTCTTCGAGGGTGTATTCCAGGCAACCGAGGAACAGGGCGAGAAACACCATGCTTGTATAGTCGGCGCCCTTGAGCAGCGACAGTTCCGGCTGGTCGATCTTCACCAGGATCGGCACGGCCACGGCGACAAAAATCCCTGGCACCAGGTTGATGTAGAACAGCCAGTGCCAGGACGAAATGTCGGTGATCCAGCCACCGATGACCGGGCCCAGGGTCGGCGCCAGGGAAGCCACAGCGCCGATGGTCGCGGCGGCGATGACCCGTTGCTTGCCGCTGAAGAACACGAAGGCCGTGGTGAACACCATCGGGATCATCGATCCGCCGAGAAACCCTTGCAGGGCGCGGAAGGCGATCATGCTCTGGATGTTCCATGCCGCGCCGCACAACAGGCTGGTCAGGGTGAAGCCCACCGCCGAGGCGCAAAACAGCCAGCGTGTGGAGAACACTCGGGAGAGCCAGCCTGACAGTGGAATGACGATGATTTCGGCGATCAGGTAACTGGTTTGCACCCAGGCGGTTTCGTCAGTACCGGCCGAGAGTCCGCCACCAATGTCACGCAGCGACGCCGAGACGATCTGGATGTCCAGCAGCGCAATGAACATGCCGATGCACATGCTGGCGAAGGCGAAGACCTTGGTCGCCGTCGCCATGTTCGCCGCATTGAACGGTTGCGCCGGGGCGGCGAGGGCGCGGCTCATGGCGCGCTGGCCACGGCTGGCGCTTCAGGCTCCTTGCGGGTGTCCACTTCGGCGGTCACCGACAGGCCGGGGCGCAGGTGGCCGAGCACACCGTCAGCCGGATCGAGGTGGATGCGCACTGGCACCCGTTGCACGATCTTGGTGAAGTTGCCGGTGGCGTTTTCCGGCGGTAGCACGCTGAACTGAGCGCCGCTGGCCGGCGCGAGGCTGTCCAGGTGACCATGGAATTCCTGACCCGAGAGCACGTCGGCATGAATCACGACTCGCTGGCCGGGCGTCATGCGTGCCAATTGGTCTTCCTTGAAATTGGCATCGACCCACAAGCCGCTGGAGGGCACGACCGACAGCAGTTGCGAACCGGCCTGGGCATAAGCGCCGAGCCGTGCCCGGCGATTGCCGATCACGCCGTCGACGGGTGCGCGCAGTTCGGTATAGCCCACGTTCAACTGCGCCAGATCACGTTCGGCCCTGGCCTGGATCAGCGCGGCGCGGGCCTGCTGCTTCTGGGTGGCGATCACGTTCAACTGCCGCTGAGCGGCCAGCAACTCAGCCTGGGCGCGATTGCTTTGGGCCTGGGCGGTCTTGAAGGTGGCGTTGGCCCTCTGCGCGCTTTCCACGGAAACGGCGTTGGTGCTGACCAGTTTTTTGTAGCGCGCGTCGTCATCCCGCGAACGGGCGGTTTCGGCGCCGGCGGCGTCGATGCCGGCGCGGGCCTGGCCGATGACGGTTTGCTGCAGTTGTTCGGTGGCGTCGAGGTTGGCGAGCAAGGCTTCCTCGGCCGCCACCGCGCCTTCGGCCTTGGCCAGGTTGGCGCGGTAATCGCGGGAGTCGAGACGAATCAGCACATCGCCGGCCTTGACCTTCTGGTTGTCGGTCACCAGCACTTCGTCGATGTAACCCGCCACTTTCGGCCCGATCACCGTCACATCGCCGCCAATGTAGGCGTCGTCGGTTGCTTCGATGAAACGGCCGGCCGTCCACCAATGTGCGGCGTACACGCCGGCCACTACCAGCGCCGCCACACCCAGCGTCGGCAGGAGCAGGCGCTTGAGCAGGGGAGGCCTGGGGGTGTTCACCGGGACAGCAAGGTCGGGTTCAACGGGGGGCATGCCGGTCATGGAGAATTACCTGTCGGAAGCGGCGTTTAATTACGCATGTAATATGACGTATGTAATATTTTGTGGCAAATGGTATTTGCGGCCGGTCGTCAGGTGGTTTGTCCAGTGGAAATAAAGAAGGTTTTGTGTGCGCTGGAGGACCCTGTGGGAGCGAGCTTGCTCGCGATAGCGGCCGTTCAGTCAACAATGATGGTGCCTGACACGCCGCCATCGCGAGCAGGCTCGCTCCCACAGGGAATCGCTACGGGTTTACTGGAATGAAAAAGGCCGGTGATCTGCGCGATCACCGGCCTTTTTTGGACCTATTGCTTAGACGCGTTCGATAATCGCCGCAATCCCCTGACCGCCACCGATGCACATGGTCACCAGGGCGTAACGGCCGTTGATGCGGTGCAGTTCGTGGATGGCCTTGGTGGCGATGATGGCGCCGGTCGCGCCTACCGGGTGACCCAGGGCGATACCCGAACCGTTCGGGTTGACCTTGGCCGGATCGAGGTCCAGTTCCTGGCTGACCGCGCAGGCTTGTGCGGCGAAGGCGATGTTGGCTTCGATCACGTCCAGGTCAGCGACGGTCAGGCCGGCGCGCTTGAGTGCCAGGCGCGTGGCCGGGATCGGTCCCAGGCCCATCAGTTCAGGCTCGACGCCGGCGTGGGCGTAGCTGACCAGACGCGCCAGAGGGCGCAGGTTGTTAGCCTGGACCGCGTTGCCGGTGGCCATGACCAGCGCCGCCGCGCCGTCGTTCAAGCCCGAAGCGTTGCCGGCGGTGACCGAACCCTCTTTCTTGAACGCCGGCTTCATTGCGGCCAACTGTTCCAGCGACGTGGCGCGTGGGTGCTCGTCGACGCTGAACAGCTTGGTGCCCTTGCGATCCTGGATTTCCACGGTCGCGATCTGCTCGCTGAAATAACCGTTGGCAATCGCATGGGCGGCGCGTTTCTGGTCTTCCAGCGCCAGGGCATCCTGCATTTCGCGACTGATGCCGTTGCGTTCGGCGATGTTCTCGGCGGTGATGCCCATGTGGATGTTGTGGAACGGGTCATGCAGGATGCCCAGCATGTAATCGATGGCCTGGACGTTGCCCATGCGCGCGCCCCAGCGGGCCGAAGGCAGCAGGTACGGGCCGCGGCTCATTGATTCGGCGCCGGCACCGATGGCGATTTCGGCATCGCCCAGCAGCAGCGTCTGCGCCGCGCTGATGATCGCTTGCAGGCCGGAACCGCAGAGACGGTTGACGTTGTAGGCAGGGGTTTCTTTCGGGATCCCGGCGTTCATCGCGGCGACCCGGGAGATGTAGGCGTCACGGTTTTCGGTCGGGATCACGTTGCCCATGACCAGATGACCGACCAGCGCCGGGTCCACGGCGGCCCGTTGCAGGGCGGCCTTCACGGCGGTGGTGGCCAGGTCGGCCGGCGGCACGTCCTTGAGTGAACCGCCAAAGGTGCCGATGGCGGTACGGGCGGCGCTGACGACGTAGATTTCCGGAGTGTTCATGGCTGGTTTCCTTTCGGTGAATTCTTATCAGTACTGCGATTGAGCAAGGCGTTCAAGGCCGTTTTCGCTTCGTCGCTGTTGAGGCGTTCGATGAACAGCAGGTTCTCTTTACGCAGGGTGGCTTGCAGTTCCGCCATGCCGGCCTGTTTCATCAGTTGTCGCGATTGCCGCAGGGCTTGCTGAGGCATTGCCAGCAGTCGGTGGGCGAGACGGGTGGCCGCCGCCAGGCATTGCGCCCCGTCGTCGAACACCTCGTTGGCCAGGCCCCATGCCAGCGCTTCGCTGCCGTCCAGACTGTCGCCCAACAGCAACAGGCGTGCGGCGCGGGCCTGACCGAGCAGGCGCGGCAGCAGCAGGCTGGCACCGAACTCCGGGCACAGGCCCAGGTTGACGAACGGCATGCGCAGCTTGGCATTGCGGGTGACCAGCACCTGATCGCAATGCAGCAGCACGGTGGTGCCAATGCCGATGGCGGCTCCGCACACGGCCGCGATCAGTGGTTTTTGCAGATGGGTCACGGCGCGCATCAGGCGGAACGCCGGGCTGTCCAGGTGCGTGGGTGGCTGCTGCAGGAAGTCCACCAGGTCATTGCCGCTGGAAAAACAGGTCGGGCCACCGGTCAGGATGACCACGCCGACCGAGTCGTCCTCGTCCGCGGCGAACAACAGGTCGGCCAGGCGCATGTACATGGCGTTGGTCAGTGCGTTGAGCTTGTCGGGGCGGTCGATGGTCAGCGTCAGTACGCCATCGCGTTGTTCATGTTTGATCAGGTCGGTCATGGATGGCTCTTGCAGAGTCGGTTCGGCCGCCACTTTAAGCGTCAGGCAAACCCCGCAGCTATGACAAAACGGGTCAACCCACCTGATGCTTTTTGCCATGTGCCGTTGCTGGTCCGGCGGTGCCAGTCGGTCCGCACACACCCATTCGGGGTATGGTGCCGCCTGGCGAATCGCCCAATAGTAGGTTCACCGCTCATCCAGAGCCGAACTCGCTTGATAAGGTGAATGTGCAATGCGCAAGACACTGAGGGTGATTTCCAGTCTGTTTGCTCTTCCGTTGATCATCAACGCCCAGGCCGCCGAAGTGGACGACAGCCATACGCTGCGGCTCTACAACTGGGCGGATTACATCGGTGAAAAAACCCTGTCGGACTTTGAAAAGTCCACCGGCATCAAAGTCATCTACGACACGTTCGATTCCTATGAAACCGTGCAGGCCAAGTTGCTCACCGGCCACTCCGGTTATGACCTGATCGTGCTCAACGCCTCCCTCGCACCGCCGCTGATCCAGGCCAGGGTTTTCCAGCCGCTGGATAAAAAGTTGCTGCCGGGCTGGAGCAATCTTGACCCGAAAGTCCTGCATGACCTGCAAGGGTTCGATCCGGGCACCGCCTACTCGGCGCCCTACACCTGGGGCAGCAACGGCATCACGTACAACGTCGACAAGATCAAGGAGCGCATGCCGGACGCGCCCATCGGTTCGCTGGCAATGATCTTCGATCCGAAGATCGTTTCGCGCTTCGCCGACTGCGGCGTGACCCTGCTCGACGCCCCCACCGAAGTCATTCCCATGGCCTTGAAATACCTGGGACGCGACCCGAGAAGCGCGGCCCCGGCAGACCTGAAAGCCGCCCAGGACTTGCTGTTGTCGGTCAGGCCGTACATCCGCAAGTTCGACTCGGTCAATTACCTCACCAGTCTGCCCAATGGCGACGTGTGCATGGCCATGACCTGGTCCGGTGACTACGCGACGGCCATGGCTCGTGCCGAAGAAGCCAAGAAGCAGATCAACCTGGCGTACTTCATTCCCAGGGAAGGCTCGCTGATCTGGTTCGACAACATGTACATCCCGGCCGATGCACCCCACGTCGCCAACGCCCACAGGTTTCTGCAATACCTGATGCAGCCGCAGGTGATGGCGGACGTGAGCGACTTCATCAATTACGCCAACAGCAACGCGGCGGCCACGCCATTGCTCAATGCCAGCGTGCGAAACAATCCGGCGATTTATCCCGATGAAGATGTTCGTCAACGGTTGTTTCCGCAGAAAACCCAGGACGCGAAAGACATGCGAGCCATGACACGCGTCTGGAGCACCGTGAAAAGCGGGATTTGATCGTCCAATCGTTTCGTTTGAGGTTCTTGTATGGCTACCCCAACTAAAAAAGTGTTCTCGACCGTCGAAGCGGCTGAACTGGTCAAGGCCGACAAGGCCCATCACATGCACGGCTATCACGTGTTCGACGAGCATGCCGAGCAGGGCTCGCTGAACATCGTCGCCGGCGACGGCGCCTATATATATGACACCCAGGGCAACCGTTTTCTCGATGCCGTCGGCGGCATGTGGTGCACCAACATCGGTCTGGGCCGTGAAGAAATGGCCCTTGCCATTGCCGATCAAGTGCGGCAACTGGCGTATTCCAACCCGTTTTCCGACATGTCGAACAACGTGGCGATCGAGTTGTGCGAAAAACTCGCCAGCCTCGCCCCCGGTGACCTCGACCATGTGTTCCTCACCACGGGCGGTTCCACGGCGGTGGACACGGCGTACCGGCTGATCCAGTACTACCAGAACTGTCGCGGCAAGCCGGAAAAGAAACAAATCATCGCGCGCTTCAACGCCTATCACGGCTCGACCACCTTGACCATGTCGATCGGCAACAAGGCCGCCGACCGGGTGCCGGAGTTCGATTACGCCAACCCGCTGATCCATCACGTGTCCAACCCTAACCCGTACCGCGCCCCGGACGGCATGGATGAAGCGCAGTTCCTCGAGTTTCTGGTCAAGGAGTTCGAAGACAAGATCCTGTCGATCGGCGTGGACAAGGTCGCCGGCTTTTTCGCCGAGCCGATCATGGGCTCGGGCGGGGTGATCATTCCGCCCAAGGGTTACCTCAAGCGCATGTGGGAGGTGTGCCAGCGCTACGACATCCTGTTCGTTGCCGACGAAGTGGTCACTTCGTTCGGGCGCCTGGGCAAGTTTTTCGCCTCCCTGGACGTGTTCGATGTGCAACCCGACATCATCACCACCGCCAAGGGCCTGACCTCCGCCTATCTGCCACTGGGCGCGTGCATCTTTTCCGACCGTATCTGGACAGTCATCGCCGAACCCGGCAAGGGTCGCTGCTTTACCCACGGCTTCACCTACAGCGGTCATCCGGTGTGCTGCACGGCGGCGCTGAAGAACATTGAAATCATCGAGCGGGAAAACCTGCTGGCCCATGTCGACGATGTCGGCGGCTATCTGGAACAGCGCCTGTCCACGCTCAAGGATTTGCCGTTGGTGGGGGATGTGCGTTGCCAGAAACTGATGGCCTGCGTGGAGTTCGTTGCCGACAAACGCACCAAGGCGTTGTTCGCCGACGAGATCAACATCGGCGAAAAAATCCATGTGCGGGCACAGGCCAGGGGCTTGCTGGTGCGGCCGATCATGCACCTCAATGTCATGTCGCCGCCGTTGATTCTCACCTATGACCAGGTCGACGAAATTGTCGAGATCCTGCGGGTGTGCATCCTCGAAGTGGCGGCCGAGCTGGAGCAGAGCGGCCAGTATTTCGGCCAATGAGTCTTTCAGTCAGGTTTTTACCAAGGGCTTGCACACCCGCTAGACTGCGGGGCATGAGCAAACCAGACGACGACACACTGATCGCAATGCCCTTCGGGGCGTTGCACAAATGGCATGGGGGCATGCGCGAGGCATTCGCCCATGTCGACGAGCCTGACGCCCTGCAATACCTGGCGTCAGCCTTGGCGCAGCTGGTGTCCATCGAGTCGATGATGATCAGCCTGGAGCGCAAGGACCGCGCGCCCCGGTTGCTGCACCAGCGCGGTATTGCCCAGGAGTACCAGGTCTCGATTCTCGACCGCTATTTTTCCGGGGGCTACCTGCTCGACCCGTTTTGCCTGGCGGTGGAGCATGGCCTGGCGCAAGGCTTCTATCACCTGGAGGAAATCGCCCCGGACAACTTCTTCGACAGTGACTACTACAAGTCCTATTACCTGAAGGCGGGTTGTTCGGAAGACAGTTACTACATCGTCGATACGGGCAACGACACCAAGATCTCCGTCAGCCTCTTCCAGGGTTTCGGGGGTGAATGCCTGCGGGTCGATCAGCTGAACCTGCTGCACGCCGTCGAACCGCTGGTGCGCGAATTTGTCAGCGAGTTCAGTCAGCGTGGCCTGCTTCGCAGTCACGAAATCCAGAGCAATAACGATCAAGGCCTGCGTGATGATCTCAAGCACCGGGTGCAGTCGGCATTCGAACAATTCGGCTGCGACGTGCTGACCGAGCGTGAGCGGGAAGTGGCGCACATGGTGCTTCGCGGCCACTCGGTGAAATCCACCGCCAGCCAGATGGGCATCTCCCCGGAAACCGTGCGCATGCACCGCAAGAATCTGTACCTGAAACTGGAAGTGGGTTCGCAGTCGGAGTTGTTTGCGTTGTTTATTGAGTGGTTGCGCAAGCACTGACTACAACGCAGAGCCAATGTAGGAGCGAGCTTGCTCGCGAAGAACCTGAGAGCACCGCGTTCATCCAGAAAGCGCGCGCCATTATTCACGTCCATCGCGAGCGAGCTCGCTCCTACAGGTGTTGCATCAGTCCTCGCGTTTAACCACCAAGGTCAAAATGTCGTAGCTGGCCACCAGTTCACCCAACTGGTTGGTGACTTCCACGTCCCACGCCACCACCCCTTGCGGGACGCCTTGCGGGCTCATTTTGCCCTGGTCGATTTTGCGTTTGCAGGTCAGGCGTGCCTGGATGGTGTCGCCGATGCCCACCGGGTTGATGAAGCGCAAGGTGTCCAGGCCGTAGTTGGCCAGTACCGGGCCGACGCCTGGGGATACGAACAGACCGGCGGCGGCCGACAGCACGAAATAACCGTGGGCGATGCGCTTGCCGAACTGCGATTCCTTGGCGGCGATGTCGTCGAAGTGCATGTAGAAGTGATCCCCCGACAGGCAGCCGAAGTTCACCAGATCCGCTTCGGTGACGGTACGGCGGTGAGTCAGCAGCGACTCGCCGATCTGCAGGTCCTGGAAGTAACGACGGAACGGGTGCACGTCGGTTTCGATCACGTTGGCGCCACGCACGTATTCACCGGTCACCGCCGCGAGCATGGTGGGCGAACCCTGTACCGCCGCGCGTTGCAGGTAGTGCTTCACCGCACGCAGGCCGCCCAGTTCTTCACCGCCACCGGCACGACCGGGGCCGCCATGCTTGAGTTGCGGCAGCGGCGAGCCGTGACCGGTGGATTCGCCCGCGCAGTGGCGATCCAGCACCAGCAAGCGCCCGTGCAACGCAGCGGCCACCGGAATCGCCTTGGCGGCAATCTGCGGATCCTTGGTTACCAGGCTGGCCACCAGGCTGCCTTTGCCGCGTGCGGCCAGGGCCAGGGCTTCGTCGAGATCGTCATAGGCCATCAAGGTGCTGACCGGACCGAAGGCTTCGATATCGTGGGCGCCGCCTTCGGCGTGCGGGTCGCGAGCCTGCAACAGGGTCGGGGCGAAGAACGCACCTTGACTCACGTTCTCACCGCGCGGTTCGAAGCCGTCACGGGCGCCGAACAGCATGTCGCTGCTCTGCAACAGCGCTTCCAGGCGCTCGGTCACGTCTTTCTGTTGATCGTGGGACGCCAGCGCACCCATGCGCACACCTTCCACCGACGGGTCGCCGACCACCACTTTGGCCAGGCGATCGCGCAGGCGGGTGGCCACGGCATCGATGTGTTTGGCCGGGACGATGGCACGGCGAATGGCGGTGCATTTCTGCCCGGCCTTGGTGGTCATTTCCCGGGCGACTTCCTTGATGAACAGCTCGAACTCTTCGTCGTCCGGGGTGACATCCGGGGCCAGGATCGCGCAGTTCAGCGAGTCGGCTTCGGCGGTGAACGGCACCGAGTTGCGAATCAGGTTCGGGTTGACCCGTAGCTTGGCCGCGGTGTCGGCGGAACCGGTGAAGGTCACCACGTCCTGGCCTTGCAGGCGGTCGAGCAGATCGCCGGTACCGCCGATGATCAGTTGCAGGCTACCCGCTGGCAGCAAGCCGGATTCGTCCATCAGACGCACCACGGCTTCGGTCAGGTAGCTGGTGGCGCTGGCCGGTTTGACGATGCATGGCATGCCGGCGAGGAAGCTCGGGGCGAATTTTTCCAGCATGCCCCAGATCGGGAAGTTGAAGGCGTTGATGTGCACCGCCACGCCGCCCCGAGGCACGAGGATGTGGGTGCCGGCGAAGGTGCCCATTTTGCTCAGCTGCAGGGCCGGGCCTTCATGGACGACGTTGCCCGACGGCAGTTCCCGCGAACCGAGGCCGGCGTAGGTGAAGAGCGTGCTGTTGCCGCCTTCGATGTCGATCCAGCTGTCGGCGCGGGTGGCGCCGCTGTGGTGGGAGATCGCGTAGAGCTGTTCCTTGCGTTCGGCCAGGTACAGGGCCAGGGCCTTGAGGCGCTGGGCACGCTGCTGGAAGTCCAGCGCCATCAGTGCGCTGACACCCTGGCGACGGCCATGTTCGATGGCTTCGGCGAAGTCCGGGCGCTCTTCGTGGGTACGGGCGATTTCATGGCCGTCGATAGCGCTGCGCAGCACCTGGGCGCCGTGTTGGCCGATCCAGCGGCCGGCGATGAAACTTTGCAGGGTGGGGGCGTGCAGTGCAGGTGAAGAGGACATCACGATTGCTCCAGATTATGAAAGGTGTTGGCGCGGCCGCAACCGCGCTTTTCAGGGATTACCAAAGCGCCAGGGTGTAACCGACAATCAGCCGGTTCTCATCGATGGCGGTTTTCAAGCCATTGCCGGAACGGAAGGTCACGTTGCGCCAGCGCAGGCTGACGTCCTTGAACACGCCGCTCTGAATGACGTAACTGATGTCGGTGTCGCGCTCCCGCTCGCGACCGTTGTCGACGCTGCCGGCCTTGACGTGGCGACCGTCGGTGTAGCGCGTCATGAAGGTCAGGCCGGGGATGCCTTGCGCCGCGAAGTCATAGTCGTAACGCAGCTGCCAGGAGTCCTCGTCCGCGCGGGTGTAGGTGTTGTAGGTCACCAGGTTGACCACGTACGGGTCGCCGCCGTTGAGGAACGGAAAGGCACTGTCGCCAGACAACTGCTGGTACGTGGCACTGACCTTGTGGGCACCGTGGGACACGGTGAACATGCTGTTGAAATTGCGATTGTCGATACGCCCGGCCCGCTCGGCGCCATCACCCCGGCTGTCGAAATAGCGCAGGTCGCTGCGCAGGTTGAAGCCGTTGCCCAGCGGTTGGGTGTGCACCAGCCCGACGAACTGCTGGCGATAAATCTGATCGAGCTTGCCGTAGTAGTAGCTCAGGTTCAGTTGCGGGCTGAAGGCGTAGCTGCCGCCGGCAAAGTCGAAGTGATCACTGGTGGCGGTGCCGTAGCCGATGTCATCGTTGCTGGAGGAATCCCGCAGATTGGTCTTGGTCAGGCGTCCGGTGTTCACTGTCAGGCCACTGATTTCCTGGCTGGTGAGCAGGCCGCCCTCGAAGGTCGACGCCAGCAGGCGGGTGTCGTTGTAGGTCGCCACCGGCAACAAGGGTTGCAGGGTGCCGAGCTTCAGCACACTTTTGGAAACTCGCAGCTTGCCGGTCAGCCCCAGTTGGCTGTACTCGTCCGCCGGTTCGTGGCTGTTCGGGCCGTAGGGCAGCAACCCGGTACCCCGGCGATCCGGGCTGGAATCGAGTTTCAGCCCCAACTCCCCCAACGCGTCGAGACCGAAGCCGAATGTGCCTTCGGTGAACCCGGACTCGATGCGCGCGGTGAACCCCTGGGCCCATTCTTCAGCCTTGGATTGTGGTGCGTTGTCCTGGCGGAAATCGCGATTGATGTAGTGGTTGCGCATTTCAATGCGGGCCTTGCTATCGTCGATGAAGTCGGCCATGGCGCTGGTGGCGACCATGGGCAGACTCAATGCGGCGGCCAGCGAAAACAGTGATTCGTAGGAGGCGGTACGCGCGGGCTTCATTATTTTTGTTCCCTGCCATCAGATCGATTGTCGTTTAGTGATTGCTGGCGCCGGAGGCACCGATTCCGGTCATTGAACGGATGAACTGCGCCAGGTAACGGCCGCGTTCAAGGGAGGCACGGGGCGAGGTGTCGGTGACCGAAAACACCCAGGCACTGAAGAAGGCCAGGCTCATGGAAAACAGCGCCGGGTTGGAGTAAGGGAACAGGGCCTTGTCGTGATGCAGCACGTTGACCCATACCGCCGGGCTCAGGATCAGCAGGACAATCGCCGAGACCAGCCCCGCCAGACTGCCGGTCACTGCGCCACGGGTGGTCAGGCCTTTCCAGTACATCGAGAGGAACAGCACCGGGAAGTTCACCGACGCGGCGATGGCCAGGACCAGCCCGGACAGGAACGCAATGTTCTGCGACTCGAACAACAGACCGAGGATGATTGCCAGAACGCCGATGCACAGCGTGGCAATGCGCGACACGCGAATTTCCTGCTGCTCGGTGGCCTGACCCTTGCGCATCACGCAGGCATACAAATCGTGGGACACCGCCGATGCGCCGGACAATGCCAGCCCCGCGACCACCGCCAGAATGGTGGCGAAGGCCACGGCCGAGATGAAGCCGAGGAACAGGTTGCCGCCCACGGCTTGCGCCAGGTGTACGGCGATCATGTTGCCGCCGCCGATGATCGCGCCGCTGGCGTCACGGAACGCCGGGTCGGTGCCGACCATGACGATCGCGCCGAAGCCGACGATGATCAGCAGCAAGTAGAAATAGCCGATGAAACCGGTGGCGTAGAACACGCTTTTACGCGCTTCCTTGGCATCGCTGACGGTGAAGAAGCGCATCAGGATATGCGGCAGGCCGGCGGTGCCGAACATCATGCCCAGCCCCAGCGAGATCGCATCGATCGGGTTCGACAGCAGCCCGCCGGGCGCCATGATGGCGTTGCCCTTGGCATGCACGGCGGTGGCGCCGGCGAACATCGCTTCGGTGCTGAAACCAAAATGCTTGAGCACCATGAACGCCATGAACGTGGTGCCGAACAGCAGCATCACGGCTTTGATGATTTGTACCCAAGTGGTGGCGAGCATGCCGCCGAAGGTCACGTAGAACACCATCAGCACGCCGACCAGCATGACCGCGTAGAGGTAATCGATGCCGAACAGCAATTCGATCAGTTTGCCGGCGCCGACCATTTGTGCCACCAGGTACATCAACGCCACTGTGAGAGTGCCGAACGCCGAAGTCAGGCGCACCGGGGTTTGTTCCAGGCGATAGGAAACCACGTCGGCAAAGGTGTATTTGCCGAGGTTGCGCAGGCGCTCGGCGATCAAAAACAGAATGATCGGCCAGCCCGCCAATACGCCCAGGGCGTACAGCAAACCGTCATAACCATTGAGGAACATCATCGCGGAGATGCCGAGGAAGGACGCCGCCGAGATCATGTCGCCGGCAATCGCCAGACCGTTCTGAAAGCCGGTCATGCCACCGCCGGCGGTGTAGAAATCGCTGGCGGAGCGAGTACGCCGTGCCGCCCAGCGCGTCACGCCGAAGGTGAACAGCACGAACACCAGGAACATGCCGATGGCGTTCCAGTTCATTGGCCGGGACGCGCCGTCGGCGGCCACGGCAAAATCAGTGACCACCGCCAGCGGCAGCAGGAACATCGCGAGAAGACGGCTCATCGGGCGCACTCCTGCTTGAGTTTTTCATTCAGCGGATCGATCACGTGGTTGGCGCGATAGACATAGAAACCGGTCAGTGCAAAGGCCAGCACCACGATCACTACACCCACCAGCATGCCCACGCTGGTCACGCCGCCGTTGAGGGATTGGCCGAGGGTAGAAGGGGAGAAAGCCACCAGCAGCACAAAGCCGTAATAGATCACCAGCATGGCCAGGCTCAGTGACCAGTACAGTTTCTGTTTGCGACGAACCAGCTGGATGAAATCCGGGTGCTGGCCGATGAGTTCTATTTCCTGGGGGGTCATGACGCGAGCTCCTTTGTTGTTTTTGTTTTGGGTGTAACGGTGTATTCGGGTTGATCACTGAACAACTGTGGGAGCGAGCCTGCTCGCGATGGCCGTGAACGATGACGCGTGTAGTCTGGATACACGCGTTGCTCTCAGGTTCTTCGCGAGCAGGCTCGCTCCTGCAGGGGAGGCGGTTGGGGGTTAGAGCTGATCGAAATCCAGCACCACCTTGTCGCTCACCGGAAACGCCTGGCACGACAGCACATAGCCGGCGGCCACTTCGTAGTCTTCCAGGGCGTGGTTGCTGTCCATTTCCACTTCGCCCTCGATGACCTTGCATTTGCAGGTCGAGCACACGCCGGCCTTGCACGAGTAAGGCAGTTCGGCGCCTTGGGCGTTGCCGGCGTCGAGGATGCTCTGGCTGTTGCGTGGCAGGTCGAAGGCGAGGGCGCGGCCGTCGCTGATCACGGTGATCTGGCTGACGGCGGCGTCGACCTGGCGCGCGGCTTCGCGGGCCTGACGTTTTTGCTGGCTGCCAGCGGCGGCGAACAGTTCGAAGTGGATGCGTTCAGGCGCCATACCCTTGGCGTTGAGGCTGTCGCGTACGGTCTCGGTCATTTCCTGCGGGCCGCAGATGAAGGCGGCGTCGAGGGCTTTGACATCGATCCAGCGGCTGAACAATTGCTCGCATTTCTCGGCGTTGATCCGGCCGTTGTACAGGTCGACATCCTGCTGCTCGCGGCTGAACACGAAGATCAGGTTCAACCGTTGCAGGTAACGGTTCTTCAAATCCTCAAGCTGTTCGCGGAACAAGGCGCCGGAGCTTGAACGGTTGCCGTACAGCAGGGTGACGCGGCTATGCGGCTCGGTTTCCAGGGTGGTCTTGATGATCGACAGGATCGGCGTGATGCCGCTGCCCGCCGCGACCGCCAGGTAGTGGCCGTGGCGCGCCGGATCGAGTTCGACGCAGAAATGCCCGGCAGGCGGCATCACTTCCAGACTGTGCCCGGCCTTCAACTGTTCGTTGGCAAAGGCGGAAAAGCGCCCGCCGGCCACGCGCTTGATGGCGACACGCAGTTCACCGTCGTTGACCCCGGTGCAGATCGAGTACGAGCGACGCACTTCTTCGCCGTCCAGATGGGTGCGCATCACCAGGTGCTGGCCCTGGGTGAAGTGAAAACTGTCCTGCAGGTGTTGCGGAATTTCGAAGGCGATGGACACCGCGTCACGGGTCTCGGTGCGCACGTCCTTGATGGTCAGGCTGTGAAATTTACTCATTGTTGTTCTCCAGCTGGGACGGCCGATTGCCGCTCAGATGCACTTGAAATAGTCGAACGGTTCCCGGCAATCGACGCAGCGATACAGCGCCTTGCACGCGGTGGAACCGAACTCGCTGAGCACTTCGGTGTGGGCGCTGCCGCATTGCGGACAGAGGATCACCGGGCTTTCACCGAGCAGGCTGCGCTTGCTGGTACTGCCTTCGGGCGGTGCGATGCCATAGGCGCGCAGGCGTTCGCGGCCGCTGTCAGTGATCCAGTCGGTGGTCCAGGCCGGGGTCAACCGGCGCTCGAGTTGCGGCGCCTGGAAACCGGCCTGTTCCAGCGCCTGGCGAATATCGCCTTCGATCACTTCGGTGGCCGGGCAGCCGGAGTAGGTCGGTGTGACCACCACATGCAGATGGCCGGCCTGCCAATCGAGATCGCGGACGATGCCCAGGTCGACCACGCTGACCACCGGCACTTCCGGGTCCATGACCTCGGCGAGGATCGCCCACGCAGCAGCCAGGTCGGTCGGTTGTGCCGGCCGGGCGCCGAGGTCGCTGGCGATCAGCTCACCAGGTTGCATCGGGGTACGCTCGTGGCAGGAATTGCATCTCGGCCAGCAGGATGCCCAAGTGTTCGGTGTGCAGGCCCTTGCGTGCATTGAGGTAGAAATAGCTGGGCGCGGCAGGCACGGGCAGGGTGGCGCTGGCGAAGATTTCGTTGACCTTGGCTTGCCAGGCGGCGGCGACTTGCGCGGTGTCCGGGGTGATGCCGGCCGCGTGCAGGCGTTGTTCGCTGTCGTCGGCGCTGGTCAGTTCGACGGTGAAACGCCAGACCTCGGGGATCGCTGCCAGCATGCGTTTGTGGCTTTCCTCGGTGCCGTCACCCAGGCGTTCGACCCACTCGCCGGAGCGGCGCAGATGATAGGTGACTTCCTTCACGGCTTTGGCGGCGATCCCGGCGATGCGTTCATCGCTGGACTGGCTCAGGCCGCTCAGCACTTGCAGGTGCCAGGCGTCATACAGGAACTGCTTGAGGATCGTCACCGCGTAATCGCCGTTGGGTTGCTCCACCAGCAGCAGGTTGCGGTAGGCGCGCTCGTCGCGACGGAACGCCAGGTCGTCGGCGTCGCGACCGTCGTTGAGCAATTCGGCGGCATAGTCCAGCCAGTTGCGCGCCTGGCCCACCAGGTCGAGGCCGACATTCATTAGCGCAAGCTCTTCTTCCAGGGCCGGGGCCTTGCCACACCATTGGCACAGACGCTGGCCCTGGATCAGGGCGCTGTCGCCGAGGCGCAGCAGGTATTCGATCAGATCGGTCTTGTTATTCATGGTCGACCTCACATGTGCCCGACTTCGGCCGGCAGCTCGTAGAAGCTGGCGTGGCGGTAAACCTTGTCGTCCGACGGATCGAACAGCGGGTCTTTTTCATCCGGGGAGGAGGCGGTGATCAGCGCCGATGGCACGACCCACAGGCTGACGCCTTCGCTACGACGGGTGTAGAGCTCGCGCGCGTTCTCGATGGCCATGGTGGTGTCGGCGGCATGCACGCTGCCGACGTGCTTGTGGTTGAGGCCGTGCTTGCTGCGCACGAAGACTTCAAAGAGGGTCCACTCGGACATTTCAATTACTCCACATCAGGTGGCCGAATCAGGCGGCGTTCTTGTTTTGTTTTTTGCGGGCGTGGGCGACGGCGGCTTCACGAACCCAGGCACCGTCCTCAATCGCCTTGCGGCGGGTGGCGACGCGTTCCTGGTTGCACGGGCCGTTGCCCTTGAGCACTTCGTAGAATTCGCTCCACTGGATCTCGCCGAAATCGTAGTGGCCGCGCTCGGCGTTCCACTTCAGGTCCGGATCGGGGCAGGTGCAGCCCAGCAGCTCGAGTTGCGGGATGGTCTGGTCGATGAAGCGCTGGCGCAGTTCGTCGTTGCTCTGGCGCTTGATTTTCCAGGCCATGGACTGGGCGCTGTTGGGCGAGTGTTCGTCGCTTGGACCGAACATCATCAGCGACGGCCACCACAGGCGGTTGATCGCATCCTGGACCATGTCTTTTTGTGCCTGATTGCCGTGGCGCATCATGGTCAGGAGGATTTCGTAGCCCTGGCGCTGGTGGAAGCTCTCTTCCTTGCAGATACGCACCATGGCCCGGGAGTAGGGGCCGTAGGAGGTGCGCTGCAAAACCACCTGGTTAACGATCGCCGCGCCATCCACCAGCCAGCCCACTGCGCCCATGTCGGCCCAGTTCAGCGTCGGGTAGTTGAAGATGCTCGAATACTTGGCCTTGCCGCTGTGCAGCTTGGCGATTTCCTCATCGCGGTCGGCGCCCAGGGTTTCCATGGCGCTGTACAGATACAAGCCGTGACCGGCTTCGTCCTGAATCTTGGCCATCAATTGCAGTTTGCGTTTGAGCGTCGGCGCGCGGGTGACCCAGTTGCCTTCGGGCAGCATGCCGACGATTTCGGAGTGGGCGTGCTGGGAAATCTGCCGGATCAGGGTTTGCCGGTAGGCATCTGGCATCCAGTTCTTGGCTTCGATCTTGATTTCTGAATCGATTTTTTCCTGAAAGGCGCGTTCCTGATCGGACATTTCCGACAGGTCTTTGATGCGCTTTACGCCTGTTTCTACGAGCTGTGCGTACATTGGGGGTCTCCCGCCGTGAATCTGTTCGAGGGCATGGAGAACTTTATAAGCGATACGGAAATTTATATCAAACACAAAATGATGTGTCGTATTTGTTTTTTGTATCGCTTTGGGGGGAGGGAAGCTTGGTTTTGGGGGTATATCCATTTCTTCGGTAACGGCGGCTGGCGGTTTCGCCGTTCAGGCGAACCATTTGGAAGAACGTAACGCGCCCCCTGTAGGAGCGAGCCCGCTCGCGATGGTGGATAACGACGACGCGGGCTGTCTGAATGCCCGCGTTGTCCTGACGTTTTTCGCGAGCAGGCTCGCTCCTACAGAGACAACGCAAACCCTGTGGGAGCGAGCCTGCTCGCGATGGTGGGTAACGATGACGCGGGCTGTCTGAATGCCCGCGTTGTCCCGGCGTTTTTCGCGAGCAGGCTCGCTCCTACAGAGACAACGCAAACCCTGTGGGAGCGAGCCCGCTCGCGATGGTGGGTAAAGATGACTCGGGCTGTCTGAATGCCCGCGTTGTCCCGGCGTTTTTCGCGAGCAGGCTCGCTCCTACAGAGACAACGCAAACCCTGTAGGAGCGAGCCCGCTCGCGATGGTGGGTAACGATGACGCGGACTGTCTGAATGCCCGCGTTGTCCCGGCGTTTTTCGCGAGCAGGCTCGCTCCTACAGAGACAATGCAAACCCTGTGGGAGCGAGCCTGCTCGCGATGGTGGGTAACGATGACGCGGGCTATCTGAATGCCCGCGTTGTCATGACGTTTTTCGCGAGCAGGCTCGCTCCTACGGAGACAATGCAAACCCTGTAGGAGCGAGCCTGCTCGCGATGGAGGATAACGATGACGTGGGTTGTCTGAATGCCCGCGTTGTCATGACGTTTTTCGCGAGCAGGCTCGCTCCTACAGAGACAACGCAAACCCTGTGGGAGCGAGCCCGCTCGCGATGGAGGGTAACGATGACGCGGGCTGTCTGAATGCCCGCGTTGTCCCGGCGTTTTTCGCGAGCAGGCTCGCTCCCACAGAAAAGCTGATGGACATACATCAAAAAAAACCAAAAAAAAACCCCGCAAAAGCGGGGCCATAAGGGGTGCAGCAGTCATGCTTTCGGGCGCTTGTCCATCACGTGGCAAGCCTTGCCCTCTGAACGTTTGATCGAGTGGAAAGGCTGCAAAACAATCCGCGAACTGATCCCGATATAGGTCTTGATGTGCTTGCTCAGTTCCCCGCAAACAGCCTTCTGCTGTTCATCGCTCAAGTGCTGATGTTCGGCCTTCAACTCGACATGGACATCGACGCTGTCCAGGTTGCCATTGCGATACAGATGGATCTCGTAGCACTCGGCCAGTTGTTTGACTTTCAGCACCTGTTCTTCGATCTGCGTCGGGAAAACGTTGACCCCACGGATGATCAGCATGTCATCGCTGCGTCCGGTGATTTTGTCGATGCGTCGCATTGGCCTTGCGGTGCCCGGCAGCAGGCGCGTCAGGTCGCGGGTGCGGTAGCGGATCATCGGCAGGGCTTCTTTGCTCAGGGAGGTGAACACCAGTTCGCCCATTTGGCCGTCCGGCAGCACCTCGCCGGTGACCGGGTCGATGATTTCCGGGTAGAAGTGGTCTTCCCAGATGGTCGGGCCGTCCTTGGACTCGGCGCATTCCATGGCGACACCCGGGCCCATGATTTCCGAGAGGCCGTAGATGTCCAGGGCGGTGATGCCCAGGCGTGTTTCGATGGCGCTGCGCAGTTCGGCGGTCCATGGCTCGGCGCCGAAGATGCCCAGGCGCAGGGCCAGTTTGTGCGGGTCGATGCCCTGGCGCTCGATTTCATCGGCGATGTTGAGCATGTAGGACGGCGTGACCATGATGATGTCCGGCTGGAAATCCTTGATCAGTTGCACTTGTTTCTCGGTCTGGCCGCCGGACATCGGGATCACCGTGCAACCCAGGCGTTCGGCACCGTAATGCGCGCCGAGGCCGCCGGTGAACAGGCCGTAGCCATAGGAAATATGCACCTTGTCGCCGCGACGTCCGCCCGCGGCACGAATCGAGCGGGCGACCACGTTGGCCCAGGTGTCGATGTCGTTCTGGGTGTAGCCGACGACGGTCGGTTTGCCGGTGGTGCCGCTGGAGGCGTGCAGGCGAACGATGTCATGCATCGGCACGGCGAACATGCCGTACGGGTAGTTGTCACGCAGGTCGGACTTGGTGGTGAACGGGAATTTCGCCAGGTCTTCGAGAGACTGGATGTCGTCCGGGTGCACGCCCAGGGCATCGAAACGCTGGCGGTACAGCGGCACGTTCTCGTAGGCGTGCTTGAGGCTCCAGCGCAGGCGATCCAGCTGATGTTGACGCAACTCGTCGATGCTGGCGGTTTCCAGCGGGTCCAGCACAGGATCAAGCACGGATTGGGCAATTGGCATGTTCATGACTTCACTCGAATTGTTTTTGTGTTCCAGCCCCTTTGCACAGGGGCTTTGAGTGCATGACCCAAGGATACCTCTCGGCTCCCCGGGAATCGCGGTTCTTTAGTGGGAGAGTCGCTCGATGATCAGCGCGATCCCTTGGCCGACGCCGATGCACATGGTGCACAGGGCATAGCGGCCACTCCGTTCCTCAAGCTCATGCAGGGCCGTGGTCACCAGGCGCGCGCCGCTCATGCCCAGTGGATGGCCGAGGGCAATCGCGCCACCGTTGGGGTTGACCCGTGGATCGGTGTCGCTCAAGCCCAGTTCGCGCAGCACCGCCAGGCCTTGTGCGGCAAAGGCTTCGTTGAGTTCGATGACGTCCATGTCCGCCAGGCTCAGGTTGGCCAGTTCCAGCACCTTGCGCGTCGCCGGCACCGGACCGATGCCCATGATGCGTGGCTCGACCCCGGCAGTGGCCATCGCCACCACCCGGCCGCGAGCGGTCAGGCCGTGACGCTTGGCGACTTCCGGGCTGGCCAGTAACAGCGCACAGGCACCGTCGTTGACCCCGGAAGCGTTGCCGGCGGTGATGCTGCCGCCTTCGCGGAACGGCGTGCCGAGTTTGGCCAACTGCTCAAGGGTAGTGTCGCCGCGCGGGTGTTCATCCTGCTCGACCACTTTGGCCGGGCCTTTGCGCTGGGGGATTTCTACCGCGACGATTTCCCTGGCCAGGCGTCCATTAGCCTGGGCGGCAGCGGCCCGTTGCTGGCTGCGCAGGGCGAAAGCGTCCTGGTCGGCGCGGGAGATGTTGAACTGTTCGGCCACGTTCTCTGCGGTTTCCGGCATGGAATCGATGCCGAAGGCCTTTTTCATCAACGGATTGACGAAGCGCCAGCCGATGGTGGTATCGAAAATCTCCGCCTGGCGGGAAAACGCCTGCTCGGCCTTGCCCATCACCAGCGGTGCGCGGGACATCGATTCGACGCCGCCGACCAGCATCAACCCGGCCTCGCCACTGCGAATGGCGCGCGCCGCCGTGCCGACCGCATCCAGCCCGGAACCGCACAGGCGATTGAGGGTGGTGCCGGGCACGCTGACGGGCAACCCGGCCAACAGCGCCGACATGCGCGCGACGTTGCGGTTGTCTTCGCCGGCCTGGTTGGCGCAGCCGTAGATCACGTCATCGACACTGCTCCAGTCCACTTGCGGGTGACGCCGCAGCAGTTCGCGCAGGGGCACCGCGCCGAGGTCGTCGGCGCGCACGCTGCTCAAGACTCCGGCGTAGCGACCGATCGGGGTCCGTACCGCATCGATGATCAGGGCGTCATTCATTCGGGTTCTCCTGCGTCAGCACCGGGCCGCGCACTTTGTAGGATTTGCCATGGAACAGGGCGATCAACTGGCCCTGTTGGTTTTCAATGCGTACGTCGTAGTTGCCGGTGCGACCCGAGCGGCTCTGCTCGGTGCAATCGGCGTTCAACGTGTCGCCCAGGCGCGCCGGGGCGATGTAGTCGATGCTGCAACCGATGGCCACGGTGGCTTCGTTGTAGCTGTTGCAGGCAAAGGCGAACGCCGAGTCGGCGAGGGCGAACAGGTAGCCGCCGTGGCAGGTGCCGTGGCCCTGGAGCATGTCGGCGCGCACGGTCATGCCCACCCGGGCGCAGCCGGGGCCGGCGGACAGCAGGCGCATGCCCATGGCCTGGCTGGCGCTGTCACGCAGGAACAGGGCCTGGGCGCAATCGCTGGCCAGGGTCATGGCTTCGTGATTAGTCATGGAGGTTTCTCCCTTCGGCGACCCGACGGCGCAACAGCAGCGATGGGCGATAGCGTTCTTCGCCGTAGGCGGCTTGCAGGTTGTCCAGCACGGTAACGATGTGTGCCAGGCCAATGGCATCGGCCCAGGCCAGCGGCCCTTGCGGGTAATTGACCCCGGCACGCATGGCCAGATCGATGTCGGCCGCCGAGGCCACGCCTTGCAGCAGCGCATCCGCCGCCTCGTTGGCCAGCATCGCCACCGTGCGCAGGACCGCCAGGGCCGGGCTGTCGCTGAGCAGGCTGACCTTGAAACCGGCCCGTTGCAGCAGGGCGACGCCTTGTTCGAGGGCCAGTGGATCGATGCCCGCCGCGCAGCTGATGGCGATGCGTTGGGCCTTGCTGTAATCGAGGGCCAGATCCAGCAGGATCAGGTTGCGCAGTCCGTCTTCCCGGGCGCGCTGACAGGCCATGCGCCCGTCGCTCAAGGCCAGCACCGCGTCACCGACCCGCAGCAGGCCCAGGCCATCACGCTGGATGATCTCGACGCCTTGTTCGCGCAAACGCGCCAGCAAACCCTGGGCAATGCCGAGGTCGCCTTCAGCAGCGCAAACCTCGATCGTTGCTTCGCTGCTGATTTGAGCGGCTTGCGCACGTTCGGCGCCTTGGGTGTAGCTGTAGAAACCCTGGCCGCTTTTACGTCCCAGGCGTCCGCCGTCCACCAGTTCTTTCTGGATCAGTGAAGGCAGGAAACGGGTGTCCTTGTAATAGGCATCGAACACCGAGCAGGTCACGGCATAGTTGACGTCGTGGCCGATCAGGTCAGTCAGTTCGAACGCACCCATGGCAAAACCGCCGGCCTCGCGCATCAGCGCATCCAGGGTCGGGCAATCGGCGGCGCCTTCCTGCAACAGGCGCAGGCTCTCGGCGTAGAACGGCCGGGCCACGCGGTTGACGATGAAGCCCGGCGTGGAACGGGTGTGCACCGGTTTTTTGCCCCAGGCTTTGGCTGTCTCGTACAGGCACTCGGCCAGGGTTGGATCGCTGGCCAGGCCGGAAACGATTTCCACCAGCGCCATGACCGGCGCCGGGTTGAAGAAGTGCAGGCCGAGCAGGCGATTTGGGTGATCAAGTTGCGCGGCGATGCTGGTGATCGACAGCGACGACGTGTTGCTGGCCAGGATGCAGTGTTCGGCGCAGATGCCTTCCAGCTGCCGGAACAGCGCGCGTTTGACCTCAAGGTTCTCGACGATGGCCTCGATGATCAGCTCGCAATCGGCCAGCGCTTCAATGGCTTCTACTGCGTGCAGACGGGCAATCGTGGCGCTGCGGGACTCGGCCGAGAGTTTGCCGTTCTCGACCCGTTTGCCCAGTTGCCGGTCGATGCCTTCGATGGCCTGGGCGGCGGCGCCGGGGCGGTTGTCCAGCAGCAACACCGGGTGACCGGCCTGCGCCGCGACCTGTGCAATCCCGGCGCCCATGGCGCCGGCACCGATCACCGCGATGCGTGCGTTGACGTTCAGTGCGGTCATGGCTCAGCGTCCCTTGAAGCTTGGGGTGCGTTTTTCCATGAAGGCACTCACGCCTTCGCGATAGTCCTCGCTGCGTCCGGCCAGGCGTTGCAGATCGCGCTCCAGTTCGAGCTGTTCGTCGAAGCTGTTGCTCAGGCTGGCGTTGAGGCTGCGCTTGATCAGGGCCAGACCGTAGGTCGGTTGCGTGGCCAGGTGTTGCGCGAGCTTCAGCGCTTCGTCGCGCAATTCAGCGTCTTCCACGCAGCGGTAGATCAGCCCCCATTGCTCGGCCTGTTCGGCGGTCAGGCGATTGCCGAGCAGGGCGAGGGCCTTGGCGCGGGCCATGCCGACCAGGCGCGGCAGGGTCCAGGTGCCGCCAGAGTCAGGGATCAGGCCGATCTTGCAGAATGCCTGGATGAAACTGGCCGAGCGTGCCGCCAGTACCAGGTCGCAGGCCAGCGGAATGTTGGCGCCGGCGCCGGCCGCCACGCCATTGACCGCGCAGATCACCGGCATCGGCAGGTCGCGCAGTTGGCGGATCAGCGGGTTGTAGAACTTCTCGATGGATTCGCCCAGGTCCGGCACGGCGCTGCCCGGTGCGACATTACGGTCGCTGAGGTCTTGTCCGGCACAGAAGCCACGACCTTCGCCGGTCAGCAGCAGCACGCGCACGTCCGGGTTCTGCCGGACTTGCTTGAGCGCTTCCTTCACTTCGCCGTGCATCTGCGTGTTGAAGCTGTTGAGCTGGTCCGGGCGATTGAGGCTGAGCAGGGCAACGCCGGCCTCGATGGAAAACAGAATGTGTTCGAAGTTCATGGTCTTGGCGCTCTCTGAGAGATCGTTCTTTTTTAAAAGGGGCGGGGTGATCACTGGCCGGTGAAGGTCGGCGTGCGTTTTTCCTGGAAGGCGGCAATGCCTTCCTCGCGGTCGCGGGTGCCGGCCAGCACGGTGAAGGCATGGCGCTCGAAGCGCAGGCCGGTGGACAGGTCGGTGTCCATGGCCTTGAGCAGCGCTTCCTTGGCCAGGCGCACCGCCAGCGGGGCTTTGCCGGCAATGCTGCGGGCGATTTGCAGGGCGCGCTCAACGGTGAGTTCCGGTTGCGTCACTTCGCTGACCAGCCCGGCGCGCTGGGCCTGGCGCGCATCGATCGGCTCGCCGGTCAGGACCATCTGCATGGCCATGGATTTGCCGACGGCACGCAGCAGGCGTTGGGTGCCACCGGCGCCGGGCATGATCCCGAGGTTGATTTCCGGCTGACCGAAGCGGGCGTCCTCACCGGCAATGATGATGTCGGCGTGCATCGCCAGTTCGCAGCCGCCGCCGAGGGCGAAGCCATTGACGGCGGCGATCAGTGGTTTGCTGAAGCGGGTGATCGCCTGCCACGAAGCCTGGCGGGGATCGTCGAGGATGCCGACCAGGTCGCGTTCGGCCATTTCCTTGATGTCGGCGCCAGCGGCGAAGGCCTTGCGGCTACCGGTGAGGACCACGGCGCGGGTCTGGGGGTCGGCTTGTGCGGCGCTCAGTTCGTCGGCCAGCTCACCCAGCAATTGGGTGGTCAGGGCGTTCAGGGCTTGCGGGCGCTGCAGGGTAATCAGGCGGACGCCGGGCTCGATCAGTTCGACGGCAAGGGTTAGAGGCATGGCGGATGCCCTCACGGTGCACGCTCGGCGGTGATGCCGGCTTGTTATTGGATCGGTCGCAGGAACCGGTTTTGCCCGAGTATACCTGCAACGTGATACGCAAACGCAATATAAAAATAGATTTAATGTGTCCTTTTGTCGTTGCTTCAGTCATTGCATGTCTGCCGGGAGTGGACGCTGATATGCCTGAATATCCCGATTTTATTGGCTGCTGATCGGGTGGTGGCGGCAGGCGAGTCACCGCGCTGATCGCCCTTTTCAAGTGATACGGTTTTTTGTCTTTGTGCTGGTAAAAGTGATATGATACAAAATGAGTCATTATTTGCATCGCTTTGTGAAGGAACCTTCCATGACCTGCTACAGCCTCGATGGCCTGACCCCGGTGGTTGACCCCAGTGCCTATGTGCATCCGTCTGCCGTGTTGATCGGTGATGTGATCGTCGGTCCTCATTGCTACGTCGGGCCGCTCGCGAGCCTGCGTGGCGACTTTGGCCGGATCGTCCTGGAGGAGGGCGCCAATCTGCAGGACACCTGCGTGATGCACGGTTTTCCCGACAGTGACACCGTGGTCGAACGCAATGGCCACATCGGTCACGGTGCCGTGCTGCATGGTTGCCGGATCGGCGCCGACGCGTTGGTGGGCATGAATGCGGTGGTGATGGACAACGCGCACATCGGCCCGCGTTCATTCGTCTCGGCGGCGGCGTTCGTCAAGGCCGGTTTCGAATGCCCCGAGCAGTCGCTGGTGATGGGCGCCCCGGCCAGCGTCAAGCGCAGCCTCAGCGATCAGGAGGTGGCGTGGAAACAGGCAGGCACCCGCGAGTATCAGCAGTTGGCCCGGCGTTGCCTGGAACAGATGCAAGTCTGCGAACCGCTGAGCGAGCCGGAGCCGGATCGCCCGCGCATCAGCGACAGTGGTCTGCGGCCAAAGGGCACGTCGTGAACACAAATCCCCTTGTAGGAGCGAGCTTGCTCGCGAAAAACGCCAGGACAACACGGGCCTTCAGACAGAGCGCGTCATCGTTGACGTCCATCGCGAGCGAGCTCGCTCCTACAGAGGGATTTGCGATTAACAGGCGGACTTTCGGTATATTCGTTTTCTTTTTTCGCTCGGTACGCCCATGTCGTCCCTGACACCTTTGAATCACTTGATTACCCGCTTCCAGGAGCAAACGCCGATCCGCGCCAGCTCCTTGATCATCACGTTGTACGGCGATGCCATCGAGCCTCATGGCGGGACGGTGTGGCTGGGCAGCCTGATTCAGTTGCTCGAACCGATCGGCATCAACGAACGGCTGATCCGCACGTCGATTTTCCGCCTGACCAAGGAAGGCTGGCTGACCGCCGAAAAAGTCGGGCGTCGCAGTTACTACAGCCTGACCGGCACCGGTCGCCGGCGTTTCGACAAGGCGTTCAAACGGGTCTATAGCACCAGCATGCCGGCCTGGGACGGTTCCTGGTGCCTGGTGATGCTGTCGCAGCTGACCCAGGACAAGCGCAAACAAGTGCGTGAAGAGCTGGAGTGGCAAGGTTTTGGTGCGATTTCTCCGGCGGTGCTGGCGTGTCCGCGCAGCGACCGCACCGATGTCAACGCGACCCTGATCGACCTCGGCGCCCAGGAAGAAACCATCGTCTTCGAAACCACCGCCCAGGACGTGCTGGCCTCCAAGGCCCTGCGCCTGCAGGTGCGCGAGAGCTGGAACATCGAGGAGCTGGCGACCCATTACAGTGAGTTCATTCAATTGTTCCGGCCGCTCTGGCAAGCGCTTCGCGAGCAGGAGAACCTGCAGCCGGCGGACTGTTTCCTGGCACGGATTCTGCTAATTCATGAATACCGAAAATTGCTGTTGCGCGATCCGCAACTGCCGGACGAGTTGTTGCCCGGTGATTGGGAAGGTCGGGCGGCGCGGCAGTTGTGCCGCAACATTTACCGTTTGATTTACGCCAAGGCCGAGGAATGGCTGAACGCTGCACTGGAAACGGCCGACGGCCCGTTGCCGGATGTGGGGGAAAGCTTTTACCGGCGTTTTGGCGGACTCAAATAACACGTCATGGTGCAGGGAGCAGGGTTGTTCAGGAGAGGCGTAGCACCCCGATGTCGTGTGGATTGACGTAGACAATAAAAATAAGCCTGCGTGAGGCCTGACATGATTTCTTCAATAATTGCACAGCGCCAGGATGGGTTCGATCAGTGGATCCATCAGATCAACCAGATCTGTGGCGCCTTCAATGCACAACCGCTGGGCGCGGGGTTTACCGGGCAGATCCGGGAATACCGCAGCGATGCCCTCAAGCTCAGCTTTGTCGATGCCTGTCAGGCGCGCCTGTACCGCACGCCGCAGGAAGTCGCGGCGGGCGAGGGCGGCAAGTACTTCGCAGTGTTCCAGCTCGATGGCTCGGCGGGTATGGCCCAGGGCGACGACAAAGTGTTGCTGTCCGCCGGCGACATCACACTGATCGATGCATCGCGCCCAAGCGACTTCACCTACAGCGAAAACTCCCGACAGTTGTCACTGATCCTGCCCTACCCATTGGTCGAGCAGACCCTGCGCTTCAACCAGGTCAGGTGCGGTCACCGCATCGCCGCGACATCGCCCATCGCGATGCTGTCGCACCGGTTGATCCTTGATGCCACCCGCCAGCCAAACCTCAGTCGTCAGGAAAGCGAAGCGACCCTGGAAGCGATTGTCAGCCTGCTGCGCCCGGCGATCAGTCAGGCAGACGACTGCACGGATCTGCATGAACGCACCTTCCGCAAGACCCTGAGTTTTATCGACCAGCACATCCGCTCCGAAGAGCTGTGCCCGGAATGGCTGGCGCGAGAAGTGGGCATGTCCACTCGCGGGCTGTACCGGATGTTTGCCAAGAAGGGCCTGGTGGTGGCGCGCTACATCAAGAATCGTCGCCTGGACCTGTGCGCCGAATCCCTGCGCCAATCGGGCAAGGAGCAAAAGTTGTCGGTGCTGGGGTACTCATGGGGTTTTTCCGATTCGAGCTACTTCTCCACGGCGTTCAAGTCACGCTTCGGTATTGCGCCGGGGGAGTATCGCAAGCTGCATGCTTGAGGTCCTTGATCAGATCGCAGCGTTCGATGCTTGGAAGTCCTAGGGTTTGAGCAATTCGCTAAACGCCTCCAGCTCGCCTTTCTCCAGATCGGAAACCATGACGAAGCGCATGTGGTTGGCTTGCCAGGACACGACGTTGAAGCCGCGGATCGTCTGACTCTGGCGCGGCTTGTCGGCCTCGGGCGCGGGCAGGATAAACACATTGATGATGTGCTTGGCCCGGCCATAGCTCAGGGCCGCCGTGGTCTGGTGTTGCAGATAATCCAGGCGCCCGCCCAACAGGGGAAAGCCCTGCGCCGAGTAATCGAACACCGGTGGCGAGAAGTCGAGTTTGCCGGTGAACCAGGGCTTGACGGTGTGGCGGTCGGACGACACCACATCGTTCAGATGCTCGCCCATCAACGAGCGAACGTGACTGGAAACCGCCTCGTCCATCAACGGCTGCTCGCTGCCGGGTGTCGCCACATACAGCACCATCGCCAAAGCCAGCGCCGCCGCTGAAAAAGCCGGTGCAAACCATTTTCGCCAGCGCTCCAGGGCCCCGGGCGCTGGCGCCTCAGGGGTGGTCACGCGGGCAATCAGTGACGCCGGCGCCGCGTAGTACGGCGCCTTGTGCCTGACGCTGACCTTCAGCAGCTGCGCCTGATCATGTAACCGCGCGCAGGCGGCGCACTCGGCCAGATGCCCGGCCACATTCGCCGCTGTCTCGGGATCAAGTTCCTTGTCCAGATAGCCATGCACCAGCGTCTGGCAAACCGTGCAGTCGAATTCATTCATGGGCGTGCAACTTCAATAGTTCGAGCTTGAGCATGGCGCGAGCCCTGGCCAGCCTCGACATGACGGTACCGATGGGGACGTCGACCACCAGGGCGATGTCCTTGTAAGCCAGGTCTTCGAGTTCTTTCAGAATGATCACCTCACGAAACGCCGGTGGCAGGGCGCACAGGGCTTGCTGGATCAGCGCCGCATTTTCGGTGTGGATGGCCAGCAGTTCCGGGGTCTGGCTGTGGCCCGGCGCTGCTGTGTTTTCATCGGATTCATCGTCGAAAGCGACCCAGTGCCGTCCGGCCGAGGCCTTGAGCCAGGTGTAGCTTTCGTTGCGCACGATGGTCAGAAACCAGGCCTTGGCGTTGCCGTCGACGAAGCGGTGCGCAAACCGCAAGGCGCGCAGGGCGCTTTCCTGTACGACATCGTGCGCGGCGCTGTCATTGCCCGTGAGCCAGCGCGCGAGGTTGTAAGCGGCGTCCAGGTGCGGCGCAAACAGTTCCTCAAATCGCTTCATAGTGGTTCCCGCACTGTCCCACCCCTATAACTGCGGTGCGTGGCCTTTTATTCCCGGAAAAATTTATTTTTTCGACGGGGAATAAAGACCCGTCCTGCAAGGTTTACCTCGTGTCAGCTACATCACTGTAGTTCTCCTGCGAGGGAATACCGATGGACATTCAAGCAAAACACCCACTGCGCACCGACGCCCCGTTAAACCCCGACCGCCGGACACTGCTCAAGTGCTCGGCGTGGGCCGGGGCGGGGGTCATCTGGGCCTTGAGCGGCGGCATTCCCCGGGCCTTCGCTCTGGATGACACGGGGAATGTCTCCGACCCCAAGGCGCTGGCCAGCACCTTCCACTTCGTGCAGATCAGCGACTCGCACATCGGTTTCAACAAAGAGGCCAATCCCGATCCGGTGAAGACCTTGCAAGTGGCGATTGACAAGGTCATCGCGCTGCCCAAGCGGCCATCGCTGATCCTGCATACCGGCGATATTACCCACCTGTCCAAACCCGCAGAGTTCGACACCGCCGCACAATTGCTCAAGGCGCTGCCGTCCACCGTGCACTATGTGCCGGGCGAGCACGACACCCTCGACGAGGGCGGCGGCAAGCTCTATCTGGAGCGTTACGGCAAGGGCACCAAAGGCAATGGCTGGTACAGCTTCGACGACCACGGCGTGCATTTCATTGCCCTGGTGAACGTCTTCAACTTCCAGGCTGGCCATGAAGCGACCCTCGGTGCCGATCAACTGGCCTGGCTGGCCGATGACTTGCGCGCGGTGAGCAGCAGCACACCGATTGTCGTGTTCACCCATATTCCATTGTGGACCCTCTATCAGCCGTGGGGCTGGGGCACGGAGGACGGCGATCAGGCGATTGCCATGCTGCGCAAGTACGGTTCGGTGACGGTGCTGAACGGGCACATCCATCAGGTCATCCAGAAGGTCGAGGGCAACATCACCTTCCACACCGCGCGCGGCACCGCCTATCCACAACCGGCACCGGGCACGGCGCCGGCTCCGGGACCGATGACGGTGCCGGCGGATCAATTGCGCAATTACCTGGGGATCACCGATGTGCGAGCGACGCAGGGTGAGCACCCCTTGGCGCTGATCGATTCGACACTGGTTTAGCGGAGGGCATTGGAATGAAAGCGCGATTGTTGGCTGTTGTTTGCGTGTTGCTGTCGATGCCGGTGTGGGCTCAGGAGGTGAAAGTCGATATCAAGGAATTCATGTTCGGGCCCAAGGATTTGAACGTAGCGGTGGGCACCAAAGTGACCTGGGTGAATGACGACGAAATTCCGCACACGGTGGCGGAAACCCACAAGCTGTTTCGCTCCGGGGCGCTGGATACCGGTGACAGCTATTCCTGGGTGTTCAATACACCGGGGGAGTATGAGTATTTCTGTGCACTGCATCCGCAGATGCTGGGGAAGATTGTGGTCAGCCAATGAACGGACCGATGTAACCCTGTAGGAGCGAGCCTGCTCGCGATGGAGTATCAGCAACATAGGTGTCGCCTGACACACCATTGCGAGCAGGCTCGCTCCTACAGGGGGGATGTACGTTATTTGGGTGCGTTGAGGTTCAGCGTCGGCGTTTCATCGAAGAAGTTCCACGGTTTGAGCAGCACATGCACCCACTCGGTCGGCATGATCGGCCACTCTTCGGCGCGGGCGATGTGGGTGGTGCCAGTGGTCAGCCACACGACGTCGTCGGTGTTTTCGATGGAGTGGTTGTCCTGGGTGAACTGCCCCAGGCCCGAGTCTTTGTCCGAGCGATTCGGGTACTTGCCTTCCGGGTATTTCTCCTCCGGGTTGTATTGCGTCACCCACAGTTGCTTGTCCATGAAGCTCAGGCGGTGATACAGCCATTCGTCCTTGCCGAAGTTGGCGCCCTTGGCCACCGGGTGCGTGCCGCCGGCATAGGGAATCAACTGATAGGACACCGGGTTGCCGACCTTGTTTTCCTTGCTGAAGTTGGTCAGCAGGCGAACGGTCGACGGGTCGAATTTCTGCGCCGCCTGCTGCTCGGTGCTGACCACTTTGGTTTCGGTCTGCATGGTGCTGGTACGCGGTCCGCCACGGTCGTTCGGGGCGATCACCGGGTTCACCTCCACCAGCGAGTTGCTTTCACCGTCCACGTCCATGTCGAGGCGGAAGTTGTAGATGTGCTGGTGGGTGGTGCCGACGATGTTGTGATCGAGCAGGGTGCCGTAACGGGTGTCTTCCTTGGCGGTGTCCTCGTGCATGGTCTTGGATTTCACACCCTTGACCGCTTCGATGCCGGTAGCGCCGGCGTCGATGCCGATGGTGCCGTTCTGCTGGAAGACCCAGTCGAAGATGTAGTCATAGTTGCCGACGGTGCTGATCCAGCGCACCACCAGTTCCCGGCGTTCGGTACTGAGGTTGGGCTGGCCCATTTCCTGGTGTTTGTACTCGGGGCCGGCGTAGCGTTCGAACACCGCCATGGCGCGCGGGATCGCCGTCGGGGCGCCGGTGTAGTCGGCGATGGTGGCATCCAGCAGCACGGCGTTTTCCGGGGCGTCTTTGCCCCGGGCGATCGGCGAGGTCAGGGTGCCCATGCCGTAGTCGCCCGAATCCAGGTAGGCCTTGAAGTACCAGCCGACATCCGGATCGCCATACGGCACGATCATGCCGCCCAGCGAACCCTCGTACATGATTTTGCGTTTCTTGCCCTTGTCGTCATAGGTGACGGTGGACAGGATCGGCCCCACGCGTGAGTCGAGGCGAACATGGAAATCCCAGTTCTGCCAGTGAATGCTGTTGCCGGTGATGGTGTAGTTCTTGCCCTCGGGCTCGATGATCTCCAGCGGCTTGACCGACGTACCCTTGCGCCCGCGCCCGTCATACGGCGTCGGCTTCATTGGCACCGGGATAAGCGCTTCGTCTTCGATCTTGATGAGTTTCTTCTGCTCCAGATCGACAATCGCCACCAGGCCTTCGATCGGATGCGCCCAATAGTTGCCGTCATCGGTATTGAGGTAGCTGACGATCTTCAGCAGGCGCTTGTCCTGGGCCAGGCCGTCCTTGCCGTCGAAGTAGCCGACGGTCAGCGGAGTGGCCACGACCTTTTTCACATCGGTGATGCCGCGCTTGGCCAGCGCTTCTGCGTATTCCGGGCTGGTCTCGACGGCCGATTGCACCGTGGCGAAATCGTCCAGCAGCACCATGCCATGGGCGCCTTCAATCGGTTTCCAGGACTTCAGTTCCTTGCTGTCGAGATCGACCAGCGCTTCGATCACGTGCTTGCCGTCCAGCACCACGATATTGGCCTGGCGCGGCTGGTCGACCTTCTGCCCGGTGTAGACGAAGTTCCACACCTGATCTTTCGGCGGCTCCTTGACCGAGACTTCGGTGAAGCGCAAACCAGGCTGGTAATGCTCGGACTTCTTGACGATGTCCACCGCCGTGGTGATTTCGTCCGCGCTCAGGGGATTGAGCGGGTTAGGGCGGGTTTCGACGACAAAGGTCTTGTCCAGACCGGACTGGAACACCTGGTTGATGAAGTCCTTGGACATGAAGGCGGTCTTGCCCTTGAACACCACTGGCACCGTCAGCGCCATGGGCTTGCCGTTGAGCATGGCCACTTTGCTGTTCGGCTTGACCTTGAGGTAGACCCCGTCCTTGGCAATGGTGAACAGGTTGGAATAGTCGTCCCATTTGACCGTGGCGCCAAACTCCTCAAGGCCCGCCTGCAGCGGCACCATTTCGGCGTGACCGCCATGGGCCTGGGCATTGCCTGCCCAATAAGGCAGGCCGAGGGTGCCCAGGGTGATCGCCAGGGCGAGCCGGGCAAGCGGTTTTCTGTTTCGCAACGCAAGGGAGGTGAACATTCTGGGTTCCTTCGAAAAAGCCGGTGACAGCGCACCTGTACTTTGCTACAGCCCGGCGATGGCTGCTTTTGGATGCCTGCCAAAATCCTTTGGCTCTGTGCCGCAATCAGCTTTCCCGACTGGCGAGGGCTTGGCAAGCGGATATAGCGCTTTGCCATCGCGCCGCCGCTGGTTAACGGGAAGCGTTTATGAACGGCATGGCTCAACCGTAGCGGGCTTGCCAGCGATGCTTTTCAGGCCTTCAACACCTTCCCGCCAATGGCCACCGCCACCAGCAGCACCGCCATCAAGCCAAAGGCAAAGCTCAAACTGCTGCCATGGGCGATGAAGCCGATCACCGCAGGCCCCGCGAGAATGCCGGCGTAACCGAGGGTGGTGATGGCCGGTACGGCGATGCTTTGCGGCATGACCGTCTGCTTGCCCACTGCGGTGTACAGCACCGGCACAATGTTCGAACAGCCTGCGCCCAGCAACGCATACCCCAGCAGTGCCGACTCCCAGCCCGGTGCGAATGTCGCCAGAAACAGACCGGCCGCGGCCGTCAGTCCGCCGAATACAATGACCCGTGTGGCGCCAAGGCGACGCACGATCGAATCACCGGTCAATCGTCCCGCCGTCATGGTCAGGGCAAACGCTGCGTAACCCAATCCGGCATAGGCCTTGTCGATTCCACGCTCCTGGGCCAGGAACACCGCGCTCCAGTCGAGGGCCGCGCCTTCGGCGAGGAATACGATGAAACACATCACGCCGATGAACAGCACGATGCCGTGGGGAACGGCAAACGCCGGTCCCGAGCTGTCGCTGCCATAGGGCAGCAGATGCGGCGCGGCTTTGGCCAGGGCGATCAGCAGAATCACGATCACCACCAACGTTGCGCCCAGCGGTGAAATCCCGAGACCGAGCAGCCCGCTGACGCCGGCCGCTCCGACGATCCCGCCGAGGCTGAACAGGCCATGAAAACCCGACATCATGTTCTTTCCGCTGGCCCGTTCGACGATCACTGCTTGCAGGTTCACCGTGGAATCCACCGTGCCGAGGCCGGCACCGAAGATGAACAACGCCGCGATCAGGGCCGGAATCGATGACACCGTTGCCAGCAGTGGCAGCGCCAGACAGATCAGCAAGGTGCCGCCGGTGGCCACTTTGCGACAGCCAAAACGCGAGGCGAGCACTCCGGCCATGGGCATCGCCAGAATCGAGCCCACGCCCAGACACAGGAGCAACAGACCGAGCGTGCCTTCATCCAGCCCGGCCCGGGCCTTGGCATACGGCACCAGTGGCGCCCACGCGGCGATGCCGAACCCGGCGATGAAAAAGGCGATGCGCGTGGACATTTGTTCCAGTCGCCCCGGCACGAATGAGGTCTGGGTGTTGAGGTTGGTCATATCGATCCTTGGCCAAAAAAACGTCGCGATTCCAAGGGACAGTGATCCGCCTGCAAGGGTTCGATCAGTGTCCGCCAGGCTTGCGCTCAAACAGGCTGACATCCTTGCACAGCCAGAGTGTGTTTCGCGATATGTTGAGGCAGTCCAATCATTCCAGCAGGGAGGGCGCCATGGCGCGAATGTACGATGCACGGGGCAATATCTATATCGTTGTGGCGCCCGAGGCGTTGCGCCAACAGGGTATCGCCGTACCCGATCAGGCCGGCCACGCCGCGCAAACCCGCGAGGTCTGGGCGTTGGCGGCCATTGCGGCGTACTGTGGCTGGGCCCCGGGTACGCAACCACCTGGTAGCAAAGACCATTGCAGCGATGGTCTGTTGGTCGGCCCGTTCCAGTCGTCGCCGCCGTTTGATCTGCTGATCGTCAACACCGACGGCACACTGGCCGAGCGCAGTGGCAACGGGCTGACGATTTTCTCCCAGGCGCTCAGCGACCAGGGGTTTTTACCCAGCGATGACCCTTGCGTGCTCAGGGTTCACCACGACAAATCCGACACGCCTTCACCGGGCCAGACGTCCGTGAAAGCCGCGCAAGTCGAGGGTGTCCAGGGTTTCTGGCTTGACTTGGGCCCACCTGGGTTCGGGCCGGCGGCGGTCAGCGCGGCGGGCATGGACACGGTGCTGTTGAACGGGCGCGAACTCAGCCACGTTCAACAACTGTCAGCACTCAATGGCGCCTGGTCACGCAGCCAGTTCGTGCGGCTCGGCAATCCGCATTGCGTGACCCTGGTCGACAGCGCGGACGCGTTGCCGGGCAATGAGCAGATGCGCGAGCCGGCTTTAGGCGAAGGGCTGACGCGTATTGCCTATGCCATGCCGACCGGTGCCGGGCGGCCTTGCCCGGCGGGTATCAATCTGCAATGGGCGATGCGGCTGTCCCCGGGGCACATCGCCGCGCGTGTGTTCGAGCGCGGGGAGGGGCCGACGGCGTCCTCGGGCACCAGTGCCAGTGCGGTGGCGTGTGCGGCATGGCGGGTTGGTTGGGTCGATGCGGGGGAGGTGAAGGTGACGATGCCGGGTGGGACGGCGCCGATTCTGCTGGAGGAAGAGCGGGGGGCGTTGAGTCGGGTGAGCCTGTTTGGCACGGCTCGGTTGGTGAGTTGACTGGGCCTGCGTCATCGTCGGAACGCCGCCCGGAGTCAGCTCGCTCCGGGCGGCGTTCCGACGACAGTGCCCGTCCGGCCAATACAAATCTCAATCCGGACTACCGAACTCCACCACCGGCATCGTGCGCTTCATCAGCACCTTGCCGCCACGAACCGAATACAGCGGCAGGCCCTGGCTGCGGATCACCTCGTAATCGCTTTCCGCTGACAAGATCAGCAAGTTCGCCGGCCGCCCCGGCTCCAACCCGTAACGATTACCCAGGGCCATGGCCTTGGCGCTGTTGTCGGTGACCAGGTCCAGCGCGCTTTGCAGGTTGCGGTAACCGAGCATGTGGCAGATGTGCAGGCCCGCTTCGAGGACCCGCAGGATGTTGCCGTTGCCCAGCGGATACCACGGGTCGACGATCGAGTCCTGGCCGAAACACACGTTCATGCCGGCTTCGAGCAATTCGTTGACCCGGGTCACGCCACGGCGTTTCGGGAAGTTATCGAAGCGCCCTTGCAGATGAATGCTTTCGGTGGGGCAGGAGACAAAACTGATCCCGGAATGCCCGAGCAGGCGGAACAGTTTGGCGCAGTAGGCATTGTCGTAGGAGCCCATGGCCGTGGTGTGGCTGGCGGTCACGCGCGAGCCCATGTCGCGGCTGCGGGCTTCTTCAGCCAGCACCTCGAGAAAGCGCGAGTGCGGGTCGTCGGTTTCGTCGCAATGCACATCCACCAGGCAACCGGTGCGCTCGGCCAGGTCCATGAGGAACTTCACCGAACTCACGCCTTGATCGCGGGTGTATTCGAAATGCGGAATGCCGCCGACCACGTCGGCGCCCATGTGGATCGCTTCTTCCATCAGGTCCCGGCCGTTGCGGTACGACTCGATGCCCTCCTGGGGGAATGCGACGATTTGCAGGTCGATCAGATCACGGCTTTCCTCGCGCACTTCGAGCATGGCTTTAAGGGCGGTCAGTTGCGGATCGGTGACATCGACGTGGGTGCGTACATGCTGGATGCCATGGGCGGCGAGGGCCTGGATGGTTTTCTTGGCGCGGGTCTTGGTGTCTTCCTGGGTGATGGTCGCCTTGCGTTCGCCCCAGCATTCGATGCCCTCGAACAACGTGCCGCTCATGTTCCATCGCGGCTCGCCGGCGGTCAGGGTTGCGTCGAGGTGGATGTGCGGCTCGACGAAGGGCGGTACCACCAGGTTGCCACCGGCATCCAGATCGTCGGGGCCCAGGGTCGGGGCCTCGGTTTGCCGGGCGATGTGGCTGATCAGGCCGTTTTCCAGGTGCAACTCATGCAGGCCTTCCTGGTGACGCAGCCGGGCGTTGATGATGTGCATCAGGAGCGTCCTTTTCGATAGACAATGACCCTACGTTAGCGCGGCGGAGGCAATCCCTGCCAGCGTCATTGATCTTGCCTGTGCAAATGTCGGGCGAGCGTGCTTGCGATGGCGCTGGATCAGTCAATTGCGTGGCGTGGTTGATGCCATCATTGCTGGCAAGCTCGCTCCCGCAAGGGCCATTCCTTCAGGAGGACGGGGGCTGCGGCAAAAAGCGCATCAGTGCGGCGACAATGGCTTCGGGGGCGTCTTCCTGGACCAGATGACCGGCGTTGGGAATGGCGTGAAATTGCGCTCCCGGAATCATCTGTTGCAGGGCGCGCCCGCGTTCGATGGGGATCCATTGATCGTCTTCACCCCAGAGAATCTGCACCGGGCAGCGGATCGTCGGATACAAGCCCTCGGCCTCGCGGGTGTAGCGCTCGTCCATCTGGGCGATCTGCCGATAAAACGCCGCTTGCCCAGGGTCGCCCACCCACGGTTGCACGTAAGGGTCGAGTTCGTCATCAGGGATATCGCGCTTGATCGCCCCGCGAATATAGGTCGGTACGATGGCGCGCTGAATGTAGTCGGGCAGCCCGCTGAACGCGGCCTCATGCTGGCGAACATGCTGCACGAATGGCGAACCCCAGGGTGTCAGCGCCACCGGGTCGATCAGTGTGAGGCTGCGGTACTCCTTGCCGTTCAACAGGTGGGCGCGCAGGGCAGTCGCGCCGCCAAAATCATGGGCCACTATGTCGGGACGATCCAGCCCCCAATGCTCCAGCAGTTGCGCCAAGAGTTGATTTTGCACACCCAGCGACACATCGCCGTCGACCTTCTCGGATTGCCCATAGCCCAACAGATCGAAGTAATGCACCCGGTGCGAGGTGATGAAGTGCGGTGCAATCCGGTGCCAGACATAAGAAGAGAAGGGCGTGCCATGCACGAACACCAACGGCGGGCCGTCGCCCCTTACCGCGTAGCGAACGGAGTGACCATTGAAGCGGTAGCTCTGAGCCAGTGGCCAGTCTGTCATTGGGCGTGTCCTCTTGGCGTGTAAACGCCAAAAAGCATAGGCATAAAAAAACAGCCTTGGAGGCTGTCTTTTGTATCACTGACGAAACGCATTTCCCCTGTAGGAGCAGGCTCGCTCCTACGGGGGGTCTGGTTTACTCGCCGCGATAGATGCAACCGCTGGTGCAGGTCTCGTGGATACGAATCGCACTGAGTTCCGGCAGCAGGGGCTTGAGTTCGGCCCAGATGAATTTGGCCAACACTTCGCTGGTCGGGTTTTCCAGGCCAGGAATGTCGTTCAGGTAGTTGTGGTCCAGACGCTCATACAGCGGCTTGAAGATCGCCTTGATTTCCGAGAAGTCGCGGATCCAGCCGGTGTGCGGATCAATGTCGCCACTCAGGTGAATCGCCACTTTGAACGAATGGCCGTGCAGGCGGCCGCACTTGTGGCCGTCCGGGACGTGGGGCAGGCGGTGGGCGGATTCGAAGGTAAATTCTTTGAAGATTTCCACAGTGTTTTCAGCTCTGTTCAGGTGGCGATCGCCGCGGCGATAGGGGCAGGCGGCGAGTTTAACAGCTTGTCCTGACTAAAGGGTCAGCAAGCGCTCACCGAGGCGACCGTTGGCGGCCAGTTCGAGGAATTCATCACCCAGGCGACGGCTTTCGTCCATCGCCGCGCGCCAGTATTTCTGCCGGCTCGGGGCGTCCCCCATGAAGCGTTTGAAGTCATTACGATCCGGCAGTTTGCCGTAGGGCAAACGCGACAGGTAGTCTCTGGACGGTGCCAGCAACAGCACATTTTGCAGGCGCGCAGGGCAGGCGCGGCGCCATGGCAGGGTCTTGTCGAACCAGCCCGGAATCACCCGATCGGTGAAATGCGGGTAGAGCACGATGTCGTCGCCGCTGTAGGGCAGGTCGAGGTGGTAGTCCAGCAGGCCGCCATCGCGGAAGGTCCCGGCACCTGCACCCGGCAGGTCGCGCACGCCTTCCATCACCATCGGAATCGACCCCGAGGCGAGCAGGGCCTGGCGCAGATTGCCGGCGTTCAGCGCGACGAAGCGCGACGGGAAATCGTTCAGCGTGTTGACCGGCGGAGCCAGGCGCGGATCGTGGATGATCACGCGTTCGAAGTGCCGCGACAGGCGCGCGCGGCCGCGCAGGTTGTCGGCGATCACCGACGACAGGCCCAGGCCCAGGCGGCCGCGATGATCGTCCGCGAGCAGGCCGTGGCTTTTGACCACCATGATGTTCAAGCGGTAATGGGCGTTGTCGAGCAGGGCGGCGTCGCGGCCGTCGAGCAAATCATCGAGCATGCGCCGCGAGCTCTGGCTGATCTGCGCCATGGTCACGCCTTTGGCGAAATTCTGCTCGGTGTAGAGATGCCCGAGGCGGCGGATGCCTTCGGCGGCATCCGGCAGGCAGGCGCTGGCGAAGCGCCAGGACCCGACTGATGCTCCGATCAGCGAGCGCTCCCGTGGCGCCGCCGGCAGCCATTCGCCGAACAACGCCAGGTCCAGCCCCTGGATTCCCAGCGCCTTCGGGCCACCGGCGGCACCCGGTAGCGTGCCGACATCAACGGCGTTCAGGCCGTTTTCACGGATGCGCGCAAAGGCACGGGGGCCGGCCTTGAGCGTCAGGGAAGGGAACTTGATGTGGATGGCGGTCATACCGGTCTCGATGTCGGGCAAGCGGGGAATTATAAGCAGGTTCCATCACGGCGCTAATCCTGTAGGAGCGAGCCTGCTCGCGAAAAACGCGAGGACAACGCGAGCATTCAGACAGCCCACGCCATCGTTATCCTCCATCGCGAGCGGGCTCGCTCCTACAGGTTTGCATTTGTGTCTGCTTGCCACTGCAACCCAATGATGGCAATTCAGTTTCAATTAAGTTCAGGCCGCTAAAGTGGACCCCGTGTGCAACACCCAGGAGCCGGACAAAGCCTCGAGGTTGCACGACGCTGGTACCATTGTGCCTTTCGAGAAGCTCAACGCCGTGGCATCGACCGGGATCTGCAATTTGACGCGGCCGGTGGCCAGTGACTCAAGGATCATCAGGATTCGAAATGACGCTGCTTTCTTTTTTACATCGGCGCGCGGGCATTCTGGCGCTGGTGTTGCTGGCTTTCTGCTCGGTGGTCATGGCCCGCGATCTGGACCAGGACGAAGCCCTGCGCTTGCGCCAGCAAGGGATCATCCTGCCGCTCGAGCAAGTGTTGCAGCAGGCGCTGGACCGTTATCCCGGGGCCAGACTGCTGGAAGCCGAGCTCGAAGAGAAGCACGACGTCTACATTTATGAAGTCGAGTTGCTGACCGCTGAAGGCGTGGTTCGAGAGCTCGATATCGACGCTGCCACGGGCCGTTTACTCAAAGACAAGGAAGATTGATCGATGCGTTTGCTCCTGGTGGAAGACCATGTGCCCCTGGCCGACGAACTGATGGCCGGCCTCAATCGCCAAGGGTACGCGGTGGACTGGCTGGCCGACGGTCGCGACGCGGTCCATCAGGGCAGCACCGAGCCTTACGACCTGATCATCCTCGACCTCGGCCTTCCGGGGTTGCCAGGGCTTGAAGTGTTGGCCCGCTGGCGTGCCGAGGGGTTGCCCACGCCGGTGTTGATCCTCACCGCCCGCGACTCCTGGGCCGAGCGCATCGAAGGCCTCAAGGCCGGCGCCGACGATTACCTGACCAAACCCTTTCATCCCGAAGAATTGCACTTGCGAGTCCAGGCGTTGCTGCGCCGTTCCCACGGCCAGGTCAATCAGCCGACCCTCAAGGCTGCGGGTCTGCAGCTGGATGAGGGACGTCAGTGCGTGACCCGCGACGGTGCCGAGATTCAACTGACCGCCGCCGAATTCCGCTTGCTGCGTTATTTCATGCTGCACCCGGAACAGATCCTTTCCAAAAGCCACCTCGCCGAACACCTCTACGACGGCGAAACCGAACGCGACTCCAACGTGCTGGAAGTCCACGTCAATCACCTGCGGCGCAAACTCGGGCGCAGCGTGATCGAGACCCGTCGCGGCCAGGGTTATCTGTTCGGTGGACAAACCCGGTGAGGTCGATCCAGCGCCGCTTGAGTCTGGGCCTGATCAGCGTGATGGTGATTGTCGGCCTGGTGTTGGCGCAGACCAGTCTGTGGCTGTTTGAAATGGGTTTGCAGCGCTACCTCGAAGCCGGGCTGCGCAACGACAGTGAAAACCTGTTGGTGGCGCTGGTACGTGGCCCGCAAGGTTTGCAGCTGGACGAAAGGCACCTGGCACCGGCCTATCAACGACCCTTTTCCGGGCATTATTTCCGCATCGATTTTGCTGACAGCCATTGGCGGTCCCGTTCGTTGTGGGACCAGGAACTGCCACGTCTCGAACACCCCGGCCTGGACAGCAATCTGCAATTGGGACCTGAAGGGCAGCAGTTGCTGGTGCTGCGCTCGGACTATCGCCGCCTGGGCCAGTCGATCTCCATCAGCGTGGCGCAGGACTACACCCCGGTGCGCGAGAGCTTCCGGCGCATGCAGCAGGTGGGGTTGGGGCTCGGGCTGGCGGGATTGTTGCTGATTCTGCTGCTGCAACGAATCACCGTACGGCGCGCCTTGCGCCCGTTGGAAAAGGCCCGCGAACAGATCGCTCAGTTGCAGCAGGGCCAACGCTCGCAACTCGATGATCAGGTTCCGGTGGAACTGGAGCCGCTGGTGGCGCAGATCAACCATCTGCTGGCCCACACCGAAGACAGCCTCAAGCGTTCGCGCAATGCCCTGGGCAACCTCGGCCACGCCTTGAAAACCCCGTTGGCGGTATTGCTGAGCCTGGCTTCAAGTGCACAGCTGGAAGCGCATCCGCAACTGCGCAAAACCCTCAAGGCGCAACTGGAACAGGTGCAGCAACGGCTCAATCGCGAACTCAACCGTGCCCGCCTCGCCGGCGACGCGCTGCCGGGAGCATTGTTTGATTGCGATGCCGAACTGCCGGGATTGCTGTCGACCTTGAACATGATCCATGGTGAGCACCTGACGCTGAGCGCTCGCGCCCCCGGGGGCCTGCAGTTGCCGTGGGATCGTGAGGACTTGCTGGAACTGCTCGGCAATCTGCTGGACAACGCTTGCAAATGGGCGGATGCCGAAGTGCGACTGAGCGTGGTCGAAACCGCTGAAGTCTTTGAACTGAGTGTGGAAGACGACGGGCCTGGGATCCCCGAAGATCGCCGCAAGCAGGTGTTCAGCCGCGGTACTCGGCTGGATGAGCAGACTGACGGGCATGGCCTGGGTTTGGGGATTGTCCGCGACATCGTCGAGGCGTGGGGCGGGGTATTGCAGCTGCAGGAGAGCGAGTGGGGCGGGTTGAACGTGCTGATCGAATTGCCCAAGCGCCTCTGAAACCAGACGGGGACGCTGTGGGCGGGCCTTTTCGCGAGGGTGTGTCAGTCACCGAGGTGGCAACTGATACTCCATCGCGAGCAGGCTCGCTCCTACAGGGGGGGGGCGGGGTCAGACGCGGAACTGATCCATCAGGCTCTGCTGCTGATTCGCCAGGCTATTGAGCGACTGGCTCACCCGCGCCGACTCGTTGGCCTGACCCGACAGCGATTCCGTCACATCACGAATGGTTGCCACGTTGTTGTTGATCTCCTCGGCCACCGCGCTTTGTTCTTCGGCGGCGCTGGCAATCTGCAGGTTCATGTCACTGATCACTGTCACGGCATCGCCGATCTGGCGCAGCGCGGTCACGGCCTGGCCGACCTGATCGACGCTGCCCTGGGCCAGTCGATGGCTGTTGCCCATCGAACCGACCACTTCCTGAGTACCGCTTTGCAGTTGTTCGATCACCAGGCGGGTTTCTTCCACCGACTCCTGAGTACGTCGCGCCAGGTTACGCACTTCATCGGCGACCACGGCAAAACCACGGCCCGCTTCACCGGCACGGGCCGCTTCGATGGCCGCGTTGAGCGCCAGCAGGTTGGTCTGTTCGGCGATGGCGCGGATCACTTCCAGCACCGAACCGATTTTCTCGCTGTTGGCCGCCAGGCCTTCGACTTGCACCATTGCCGCGCTCATGTCGGCGGCGAGGTTGTCGATGCTGGCGGTGGTACGGTCGATCACGGTCAGGCCCTGACGGGTCGCCTGATCGGCATCCCGCGCAGCCTGTGCCGCTTGTGCGGCGCTGCGGGCTACGTCCTGGGCGGTGGCGCTCATTTCGTGGGAAGCGGTCGCGACCTGATCCACCTGCCGGTATTGCTGCTCCATGCCGGCGCTGGTCTGGGTGGCGATGGCGGAGGACTGGTCCGCAGTGCTGCGGGCGTCCTGCACCGAGCGTTTGACCTCGGCGATGATCGGCTGCAGCTTGTCGAGGAAACGGTTGAACCAGCCGGCCAACTGACCCAGTTCATCCTGTTTGTCGTAGGCCAGGCGTCGAGTCAGGTCGCCTTCGCCGCTGGCGATGTCTTCGAGCATGTGCGCCACGCCGAGGATCGGTCGGGTCACGCTGCGAGCCATCAGCCATACCAGGAGCAGGCCAATCAACGCCGCCAGAACGCCCAATCCGAGTTCCGTCAGGGTGCCGGCGGTGTTGCTTTCATCCAGTTGCTTTTTCAGCGCTTCGGCGGGGCCAATCAACACTTTTTCCGGGACGTCGAGCAATACGCCCCAGGTTTTGCCACCGGGAATCGGCTGGAACGGTGACAGCACCTTGAGCTGTTGCTGACTGTGCAGGCTGGCGGTCTTGCTGCTGGCGGCGAGCATGCGTACCAGCTCGGCACCGTTGGTCTTGTCCACGGTTTCCAGGCGCTGGCTGAGTTTGCTGGCGTCGGGGCTGTAGCCGGCGAGCAAACCGGCCGGGCTGAGAATGCTGACGCTGGTCTGGCCGTCATAGAGCTTTTTGCTGGCGTTCTGGCTGATCGTTTGCAGGCTGTTGAGGTTGATGTCCACCGACAGCGAGGCGATGAGCTTGCCGTTAAGCATCAGCGGGAAAACGATACTGGTCATCAGCACGTTCTGGCCGTCGATCGTATAGAAGTAGGGCTCGATCACGCAGGGCTTGAGGGTGGTGCGCGGGCAGGTGAACCAGGCGTTGGCCGCTTCGCCGCTGGGGCCGGTGCTGGTGTCGGCGATGTCTTTTTCCGGCAGTGGCATGGAGGTCAGCTGGCCTGGCGTCGGTTGCGACCAGTACAAGGCAAAACGCCCCTTTTCATTGCTGCCGACGTCACTCTGGCCGGCAAACAGTTCGTCCTTGCCATCCAGGCCGTTGGGCTCGAACACCAGGGCCAGGCCGAGCAGTTCAGGGTTGGCTTGCAGTGTCGCCTTGACCTGGCGGGTCAGGTCTTCGCGCAAGTCGAAGGCATCGAGAAAGCGCTTTTCGGCCTGGTCGCGCAGAAACAGCACCTGGCGTGAAAAACCGTTGCCATATTGATAGGCGTCCATGAACTGCTGGCGAATGCCCAGCGCCTGGTTTTCACCCTGGGACTCGATCCGTGCCTGGGCGGATTCGGTCAGCATTTCCATGCTTGAGGCTTTCACCAATTCCGAGCTGGTCTCCATGCGATACAGCGAAAGACCCACCAGCAGGGTCACGATGCCCGCCAGGCAAAGCCCGGCCAGCAGGGTGATTTTCCATTGAATGGACAGTTGCTTGAGTGACATGGAGACGTCCTTATTCGATATTTATCTGCGACTTTGAACTGTAACGGCCGAGTTTCTGGTTTCTTTATCCCGTCTATTGTCGATCTCCCTGTAGAAGCGAGCCTGCTCGCGATGGTCGCCAACGATCACGATGGAAAGCGGATACCCCTCGGTGCTCTCATGCGCTTCGCGAGCTGGCTCGCTCCTGCAGGTATTCATATGCCGTTACATCTGCGCAGGGCTTGGGCGCTTTGACACGAGGGCGAGTCTGCGGCACAGTGCGCGCCCTCTAATAAAACCCATTCCTTTATCCGCTGGCGGCTCACGCAGACTGCCGGACGGACTCTTTCCGTTTGTCTCGAGGTAATGAAATGAATGCAGTGATTGCCGCGGTCGGCATCATGCTGATACTCAGCCTGTCCCGCGTGCATGTGGTCATCGCGCTGATCGTCGGTGCGCTGGTGGGTGGCCTGACCGGCGGTCTTGGCATCGACGCGACGCTCAAGGCCTTCAACAGTGGCCTCGGCGGCGGGGCGACGGTGGCGCTGTCCTACGCATTGCTCGGTGCGTTTGCCGTGGCCATTGCCAAGTCTGGCCTGGCCCATGCCCTGGCCGACAAGGCGTTGGCGATGGTCGATCGCCAGCACGCCAGCGGGGGTGGTCAGGTCAAGTGGTTGCTGATCGGGTTGCTGTGGGTGGTGGCCATTGCCTCGCAGAATATTCTGCCGATTCATATCGCCTTTATCCCGTTGCTGGTGCCGCCGCTGCTTTATGTGCTGACCAAGCTTCAACTGGATCGCCGGCTGATCGCCTGCGTGATGACCTTCGGCTTGATTACGCCTTACATGTTCCTGCCGGTGGGCTTCGGCAACATCTTCCTCAATGAAATCCTGCTGGCCAACGTGGCCCGCAGCGGCGTGGACATCACGGGCATCAATGTTACCCACGCCATGGGCATTCCGGCGCTGGGCATGGTGGCGGGCCTGCTGATCGCGTTTATCAGTTATCGCAAGAAGCGCGTCTATGACCTGGAGAAAATCGAGCAAGTCGAGCAGGTCGCGGTGCAGTACAACCCGCTGAGCCTGATGGTGGCCGGGGTGGCGATTGCCGCCGCTTTCATTGTGCAACTGCTGCTGGACTCGATGATCATCGGTGCACTGGTGGGTTTCCTGATTTTTTCGGTGTCGGGCATCGTCAAATGGCGCGACACCGATGACCTGTTCACCGAAGGCATGAAGATGATGGCGATGATCGGCTTCATCATGATCGCCGCCTCAGGGTTCGCCGAAGTGATGAAGGCCACCGGTGAAGTGCAGACGCTGGTCGAATCGTCGGCGTCCTGGATCGACCACAGTAAAGGCATCGGCGCCTTGTTGATGTTGCTGGTGGGGCTGTTGGTGACCATGGGCATCGGTTCGTCGTTTTCCACCGTGCCCATTCTGGCGGCGATCTTCGTGCCGCTGTGCGTGCAATTGGGTTTCAGCCCGCTGGCAATCGTCTGCATCGTCGGCACCGCCGGCGCACTCGGCGACGCCGGTTCGCCAGCCTCGGACTCGACCCTCGGCCCGACCTCCGGTTTGAACATCGACGGCCAGCATCACCACATCTGGGACACCGTGGTCCCGACCTTCCTGCACTACAACCTGCCATTGCTCGCGTTTGGCTGGGTGGCGGCGATGGTGCTGTAAAACCGCAACCCCTGTGGGAGCCAGCTCGCTCCCACAGGGGGGCTCCAGTGCTCCCGATGAACGTGTTCAACTTTTGACCTGGCCTGCCGTTAACGCCTTTAACCACGCCAATAAAATCAAAAAAGAGTGAACGTCATGCGCATGAGCCTGAAGGCCAAAGTCCTGTCCCTTGCCGTCCTCCCGGTGTTGCTCTTTGCGCTGGTCATTAGCCTGACCACGTTATTCATCCTGCAGGCACAGGCTCGCCACGAAGTCGAAGAAACCCGCGAACGCCTGCTCAGCGATGCCAAGGCCACCCTGCAAAGCTACGTTGCCGTGGCCATGACCGCGATCAAACCGCTCTACGACGCGGCAGCCCCTGGCGATGACGCGGCGCGGGCCCAGGCGATCAAGCTGCTGTCGAGCATCGCCTACGGGAAGGAAGGCTACTTCTTCGGCTACGACTCCAACACCGTGCGGCTGTTCAAGGCCAACAGCCCCGAAGGCGTGGGCCAGAGCTTCAAGGACAACCGCGACCCGAACGGCGTCTACGTCAACCGTGATCTGGTGAAGGTCGCGAAGGACGGTACTCACTACCTGCAATACAGCTCGCCGCTGCCCAGCAACAACCAGGTGCTGGTGCCCAAGCTCGGATACACCGAATACCTGTCGAAGTGGGACATGGCGGTGGGTACTTCGGTGAACCTGGACGGCATCGAGGCGCAAGTCGCGGTGGTTGAGGCCAAGGTTCAGGAACGCATGGAAGGTGTTGTGCTGAGCATCGTCGGCGTCGCCGTGGTGGTGCTGCTGGTGATCGCCGCCGCCGGGATGCTGCTGGCCAATACCATTCTGCGTCCGCTGAACCTGATGAAAGCCAACCTGGACGATATTGCGGCGGGCGAGGGCGACCTGACCCGTCGCCTGACCATCACCAGCCAGGATGAGCTGGGCCAACTGGCCGGTTCGTTCAACCGTTTTGTCGACAAGATCCACGGCCTGGTGCGCCAGATCACCGAAATGACCACGCAGCTGACCGGGTTGGTGCATCAGGTTTCCGATCAGGCGCACCGTTCGGACCAGGCCATGGAGCGTCAGCGTCACGAGACTGATCAAGTCGCCACGGCGATCAATGAAATGTCGGCGGCAGCTCAGGAAGTGGCCAAGAGTGCGCAAAACGCGGCAGTGGCCGCCCAGCAGACCGACGAAGAAGGCCAGGCCGCCAAGCGTGTGGTGGCTGGCAGCATCGTGAAGATTCATGCGTTGGTGGACGACATTCGTAGCAGCGGTGTGTCCCTCGACAGCTTGCAAAAAGACGTGTCGTCGATTGTCAGCGTGCTCGGGGTGATCCGTTCGATTGCCGAACAAACCAACCTGCTGGCGCTCAATGCGGCCATTGAAGCGGCGCGCGCCGGTGAGGCTGGTCGCGGATTCGCAGTGGTGGCCGATGAAGTACGGGCACTGGCCAGCCGCACGCAAATCAGTACCCAGGAAATCCAGGGCATGATCGACCGCTTGCAGGCCGGCACCCAGTCAGCGGTGGAAGCGATGCGCCGTTCCAGTGAAGCCGGCGACGGCACCTCGGCCCAGGCCAACGAAGCGGGCGCGTCGCTCGATACCATGGCCCAGTTGATTGCTACCATCAATTCGATGAACGCACAGATCGCCAGCGCCGCAGAAGAGCAGACCGCCGTGGCCGAAGAGATCAACCGCAGCGTGCATCAGATCGCGGTGGCGGTGGACAACGTCGCCGATGAAACCCAGCTGGGTGCGCAAACCTCGCGCAGTCTGGCGGAGCTGGGGCAGCGCTTGGGCAATCTGGTCGGGCAGTTCCGCATCTGACCAGCCACCCTGACCCTGTAGGCGCCAGCCTGCTGGCGATGGACTCAAGGGCGACGCGTTTAATCAGGTCACCCGCGTGATCGTTGACGACCATCGCTGCGATGCGGCGACCTGACAAGCCAGCGCCTACAGGGGACGGTCTCGGTCACGTAATAGTTATAGGAACCGGCAAGCAGGCTTCTATAAGAAAGCCTGCTAGGGCCTGTCCCAATACGGCACTGCACCAAAACATTCGACAAAGAAGTCGATCACCGTCCTGACCTTCACCGACAGGCGTCGGCTACCGGGCCAGAGCACGGCAATCTGCTGCGGCTCAAGGCTGTTGGACACTTGATAGTTCCCCAGCACCGGCACCAGCGTGCCGTTGCGCACCGCTTCACCGATCAACCACGATGGAAACATCACCAGCCCCAGCCCCTGTTCGGCGGCTTGGGTCAGGGTATCGGCGTGGTTGCCGGTGATCGGTCCCCTCACCGAGTAGGGCGTCCACGTTTGCTGGCCCTTTCGGAAAAACCAGCGCTGCTGGCCGGTGACGCCCTTATAGGCCAGGCATTGATGTCTGGCGAGTTCATCGGGATGCTGTGGTGTGCCATGGCGCTCCAGATAAGCAGGGCTTGCCGCGACCTGGAAACGGTGGGGCGCAAGAATCCGCGCCTGCATGCTGGAGTCGTGCAGCGGCCCTATGCGAAACAGCAGGTCGGCGCCTTCCTGCAACGGGTCGACGTAACTGTCGGTCTGCTGGATGTCCAGTTGCAGCTTCGGGTAGCGCGCGTACAACTGCCCCAACCAGGGCGTCAGGTGGCGTTGGCCGAACACCACCGGCGCGTTGATCCGTACCAGTCCACTGGGTTCGCTTTGTTGTTCCTGCAGGGCTTGCTCCGCTTCCTCCAGTTGCACCAGCACCAACCGCGCATGATGACCGAGCATGCGCCCCGCTTCGGTGGGGGTGACGGCGCGGGTGTGGCGGTAAAGCAATTGTTGGTTCAGGGCCTGCTCCATCAATTGGATCTGCCGGGAGATCGAAGAGGGCGCCAGGCCCTCACGGCGCGCCACTTCGGAAAAACTGCCATGGTCGAGTACCGCGACAAACAGCCGAAGTGCCTTGAATCCGAGTTCGTTGAAGCCGTGCATAAGCGACCTGCTGTGCGTGTTACGCAAAAGTGTTGTCGGCATGCTCCCATTTATCGCACAGATGCGCCAATCGATAATGCCCGCCTGACGTTTTGATCCATTTCACGGGGGCTCTTTATGCAAACTTCTTCAATCAATCACGCGGACGTTGACACAACGCCGGCGACCGGATCGGGGCAGCGGTTGTTGCTGTTGCCGCTGGTGATCCTGGCCGGCATGGGCCTGTCCGTGGAGGCCGGGTTGCTTGGACCGCTGGGTGCACAGGTCGGGCACTTGTGGGCGACCTTGAGCATTTTCGGTGTGGGCTCGGCGATTCTGTTCTTGCTGCTGTTGTTCAGCGGCCGGCAACAGGGGCCTGCCTTGGGCGAACTGCCGCGCTGGCAATTGATCGGCGGTTTTCTCGGGCCGATCTACGTGGTGGTGCTGACGCTGGCCACGCCGCATATCGGTATTGCCATGACCATGATCGCGATCCTGTCCGGGCAAGTCGGCAAAAGCGTCTTGATCGATCATTTCGGCTGGTTTGGCGCGACTCGCAAAAAGGTCAACGGTGAACGTTGGCTGGCCTTGCTGCTGATTGTGGCGGCACTTGTTCTGATCGCCCGGGGTTGATGATGAATCTGATTATTTTGTTGGCGGTGGTCGTGGCTGCCGGTGCGGTGTTGAGTGTGCAAGCGGCTATCAATGGTCGACTCGGCGAAACGGTCGGTGTGTTGCGCAGCAGTTTGCTGACCTTCGTGGTGGGGGCGGTGAGTACCGGGTTGCTGATTCTGTTTTTTGAGCCAGCGCATGCGGTGAGTTTGCTGGACGTGCCGAAATGGCAGCTGAGCGGGGCGTTGTTCGGTGTCGTCTACATGATGGTGATGGTGGGCGCGGTGCCACGGGTGGGGACTGCGGTGGCGACGGTGGCGGTGATTGTCGGGCAGTTGGGGATGGGGATGCTGATTGATAATTTCGGTTGGTTGGGGAATCCGGCGATCGAGTTGTCTGGGAGTCGGGTGTTGGCGATGGGGCTTTTGGGGTTGGCCCTGGTGTTCATGTATCGCAGTAGTGTGCGGTGTCGGGGGTGACCTTGGCGGCCTCTGGGCCGACCAGGTTTTGGGTTGGTTGTGTACATATCCGTTGCTGCGGTAACGGCGGCTGACGGTTTCGCCCTTACGGCGACTTACTTTTTTTTCAAACCGGTACGTGTCAAGGTAACTGTCGCCTTAGTCCTACAGTTGTTAGCCCGTTGCGTCCTTAATTTCAGGGCGCTCTGGGTTTAAATACACCGCATCTGCCAGCTTCCAGTTGCGTGTTCGAGTGCTCCAGCGGCTCGGATTAACCTCCCTGGCATCCTCATAAAGCACTGTCCTAGCTTGTAATAGAGCCGTTGCTTTGCCTTCGTGCCGCTCGTTTGGCGTCACGTATTTCAGGGCACTGTGGCGGTGATCTTCGTTGTACCACTCGATAAATTTCTGCACCCAAAGCCTTGCCTCAGTAACCGTATCAAATGGTTGATCCGGCCAGAGGGGGCAGTACTTTGCGGTACGGAAAAGTGCTTCGGCGTAAGCGTTGTCATTGCTCACCCTTGGTCGACTAAAGGATGGCTCGACGCCCAGGGCAATCATGCTTTCGCGTAACAAGGAACCTCTCATGACGTGGCCGTTATCCGAGTGCAGGACCAACGGACGACCCGCTGTATGTTCACGCAAGCATCCCTTTCTAAGCAGCTCACACGCGTGTTCGGCACATTCCACCTCATGCACTTCATTGGCTACCAGCTTGCGGCTGTAGACATCCTTGACCATGTACCAATAGAAAAAACGACCTCTGACAGTGCTGGGCAGCCAAGTGATATCCCAGCACCAAACCTGATTGGGAGCGTCTGCGCGATGCGTTGTCAGCACCCTGCGTTTCGGGGCTTTGGCTCGGCCGCGACGCACGTTTTGATTAGCGGCTTTTAACACACGGTAAAACGTCGACTCCGAAGCCAGGTAGATACCTTCATCAGCCAGTTTTGGAACGATTTGGTGCGGGGTGAGGCTGGCGTAGCCAGCCTGATTGGCAGCATCAAGCACCGCTTGGCGCTCTGTATCACTGAACTTGTTGGCCGGAGCTGCCCGTTGAGCTAACAGTCGTCCATCACAGTCCGCGTGTCGCCAGCGTTGAACTGTTCGCAGGCTCAGCCCCAGTTCATTACAGGCTTGATATCGGCGAGCACCATTGAGCACCGCGTCCGCAATCAACTTCATGGCTTGCGTACGATCAGAGGCGTTGATCAGTCTTCCTTGTCCTTGCCCCAGATCGCATTGGCTTTTTTTCTGAGTTCCAGCAAAGCCACCGCCTCCGCACGTCCGGCGTCAGACTGTATCAATTGACGCTCAAGTATTTTGATACGCCGTTGCTCGGCCGTCTTAGAGGTTCGGGAGTTGAGATCAACGACCGGATTGGCGTTTTGGCATGCCAGTCGCCACTGCTGGATTTGCTCAGGGTAAATGCCTTTAATTCGGCAATACTGAGAGATCTCCACCTCGCTCAACGGCCCGGTTTCCATGACAGCATTGAATTTATCGGCGCTAGACCATTGGTCGCTGGTCTTGCCGTTTCCCGGCACGATCAAGCCTTTATCTCTAGCCATTTGTCTCCAATTTCGCAGTGACTGTGGTGTGAGATTGAGCGCAACGGCAAGTTCTGCCACTGATCGATTGAGGGGCGGCATCATTTGCAAAACGACCCAGTCTTTGAAGTCGTTGTCGTAGCGTTTACCTAACTTGGACATTGTTATGCACCTTCGCCCTCTTGAATGAACGAGTCAATCAACAAGGGCGACAGGTAGCCTGACACGGAGGGAAACGCCAAAAAAAAGATAAGCAAAAAAAGGCTCGCCCCGAGCGTCCGGCCCCTCGCTGGGGCTCGGCGTTCCTTCGCTGCGGTATCCATCCGGGGACACTGCCCTCCGGTCTGCTTCGCGACGACCTACATGCAGCGTGTTCGACTGCGTCGAACGGCGCTACGCGCCACTCCCCGGATGAACACCTCCACTCAGCCTTCCGAAGGGGCGGGTGGATCAAGATCAAGAGCTGCAGGCGAGCTAACGCTCGGCCTGATGAGTGGTGAGGAGCGGGTGGGTGTACGCCGACTTGCTTTTCTGAGCTGGCTGGCCAGCGAAGGCGGCCTGACAGCCGACCCATCACCTGCAGCTGTACTCAATCTACTGTGGGAGCTGGCCTGCCAGCGATGGCGGCCTGACAGCCGACCCATCACCTGCAGCTGTACTCAATCTACTGTGGGAGCTGGCCTGCCAGCGAAGGCGGCCTGACAGCCGACCCATCACCTGCAAATGTACCCGACCTACTGTGGGAGCTGGCTTGCCAGCGAAGGCGGCCTGACAGCCAACCCATCACCTGCAGCTGTACTCAATCTACTGTGGGAGCAGACCTGCCAGCGATGGCGGCCTGACAGCCGACCAATCACCCGCAGATGCACCCGACTTACCGCGGGAGCAGACCTGCCAGCGATGGCGGCCTGACAGCCGACCAATCACCCGCAGATGCACCCGACTTACCGCGGGAGCAGACCTGCCAGCGATGGCGGCCTGACAGCCAACCAATCACCCGCAGATGCACCCGACTTACTGTGGGAGCTGGCCTGCCAGCGATGGCGGCCTGCCAGCCGACCCATCACCCGCAGGTTTACCGGACCTACTGTGGACGCGAGCCTGCCCCGGGCGGCGTTCCGACGATAACGGTCCACCAGCCTACACTGGTAACACGGGTTGTTCTTCTCGCCCCGACGACCACTACCTCAGGAGTCAGGCTCATGATCAACAGTGACAGTATCTGCGATTGCCCGAAATGTTCGTGCAAGCTGGGCGCGCATCCGATTGCGCGCCACGGCAAGCACTATTGCTGCGAGGCCTGCGCCAAGCACCACGAGCACGGTGAAGAATGTTCCAGCAAGGGCTGCAAGTGCGCCCACGCCAAATAGTTCGTTTACGTTGAAAGTGGAGCCTAGTCGGGCTCCACGTCCAGTTTCAGGCTGTTATCGTCGAGGCGTTCGGTGTGTCGGACGGTGCCCGACAGGCGGCGTCCTTCGACCCTGAGCACGACAGTCTTGGCCTGCTCGAGATCTTCCGGCAGCGGCGGCGGAACGCGAATCGCGAAGCAGGTCGGGTCGTTTACGACCTGTTCCAGGCCAACCTGGCACTCGGCGCTTTTGGTGATGCGGCCAAACAGCGTATCCAGACCATAGTCGAGATGCGCAGGGCTGCTGATCAGAGTCATGTGCTTGGCCCCCTCCAATCCTGTCGCGTGCCGGGCATCAGTTAGCCGGCCGCCACTTGACGTTTTCCACGCCGAATTTCTCAGCCATCGGCTTACTGGTCTTTTGCACCTTTTCCCGGCCAAAGCGCGGTATCCGGCCGACTCCCGCGTCGCAGCTCGCCCAATGCCAGGCTTCTGCGTTGTCCATTTTGTCCAGACGGATAATGAACGATTTGGGGACGCCATGAAGGGTGTATTCAATGACGAAGAGTTTTGCATTGTTCATATAGCCCGTATTCCTCCCTGTGGTACATAAACGGATCACGGGCCGAACGGAAAATTCAGTTGGATTGGCGGACGGTGGCAGCCGCTGGCGGCAAATTCAAGGCCTCGTTACCATTGAGCCTTTCCCAACCCCAATGATTGCTGCCCATGGCCCTTGCCGCACCGCCAGATTTGAGCGACACCGATGTCCCCGTGCAACCGCTGGCGCGCACTTATCCGCGCGGGTTGTTCATCGAGCCGCATGAGCATGTCTGGGGGCAGTTGCTGTATGCGATGAGTGGCGTGATGTGGGTCGAGACGCCTCACGAGGCACTGGTGGTGCCGCCGCAACGGGCGGTTTGGTTGCCGCCCGGTGTGCCTCACGGGATTCGCGTGGTCTCGGACCTGCAAATGCGCAACATCTACTTGCGACCATCGCTGGCGGCAACACTCGACGCCAGTGTCCAGGTCATCGAAGTCGGCGGGTTGTTGCGCGAGCTGATCGTCGGCCTGGTGGAGCAGGGCGACGACGGTGCGCCCGAGTATTACGAAGCACTGGTGGGACTGGCGCTGCTGGAGCTCAAGCGGGCCCGGCGTTCACAGCTGAAGATCCCGCTTCCGGATGATTCTGACCGGCGACTGATGAACCTTTGCCAGGCCGTCATGGCCGCGCCGTCGCTGGACATCGCTTTCGAGCAACACGCGGAAAACGCCGGCGCCAGCGTGCGGACCCTGGCGCGGTTGTTCAAGGACGGCCTGGGCATGGGCTTTGCCGAATGGCGGCGCCAGGTACAACTGGCGACGGCGGTGGCCGAGTTGATTCAGGGGGTGCCGGTCAGTGCCATCGCCCGTGAACTGGGTTATTCGCCCAGCAGCTTCAGCGACATGTTCCGTCGGGAACTGGGTGTCGCGCCGTCGCAGTTTTCGGCCAGTCAGCATCCGGACTGACGTTTTCAGGACCAGTGTTTGGCCGGAATTCAGAAGCACTTGGCCGGTACTCGTTGGCACTGCGCACTAGACTTTCGGGCATATCCCAATTGCCCACGGAGTCTGTCATGAACTACCTCATTTCACTGGCGATCGGCCTGGGTGTCGGTCTGCTCTACGGCGCCCTGGATTTTCGTTCCCCCGCACCACCGGCGATCGCACTGGTAGGCCTGCTCGGCATGCTGGCCGGCGAAAAGCTCTGGCCGATGGGCCGCGAGCTGGTGGCCGGCTGGATCTCCTGAACCTTCTCTGATCATTCGATGGTAACCCTCATGAAAGCATTGCAGTTCGACAAAACCGGCGACCTCTCGGCCCTGCGCTACGTCGAGGTTGCTACGCCCGTTCCCGGCGCCGATGAAGTGCTGGTCGAAATCAAGGCGGCCGGGCTCAACCCCAGCGATGTGAAGAACGTGCTGGGACGTTTTCCCTACACCACGTTGCCGCGGATTCCTGGTCGCGACTTTGCCGGCATCGTCGTTGAAGGCCCGCAGGCGCTGGTCGGTCAACAGGTCTGGGGTACCGGTCGCGAACTGGGCTTTTTCGCCGATGGCTCCCACGCGCAATTCGTCAAACTGCCGGCCAATGGCGTCGCCCTCAAGCCCACGCATTTGAGCTTTGCCCAGGCCGCCAGTCTGGGCGTGCCCTACACCACGGCATGGGATGCACTGGAGCGCAGCCTGGTGACTGCCGAAACCCGTTTGCTGGTGATCGGCGGCGGCGCGGTGGGCAGTGCCGCGCTGGCGTTGGCCAAGGTGCGTGGCGCCCAAGTATTGGCGGCAGCGCGGCGGCCCGAGCAGGTCAAGGAGCTGCAGGACCAGGGTTTTCAGACGCTGCAACTGGACAAGCCCGAGGATCTGGGCGCTCAGGTGAATGCCGTCTTCAAGGGCGGCGCCGACGTGATTTTCGACACCACCGGCTTCTGGTTGCCGGCGTCCGTTGCGGCATTGGCCACCTTTGGCCGCATCGCCATCATCGCCGCGCCGGTGGATGGCATGGTGCAGCTACCGGCCCTGGCGCTGTATCGCAAGGGCGGCTCGGTGGTCGGTATCAACTCGTTGCTGTACGGGGTGCAAGCGTGCGCGGCGATGCTCGATCAGTTCGGTCAATTCTTCGATCAGGACTTATTACCGTTGCCCCAGGGGCTGTTCGAGTCGCCATTGGCAGAAGGTCTGGAACGTTATGCAGAGGTCAACCAAGGCAGCGGTGACAAGGTGATCCTGTTGCCATAACGCCGACCCCTGTGGGAGCGGGCTAGCCTGTCTTCGCGAGCAGGCTCTCTCCCACTGGCGCTGCAATCCGTTGCCGCAATGGTGCTCTGCTAGAATCGACGGCACCAATCCTGCGAGGTGTCCCATGAGCGAGCCGATTCGCCTGACCCAGTACAGCCACGGAGCTGGATGCGGTTGCAAGATTTCTCCCCAGGTGCTGGAAGTGATTCTCGCCGGCAGCGGGGCGCAGAATCTGGACCCCAGGCTCTGGGTTGGCAACGCCTCGCGCGATGACGCGGCGGTCTATGCCATCGACGAAGAACGCGGTGTGGTATCGACCACGGACTTTTTCATGCCGATCGTCGACGATCCCTTCGATTTCGGCCGCATCGCTGCCACCAATGCCATCAGTGACATCTACGCCATGGGTGGCGACCCGTTGATGGCCATCGCCATTCTGGGCTGGCCGGTCAATGTGCTGGCGCCGGAAATTGCCCGGGAAGTGATTCGCGGTGGCCGTTCGGTGTGCGATGAAGCAGGTATTCCGTTGGCTGGCGGGCATTCCATCGACGCACCGGAGCCGATCTTTGGCCTGGCCGTCACCGGGCTGGTGGAAAAGCGTCACATGAAGCGCAACGACACGGCGACGGCCGGTTGCCTGCTTTACCTCACCAAGCCCTTGGGCATCGGCATCCTCACCACCGCCGAAAAGAAAGGCAAGTTGCGCAATGCCGACATTGGCCTGGCCCGGGACTGGATGTGCACCCTGAACAAACCCGGCAGCCGTTTTGGCAAGCTGGACGGGGTGACCGCGATGACCGACGTCACCGGTTTTGGTCTATTGGGGCATCTGGTGGAAATGGCCGACGGCAGCCAGCTGACCGCCCTTATCGAATATGACCGCGTGCCGCGTCTGCCGGGTGTCGAGTATTACCTTGAGCAGGGCTGCATTCCCGGCGGGACCTTGCGTAACTACGACAGCTACGCCAGCAAACTGGGGCGATTGCAGGCGTTGCACAAAAACGTGTTATGCGACCCGCAGACCAGCGGAGGCCTGTTGATCGCCGTGACGCCCGAGGGTAATGACACTTTTCTGGCGACCGCTGCGCAAATGGGCCTGAACCTTGCGCCCATCGGTGAATTGGTCGAGCGACAGAGCCATGCAGTCGAGGTCTCCTGATGTTCGCCGACTGCACCGATTACCGCGATATTTTCCTCAACGACCGGCCGCTGATGGATGCCCGTGCGCCAGTCGAGTTTCTCAAGGGCTCGTTTCCCGGTGTGGTCAATTTGCCGCTGATGAACGATCACGAGCGGCAACGGGTTGGCACTTGCTATAAGCAACAGGGTCAACAAGCCGCCATCGAACTGGGTCATCAACTGGTATCTGGCGCAATCAAGGCCGAGCGCATCCAGGCCTGGGCCGACTTTGCCCGTGCTCATCCCGATGGGCTTTTGTACTGTTTTCGCGGCGGGTTGCGCTCGCAGATCGTTCAGCAATGGCTCAGGGACGAGGCGGGTATCGACTACCGGCGAGTCGCGGGTGGCTATAAGGCCATGCGCAGTTTTCTGCTCGATACCCTTGATCAAGCGGTGGCCCAGTGCGATTTCGTGTTGTTGGGGGGCATGACGGGCACCGGCAAGACCGAAGTACTCCTGCAACTGGGCAACGGGCTGGACCTTGAAGGGCACGCCAATCATCGCGGTTCCAGTTTCGGCAAGCGCGCCACGGGGCAACCTTGCAATATCGATTTCGAAAACCGCCTGGCGGTGGATGTGCTGAAGAAGCGCGCCGCGGGCCTCGAGCAATTCGTGCTGGAAGACGAGAGCCGCGCGATCGGCAGTTGCGCACTGCCTCTGCCGCTTTATCAGGGCATGCAGCAGTTTCCGATGGTCTGGCTCGAGGACAGCCTGGAGGGCCGGGTCGAGCGAATCCTGCGCGATTACGTGGTGGACCTGTGTGCAGAGTTCATCCGGGTGCGCGGCGAGGAAGGTTTTGCGCTGTTTTCCGAGCGGATGCTGGAGAGTTTGAATAACGTGCACAAGCGCCTGGGCGGCGAGCGCCATCGACGGATGCTGATTCTGATGGAAGATGCCTTGGCGGAGCAGGGTCGCAGCGGCTCGGTGGATCTGCACCGGGGCTGGATCGAGGGGTTGCTGACCGAGTATTACGATCCGATGTATGCCTTTCAGCGTGAAAAGAAGGGCGCGCGGATCGAGTTTGCCGGGAATCGTGAAGCGGTATTGGGGTATTTGCGCGAGCGCGGTAGTCAGCGAGGGTGACGGTGGTCTTGCCGGCCTCATCGCGGGCAAGCCCGCTCCCACAGGGGCCGTGGCGTGCACAAAAGGCCCGATCAGGCCCTGCTCAACTCAGGTCGGGCAGGTCTGCGGCCCGTTATCCAGCCCTTGCTTGTAGCTGTGGCTTTGCAGGCTGGCCTTGCCGTTATGCCAGGTCAGGGTCAGCACAAAGAGCGAGTCATAGTCGCTGGACTCCCAGTCTTCGGTGATCTTCTGTTTCTTGCCGACCGCTTCCCCGGCGACCTTGTTGATCAACTCCGGCAGGTAGCCGTGGGACCACGCGGTGTAGATGACCGAGTTGTGATACTTGTTCTGAAGCAGTTCATCGGCCAGGTCGCTGGTGTCATTGGCCGAGAAATTGATGTTGACCGGCAAGCCGAGCTTGATCGCGCTGGGACTGATGGTCATCAATGGGCGGATGTAGCTGTAGGAATTGTTCAGTTCACCTTCCTCGACATTGCGCGTCGGGTTGGCGGCAAACACGTAGTTGGCCTTGCCGAACTTTTCCGGAAGCAAGGTGGCCAGATCGATCGCACGGTTCAAGCCCTGGCAATTGAGCTGGCCCAGGCCCCCGGCAGGTTTTTCCGCATGACGCAGGAACACCAGCGTCTGGGTGCCATCTGCCGGTTGGGCGCGGCTTTCGCGAGACTCCAGGGATAGAAACAACGCGCTGGTCGCCAGCAGGGCGGGCAGGAATAGATACGCGCGGTGTTTGAAGCGATGGCAGAGTTTCAGAAAGTTCTTCATGGAATAAAGGATTCTTCAGCGCATTCGGTTAAGGCTGACAAACCTCTACACCACGAATTTCCTGCGTCGGGTGTTTTCCATGTCGTTGAGCCGGTCCGTTTCAACAAGGGCGGTGCTCAGAGTCCGCTGATGCCCATTTGGTTCGATTCCGGCGGAGTGCGCAGCAATCTACCGGCAACCAGGAGCGGACAGGAGCGAAGGTTATCGACAGGATGTTGCTGAATTATGGATACGGTACAGGTTATGGGGCTGACGAGGGCTGCAATCCCTTGATCTTCAACATCAGTGATATTGATAACGACAGCGCAACGCCTGCATTAATATCACTACTTTCAATTTTCTCGTGGATCCTTCCCATGATCGATTTGTCTGCGTTTCCCATCACCCAAAAATGGCCCGCACAGTACCCGGAGTGGATTCAGCTGTACTCCTTGCCGACCCCCAACGGCGTCAAGGTTTCGATCATGCTCGAAGAGATCGGCTTGCCTTATGAGCCGCACCGCGTCGGGTTCGACACCAACGATCAAATGTCGCCGCAGTTCCTGTCGTTGAACCCAAACAACAAGATCCCGGCCATCCTCGATCCTCACGGCCCCGACGGCCAGCCGTTGCCGTTATTCGAGTCAGGCGCGATCCTGATTTATCTGGCTGACAAGAGTGGACAGTTGCTGGCCCGGGAAGGGGCTACGCGCTACGAGACCATTCAGTGGCTGATGTTCCAGATGGGCGGCATCGGGCCGATGTTCGGCCAACTCGGCTTCTTCAATAAATTCGCCGGCAAGGACTACGAAGACAAGCGTCCCCGTGACCGCTATGTCGAAGAAAGCAAACGCCTGCTCGGCGTCCTCGACAAACGCCTTGAAGGTCGTGACTGGATCATGGGCGAGCGCTACACCATTGCCGATATCGCGACCTTTCCCTGGGTGCGCAACCTGATCGGTTTCTATGAGGCTGGCGATCTGGTCGGCATCCAGAACTTCCCCAACGTCACCCGCGTGCTGGAAAAATTCCTGGCGCGGCCGGCGGTCAAGCGCGGGCTGGAAATTCCGAAAACCATCTCCAACTGATTACCGCAATCCCCCTGTAGGAGCGAGCCTGCTCGCGATGGCGGAGTATCAGTCAACATATGTATTGACTGGCGCGACGCCCTCGCGAGCAAGCTCGCTCCCACAGGGGGTTGGTGTTTGTTAAAGGATTATTGCCATTGCAGTAACGCAATCTTGAGCGTTGGGTGTTTGTGCCCGGCACCCCGCAGGGCATAAGCTTTGCCCCCTTACGACTTTCGTCTTGTCCTCCGATTTCCAGGAATGCCCATGTCCAGTCAGTTCCCCGAAGCTCGCCCACGCCGTCTGCGCCGCAATGCGAGCCTGCGCAGTCTGTTCCAGGAAACCGAATTCAGCCTCAACGACCTGGTGCTGCCGATTTTCGTCGAAGAAGAGATCGATGACTTTGTACCGATCAAAAGCATGCCCGGTGTGATGCGCATTCCCGAATCGAAACTGGCCGGCGAGATCGAGCGTTATGCCCGGGCCGGGATCAAGTCGGTGATGACCTTTGGCGTGTCACATCACCTGGACAGCAGCGGCAGCGACACCTGGCGCGACGACGGTCTGGTGTCGCGCATGTCACGCATCGCCAAGGACGCCGTGCCGGAAATGATCGTCATGTCCGACACCTGTTTCTGTGAGTACACCGACCACGGCCACTGCGGTGTTCTGCACAATCACGAAGTCGATAACGACCAGACCCTGATCAACCTCGGCAAACAAGCCGTGGCGGCGGCCCGTGCCGGTGCCGATGTGATTGCACCGTCGGCAGCGATGGACGGTCAGGTCCAGGCCATTCGCCGGGCACTCGACGAGGCCGGTTTCAGTCAGACGGCGATCATGGCCTATTCGACCAAATTCGCCTCGGCGCTGTACGGACCGTTCCGCGAAGCCGGTGGCAGCGCACTCAAGGGCGACCGTAAAAGCTATCAAATGAACCCGATGAATCGCCGTGAAGCGGTGCGCGAATCGTTGCTCGACGAGCAGGAAGGCGCCGATGCGCTGATGGTCAAGCCGGCCGGTGCGTACCTGGACATCATTCGCGATATTCGTGAGGTTTCGCGTTTGCCGTTGTCGGCGTATCAGGTGAGCGGCGAGTACGCGATGATCAAGTTCGGCGCGCAAGCCGGGGCGATTGATGAAGACCGCGTGGTGCGCGAGAGTCTTGGTGCGATCAAGCGGGCGGGGGCCGATCTGATCTTCACGTATTTCGCGATGGACCTGGCATTGGCCGGGATCTGAAACTCACCCGGCCCCCGCAGGAGCCGGGAGTGTTTCGGGTTCAACCAATGAACGGCCGGATCCCGTGATCCCGGAAGTACCGCTCGATCACCTTGGGATCCGAGCAGGTTTCGGCAATCGCCACATAGGTATCCGGCCGTAACAGGTAAAACCCGTTACGCCCCAGGCCTGCCGTTTCAAACGCCGGCCGCCAGTCGAACACATGCAGCGGCAAATGATGCTCGATGCACCAGGCGATCATTTCGTCGCTGGTGTCGCCATACACATGCACCTGCCAGTTCGGGCATTTGAGCGGTTCGAAATTGTCCCCTTCGCCGTCGTGTGCCCAGGGCAGGCGGTCGCCACCATGGACCTGCCCGGCGACGCCTGTGCTCAAAGGCATGCCGCGGTAGTTCAAGGTGATCTGCGACACCGTGCGAAACAGGAATTCACGGGATCTCTCGAACGAGGCCATTTTCGGAATCAGTAAGGGCGCCAGGCGTGTGCGCAGCAGGTCGGCCATGGGGCCTTCAGCGGTGACGAAGCTGAACACCCGGTCGGTGGTCGCCACCAGTTTTCGGGCGAACGCAATGCGCTCGGTTTCGTAAGTATCAAGCAGTTTGGCCTCGGCGCCGCCGCTCAATACGGCGGCGAGTTTCCAGGCCAGGTTGATGGCATCGCCAATCCCGGTGTTCATGCCCTGGCCACCGGCGGGGCTGTGCACATGGGCGGCGTCGCCCAACAAGAACGCGCGTCCGGTGCGGAAGTGATCGGCCACCCGATGATGCACGCGGTAGGTCGAGAACCAGTTCACCTGTTCGATCTGCACCTTCAGGTGCTCGATGGCCCGGCTGCTGACGTCTTCGAATCGCAGCGTTTCAGCACGTTCGGCACGCTCATCGCGAACGGTGCCGATCAGGCGTGCGTGACCGCTTCCTGCCAGTGGGAACACCGCGAGAAAGTCCGCCTCATCGAGGTCCACGTGCAGTTCGCCGTTGAACGTCGGGCCGCTGGCCTGCACATCGGCCACATAGAAAATCTGCTGGTAGGTCCCGCCGGGAAATCCGGTGTCCAGGACCTTGCGCACGACTGAACGGGCACCGTCGCAACCGGCCAGGTAACAGGCCTGGCAGGTTTCCTGTTGACCATCGGGCAGCCGCAACGTGGCGTTGATGCCGTCAACGGTTTCCTCGAAAGCCTCAAGCTCGGTGTCGCGCTCCACCGTGATGCCAAAGGATTCGAGGCGTTTGATCAGCAGCCGTTCGTGTTCGTCCTGGGGGAATATTTCGAGGAAGGCGTAAGGCGTCAGGCCCTCGCCGATGTGGGTCAGCGGCAAGCGTGCCACGGGTTCACCCTTGACCCAGAAATTGGCGGCCTCCACGCAATGGCCCTTCTGCACGACGCTGTCACTGAGGTCGAGCTGGCGGTACAACTCCAGGGTCCGTGCCTGTACAGCCAGCGCCCGTGATGTGGTGCCGGGCGCCGATGTTTTATCGACTATCCTCACGGCGATCCCCAGTCTGCTCAGCCACAACGCCAGGACCAGCCCGGTCGGGCCCGCGCCAATGATCAATACGTCGCTACGGTGCATGAGCCAGTCCTCCTCGCGGTGTGGGTCTAGTATGGTCCAGCCGTGGCGGCGGGCCAGGCTGGCTGCCCAACGGAGAAGGCCACTGCTCAAGGTCATAGCCTCAGACAGGCCATTGATCGTATGGTTAGCCCGGCATAACGGATTTTCTGGAGCAGCATGCAAGCCCATCGATTGATCATGAGCATCGTCGCATTGCTGGTGCTGGCCGGTTGCGGCAGTCAACGCACGCAGCAGGCGCCGGCGCGTACACCCGCCGAGGTCAAGGCCGAAATCATGCGACTGTTGCCGGCCAAAACCGGCGACCGCCAGGGTTGGGCCACGGACATCCAGGCGGCGTTCGCCGCGCAGAACATCGAGACGACCACGCAAAACCTGTGCTCGGTGCTGGCTGTCACTGAGCAAGAGTCGACCTTTCAGGCAGACCCGAGCGTGCCTGGCCTGGGCAAAATCGCTCGCGACGAGATCGATCGCCGAGCGGCCAAGGCCCACATCCCCGGCCTGTTGGTCAGTGCGGCGCTGCAGGTACGCTCGCCCAATGGCAAAAGTTACAGCGAGCGCCTCAATGCGGCGCGTAGCGAAAAGGAACTGAGCGCGATTTTCGATGACTTCATTGGCATGGTGCCCATGGGGAAAAGTCTGTTTGGCGGCCTCAACCCGGTACACACCGGCGGGCCGATGCAGGTCAGCATCGAATTTGCCGAGCAGCACGCCAAGGCCTATCCCTACCCGGTGGACGGGTCGATCCGCCATGAAGTCTTCACTCGGCGCGGCGGCATGTATTTCGGTATCGCCCATTTGCTCGGATACCCGGTGAACTACCCGCAACCGCTCTATCGCTTCGCCGATTTCAACGCCGGTTGGTATGCCAGTCGCAATGCCGCGTTCCAGAACGCCGTGAGCCGTGCCTCGGGCATTGCGCTGGCGCTGGATGGCGATTTGGTCAATTACGGTTCGATCATGCCCGGCAACACCGAAGTGGCCGTGCGCAGCCTCGGCAAGCAACTGGGCATGCGCAACACGACGATCAGGGATCAACTGGAAGAGGGCAAGAGCCTGGCGTTCGAGAACAGCTCGTTGTATCAGCGAGTCTTCGCGCTGGCGGAGCGGGCCGAAGGCCGGTCATTGCCTCGGCAAGTGTTGCCGGGAATTGTCCTGCAGAGCCCGAAAATCACTCGCAAACTGACCACGGCCTGGTTTGCCAAGCGGGTTGATGAGCGTTATCAACGCTGTATGGCGCGGGCGGGTTGAAGAGCAAAACGATCGCAGGCGGTTTTACGCATGATCCCAGGCATAAAAAAACCGACTGATCAGGCCGGTTTTTTTGTCGAGGACTGCGGTAAAGCCATTCATTCAAGCGATGTGGTTGCTGTTCAGACGATAGGAACCATCGGCAGCGACGGTGTTGCCTTGCAGGCGATCCGAGCCATCGGCGGCGACGGTGTTGCCTTGCAGACGATCCGAGCCATCGGCGGCGACGGTGTTGCCTTGCAGGCGATCCGAGCCATCGGCAGCGACGGTGTTGCCTTGCAGGCGATCCGAGCCATCGGCGGCGACGGTGTTGCCTTGCAGGCGATCCGAGCCATCGGCAGCAACGGTGTTGCCTTGCAGACGATCCGAGCCATCGGCGGCAACGGTGTTGCCTTGCAGGCGGTCGGATCCATCAGCGGCCACCCGATTCTGGATCAGGCGATCGGAGCCACCTTCCGCCACGCGACTTTCAATCAAGCGATCCGAGCCGCCTTCGGCGACGACAGGTTGAGCAGAGGTAGCGGCGAAAGCGTTCACTGCAAAAACCGAGAAAGCGATGCTGAGAAGAGTCTGGCGTTTCATGGTGGTGTGCTCCGGGTCTTATTGGGTGGGTATGGAGCAGATGTTACGCCGCACAATTTTTATGAGAACTTCATTGGCATGATGGTGAACATCGACGGGATTGATAGGGCCAGCGGCATACCCCTGGCGGGCGTGATGATGCAGTCGTCGGATGGCTCCAGCGCTGTCAAGGGCGGCTTCTACACTGGATAGCGTCGCAAGGAGGTGTTTATGTATCAGCTCTACGGTCATCAGAATTCGGGCGCAGCCGCTATCGAGGCGGCACTGGAACTGTGTGAGATCCCTTATCGCTTCATCGACGTCGAGTCGTCTTCGCAGGCCGCTCTGGCGTTGGAGAAGCTCAACCCGCTCAAGCAGATTCCGACCCTGCAATTGCCCGACGGCAGCGTCCTCACCGAAAGCGCGGCGATCCTGATTCACCTCGGGCTGACGTTTCCCGAGTCGAATCTGCTGCCGGACAACCCGGCTGATCGTGATCAGGCCATCCGTGGTCTGGCGTACATCGTCAGCAATTGCTATACGGCCATCGGTATCATCGACTACCCCGAACGCTGGTTGGCCGAGGCAGATGAATCGTCTCGGCAAAACCTGATAGCGGGCGCCCGTGCACGGTTGCATTGGAGTTGGGAGGTGTTTGCCGATCAGTTTTCCGGCGAGCTGTATCTGGGAGACGAGACGCCGGGAGCACTGGATGTGCTGGCGGCGGTGATCAGCCGATGGTCAGGCAGCCGCGAACATTTGCGCGCTGCCCGACCGGGGTTTTACGTCTGGCTGGAACGCATCGACCGACACCCGACGCTGGCGCCGGTGTTCGCCCGGCATTGGCCGGCCTGAGCACTGCAAAACAAGAGCGGGAGCGGGCTTGCCCGCGAGCGTGCAGAGTCAGTCAACGTATATGTCGACTGATCCACCGCTTCGCGAGCAAGCTCGCTCCCACAAGGGATGCCTGGTGTGTTTGAGCTATTCCCCGCGAATGTACTGTTCCAGCTGACGAATCAGTTCCGCCTGTTCCGCGATGGCCTCCTTGACCAGGTCGCCAATCGACAGCAAGCCGATCAATTTGCCGTCCTCCACCACCGGCAAGTGGCGCAGGCGTTTGTCGGACATGATGCCCAGGCAGGTATCGACGGTTTGATGGGTGTCCACGGTGATCACCGGTGAAACCATGATGTCGCGAACCGGCGTACCCACCGAAGAACGCCCGTGCAGCACCAGTTTACGTGCGTAGTCACGCTCACTGATGATGCCCAGCACTTCGTCATTCTCCACCACCAGCAAGGCGCCGACGTTTTTCTCTGCCATCTTCATCAGCGCTTCCAGCACCATATGACCAGGTTTGATCTGGTGCACTTCCTGATTCTTCTGATCTTTCAACTTGAGTAGTTGCGCGACGGTTTTCATGGCGGTTTCTCGGGTGTTGTCGTTGTTATTGAAGAATCGTAGACGCCGGCGCGCAGGGCAAGAGAGAAAGCGGCAGATAAACGGCAAAAAACGTCATTCGGTGGTTTTTCTTCGGTAATCCCCGGATTCCTGCCCGGCAAAATACCTGTGGGAGCAGGCTTGCCCGCGATGAGGTCAAATCAGTCGACATCCATGTTGAATGTCAGGCCGCCATCGCGAGCAAGCTCACTCCCACAGGTTCATGGTGGCGTAGAATCACCAACCTGAATCAATGTTGAGGTTTTCAGTGGTGGATTTACCGCAGGGCTTTGTCCTGACCCGGCATTGGCGCGATACACCGACCGGTACGCAAGTCGAGTTCTGGCTGGCGACCGACAGCGGTCCCCGGCGCATCCGCCTGCCTCATCAGCCGTCGGTGGCGTTTATTCCGGCCAGCCAGCGCGAGCAGGCCGAGGCACTGCTGCACGACGAAAAAAATGTCGAACTGCGGGAATTGGCCTTGCGGGATTTCGAGCACCGTCCGGTGCTCGGGCTGTATTGCCCGCAGCACGGACAATTGATGCGCCTGGAAACGGCCCTGCGCAGGGCCGGGGTCGAAGTGTATGAAGCTGACGTACGCCCGCCGGAACGCTACATGATGGAGCGGTTCATCACCGCCCCTGTGCGCTTTGGCGGTACGCCGGATGCCGAGGGCCTGTTGCTCGACGCACAGATGAAACCCGATCCGCACTATCGGCCAAGCCTCAAGTTGGCGTCCCTGGACATCGAAACCACCGCTCAGGGCGAGTTGTACTCCATCGCCCTGGAGGGCTGCGGAGAGCGGCAGGTGTACATGCTCGGCCCACCCAATGGCGATGACAGCGAGGTGGATTTCCAGCTCGAATACTGCGACTCGCGCACCCTGTTGCTGAAAAAGCTCAATGAATGGTTCGCCCGGCACGATCCCGACGCGATCATTGGCTGGAACGTCGTGCAGTTCGATCTGCGGGTGTTGCATAAACACGCCAGGCAACTGGGCGTGCCGCTGAAGCTGGGGCGTGGTGGCGAAGAGATGCAGTGGCGCGAACACGGCAACGGCAACCATTATTTTGCCTCCGCTGCCGGCCGGCTGATCATCGACGGCATCGAGGCGCTGCGTTCGGCGACCTGGAGTTTTCCGTCGTTCAGCCTGGAAAACGTCGCGCAAACCCTGCTGGGCGAAGGCAAGTCGATCGACAACCCCTACCAGCGCATGGACGAAATCAATCGCATGTTCGCCGAGGACAAACCGGCCCTGGCCAAGTACAACCTCAAGGACTGCGAGCTGGTCACCCGAATTTTCGCCCACACCCAACTGCTGACCTTTTTGCTGGAACGGGCCAGTGTCACCGGGTTGCCGGTGGATCGCATGGGCGGCTCAGTGGCGGCGTTCACCCACCTCTACATGCCGTTGATGCACCGCCAGGGCTTCGTCGCGCCAAACCTCGGCGGGCGCCCGCCGCAAGCCAGCCCCGGCGGGTTTGTCATGGACTCGCAACCGGGCCTGTACGAGTCGGTGCTGGTGTTCGACTACAAAAGCCTTTACCCATCGATCATCCGCACGTTCCTCATCGACCCGGTGGGCTTGATCGAAGGGCTCAAGCATCCCGAGGACAGCGAGTCGGTGCCAGGTTTCCGGGGGGCACGTTTTTCCAGAACCCGGCATTGCCTGCCCGCCATCGTGGCCCGGGTCGCCGAAGGCCGGGAAACCGCCAAGCGCGAGCACAACGCGCCGCTGTCCCAGGCACTGAAGATCATCATGAACGCCTTCTACGGTGTGCTCGGCTCCAGTGGTTGCCGGTTTTTCGATACACGCCTGGCGTCGTCCATCACCCTGCGCGGGCACGAGATCATGCTGCGCACCCGTCAGTTGATCGAAGACCAGGGTCATACGGTGATTTATGGCGATACCGATTCCACTTTCGTCTGGCTGCGCCGCGCCCACGGCCAACAGGAAGCGGCACAGATCGGCGAAGCGCTGGTGAAGCACGTCAACCAGTGGTGGCGCGAGCATGTGCGGCAGGCATATGGCCTGGAAAGCGCGCTCGAACTGCAGTTCGAAACCCACTACAAACGTTTTCTGATGCCGACCATTCGCGGAGCGGAGGAGGGCAGCAAGAAGCGTTATGCGGGGTTGGTGACGCGCGCCGATGGCACGGACGAGATGGTCTACAAAGGACTGGAAACCGTGCGCACTGATTGGTCGCCGCTGGCCCGCCAGTTCCAGCAGGAGCTGTACCTGCGCATCTTCAATCGCAAACCCTATCAGGATTACGTGCGCGACTATGTGCGCAAGACCCTGGCCGGAGCGTTCGACGAGCGCTTGATCTACCGCAAGCGCCTGCGCCGAACCCTCGATGATTATCAACGCAACGTGCCGCCCCATGTACGGGCAGCGCGTATCGCCGATGACTACAACGACCGGCAGGGGCGTCCCCGCCAGTACCAGAACGGTGGCTGGATCAGTTACGTAATCACCGTCGTCGGCCCTGAACCACTGGAGATCCGCAGCGCGCCCATCGATTACGAACATTACGTCAGCAAGCAATTACAGCCTGTGGCTGACGCGATCCTGCCGTTCGTCGACGACGATTTTTCAACCCTGATTGGTGGGCAACTGGGCCTGTTTTGAGTCCATCAGCGACAACGTCCAGTCATCCAGAATGCCGTGGAAGTATTGATTCAGGGCTTGATGGAACAGGCTGTCATCGGGTGCGACCTGGGTGAACAGCGTCATCGACGAATGAAATTTCAGGTCATCGGGATGGCCGAAGATGTCCCTCACCGAGCGCTGCTGGATGTTCAGCACCTCTTGGGTGCACGTGCGCAGCCGTGCGCCCAGCAATGGGTGCTCGAGATAGGCTCGGGCTTCTTCGCGCGAACCGATCGCGAAGCGTTTGGACATGTCGCTGCCACCCAGCCCGGCAAACTGCGGAAAGATGAACCACATCCAGTGGCTACGCTTGCGGCCGGCCTTCAATTCGGCCTGAGCCCGGTCGAACACCGGGTCCTGCGCCTGAATGAAGCGCTGCAGGTTAAAGGTGTCCAGCCGATCGGTGCTTCTCATGCGCAAGTCCTCTGACAGACTGCGATGGCTCAGACCATGGCCAACCGCTGTTTGCGTTGTGGCGCACGAAACGCTTGGTCCAGCGCCTTCAGATCCCCAGGTTCAAGCACTAACTGCGCCGCGCGTGCGTTGAGTTGCACATGCTCGGGCCGTACCGCCTTGGGGATGGCAATCACCCCGTCCTGGCGCAAAAGCCATGCCAGCGCCACCTGGGCAGGCGTGGCATCGTGACGGGCGGCCACTTGCCGGAGCGTGGCGTTGCCCAGCATGTTCCCGCCCTGGCCAATGGGGCAGTAGGCCATGACCGGCATCCTGCGCTCCTGACACCAGGGCAGTAAATCAAATTCTATGCCGCGCTCTTCCAGGTTATAGAGCACTTGATTGGTGGCGCAGGCCGGCGCGGCCAGTTCCTGCAAATCATCGACGTCGAAGTTGGACACGCCCCAGCGACCGATCTTGCCCGCCGCACGCAGTCGCTCGAAGGCCTCGACCGTTTCCTCCAGAGGGTACTGGCCGCGCCAATGCAGCAGGTACAGATCGATATGGTCGGTGTTCAGGCGCCGCAGACTGCGTTCGCAGGCCTGGGGAATGCCTTGGCGGCTGGCGTTGTGCGGGTAGACCTTGCTGACCAGAAACACCTCGTCGCGCCGGCCGGCGATGGCTTCGCCCACCACTTCCTCGGCGCCACCCTCGGCGTACATTTCGGCGGTGTCGATCAGGGTCATGCCCGACTCGATCCCCAGGCGCAACGCCGCGACCTCTTCGTTGTGCCGGGAGTGGTCCTCGCCCATGTGCCAGGTGCCCTGGCCGATGACCGGTACGTTGACGCCGGCCAATTCAAGAGTACGCATGCAAATCTCCTGTAAACACTCAAGCCGTATTGCTTTTGGCACTCAGCATAGCTTTTGGGTTCCACGCTTCGATCAAAAGATCGCAACTTGCCGGTGATCGATTGGTGACGGCATGACTGCACTTTTCTGAAATCAACCGCTCTACTTTTGGGCAGCCTGCGGCGATCCCCTCTGCCGGCCCATGCCCAAGTTCAAGTACCCATGGCTCGAGCGTTACCTTTCAGTACCCCCTCAATCCGCCGCCGTTGCCTGATGCTGCTAGGCCTGTCGACGTTCCTCGTCACCGGATGCAGCCATCAGGATGGTAACGACCTCTTGACTCAATTGCGCGAAGGCAAACCCCAGGAATTTCTGCAAACCAGTGTCGACCGCATGGCCACCCTGACCATGCGCGACAACCTCGACAGCCTCTATCTGCTGATGAGCAAGCTGTACCTGCGCAACCCCGACGAGCTGAAAAAATCCGGCTTCCTTGACGCGCGCAGCGCCGGCAAGCAAGTACGCTTGGCGATCGAGCAGCAGCAGCCGCTTCCAACGCTTGGCGGTAAAAAGGACCTCGCGGCGCTACGGTTTGCCATGAGTCCGGAGTTCCTTGGCGACCGGGTCGGTGCGTTCATCTATGCCATCGGCAGCATGCTGGTCACCGCCCACGGCAATCGCCTGGAGTTCTACATGACGGACGCGATCAACCCGACGTTCGTCAGCAACGCTGCACGCAACATCGAGATTGCGACCTGGATCCTGAGTCAGCGGCAAAACAAAAACGGCGAACCCATGCTGTTTTCCAACGAAATCTCGGAGGAGGGCAGCAACCTGAGTTTTGCCGTGGAGTTCGGCAAAATAGTCGCGCGCCTGGATTTGCTGACGCAGATGCTGGACGAGCGCTACCGGCGCATCGGCCTCAACTACGCCCAGAGCCTGTTGTTCCTGAATTTCCTGCCGGTGCAATAGAACGGCGGTGACTTTCCAACAAGGGTGATAGTGCATGTAGGGAATAAAGATAGATCGCATCGATATAAGTGGTTATAAGAAAAATCGCTATGCTGCGGGCCAGATTTTCCCTGCAGTCTTTGTGGACGTATCGATGGATTTAGTGAATATCGGGTTGGTCGTAGCCGGGCTGGTGGTCGGCTTCATCGTCGGCATGACGGGCGTGGGCGGCGGGTCGTTGATGACGCCGATCCTGCTGTGGTTCGGCATCAACCCGGCAACGGCGGTGGGCACCGATTTGCTGTACGCGGCCATCACCAAATCCAGCGGCGTGCTGGTTCACAAAAAGAACGACAACATTGACTGGGCCATCACCGGCTGGTTGACGCTGGGCAGTGTGCCGGCAGTGGCGTTGACCCTGTGGTTCCTCAGCAGTTTGCACAGCGCCCCCGAGGCGATGAACGCCATCATCAAGCAGGCGTTGGGTTTTGTCCTGTTCGCCACGGCGCTGGCGATCCTGTTCAAGAAGCGCCTGCTCGATTTCGCCCATAAGCGTGCCGGCGGCAACTACAACCCCAGCGGTACGCGGTTGAATGTCCTGACGGTCGTTACCGGTCTGGTGCTCGGCACCATGGTCGCGCTGACCTCCATCGGCGCTGGCGCGCTGGGCACCGTGGCGCTGTTCATTCTTTATCCGCTGCTGCCGACCCGCCGCCTGGTCGGCACGGAAATCGCTCACGCCGTGCCACTGACCCTGGTCGCCGGTCTTGGCCATGCGAGCATGGGCAACATGGACTGGCATGTACTGGGTTACTTGCTGGTGGGTTCGCTGCCGGGGATTTACCTGGGCAGCCATCTGACCGGCCGCATCTCCGATGAAGTGCTGCGCCCTTGCCTGGCGACGATGCTGGTGCTGATCGGTTACAAACTGGTGTTTTGATTCGCCATGGGGCGCAGCGTCACTCACGGGTGAATATTTCCAGCAGATGCCCGTCCGGGTTATCGAAATACACCCGTCGCCCCCCCGCAAACTCATTGATCTCCTTCGGCCGTTGTTTACCAGGGTCAGCCCACCACTGCTGACCATGGGCCAGAAGGCGCGCAAAGACCTCGTCGAAATCATCCTCGCCAATCAAGAACGCATAGTGCTGTGACGCGATCGGCGGGTCATTGTCGTAGAAGTCCAGTGACACGCCGTTGTCGAACTTGACGACCAGCATCGGGCCAAAGGGCTGCGGGGCGGGCAAGCCGAGAAGGTCTGCGAGGAAGTTGGCCGATAGTTGCTTGTCGCGGCACCAGACAATGGTGTGATTCAACTGAGCGCTCATGCAGTGGTCCTCACGGCGGATCAGGTGGGTTTCCATGAATCTTGAGTTTAGCCCGGCCTGTTGCGCTTCGACCGCCCTGACCTAAGCTTTGGACAAGGCGAACAACATTTGCGGAGCGTCACCCGGAACGATCGCCGCGATGCGCAATCATTAGAGCGTGGATATCAAAAGGAGATGCGCATGCTCATCAGGTCACTGACCCTGGCTACCCTGCTGGCAGTTGCCGGTCCCTTGTTCGCCGCTGATGGCGACTCACCGCTGGACATGGACAAGGGCAGGTCCCGGCCACTGATTGTTATCGCTCCCAGTACGGTCGACCCGACGTGGGTCAGCCTGAAAAAGTCGCTGGAAGAACCGGATAACAAAAAGGGCTTCACCGAGCGAAACCTGGTGTTGTACACGGTGCTCAACCTGATGGGCCAGCGCGATGGCAAAGACCTCGGGCCGCAGGACACGGCAGCGTTGATTCGTTCACTCAAACTGGGTGCCGGAGCCAAGACCAAGGTGATTCTGGTGGGCAAGGACGGCGAAAAGAAGCTTGAACAGTCCGGACCTGTCGAGCTGAAAGAGGTGTTCGCCGCTGTCGATCAGTTGCCGGCGGCCGAGAAGGAAACGCCAGCACCCACGGTAGCGCCGGCAGCCGAACCGGAGCCGACCGCCAAGGGCGCAAAAGGCACAAAATCCGGTAAGCCGGCCAAACCAGCCAAGCCCGCCAAACCAGCGGAAATGCCGGATGATTGAGGGGTTTCAGCCATAGCCCTCGTCGAGCTATGAAGCGGCGCTACATGTGGCATTGGCGTTATCCAGATCGACTTCATAGGCAGGTTGTGCGACTGCTGCGCAGCCGAACGGGGCGGTGCGGCGTCCCGACAAGCCCCCCCGCCACAGAGGCACTACCCTCGGTTCACTGGCTCAGTGCACTCAAAATCTGGTGAGCGATCTTGACCCGTTCCGCGATCGGGTAGTTTTTGTTGGCCAGGATCACGATGCCAATGTCTTTCGACGGCACAAACAGGGCATAGGCGCCGAAGCCCCCGGTCGACCCGGTTTTGTTCAGCAGCAGGTTTTCCGGTTGCGGTTGAGGCGGGTTGAGCCACTGGACCTTGTGCGCCTCCATGGCCATCTGCGACGAGTTGCCGGCCAGCAATCGTTCAAGGGTGACCGGGTATTGATAGAGCTCCCATCCCAGGCCCTGGGTCATCTCGCCGACGCGGTAGTAACCGGTGTGGGTGAGGGCGATTGCCTGTTGCAATGGCTTTTCCAGCGAGCTCGGTTGCAGGTTCGCTTGCACATAGCCGATCAGGTCCGAGGTGCTGGTTTTCACCCCGTAAGCTTCGGAGTCCAGCGCGCCAGGCCCCACGCGTACGGGCTTGTCGTCCTTGTTGTAGCCCTGCGCGTATAGATTCATCTGTGCCTGGCGGACGTTGAGGTAGGTGTGCTTGAGGCCGAGTTTGGGCAGCAGCGTGTTGTCCATCAGTTCATCGAATGGCTGGCCCATGCTTTGGGCCGCGAGGTAGCCGAATAAACCGAGGCTCGGATTCGAATACAGCCGGTGGGTGCCAGCGGCGTAAGTCGGTTGCCATTGTTTGAAATAGCCGAGCATCTTGTCCGCCGAGTCGGCGGCGGTGGGGAATTGCAGCGGCAGGCCGCCCGCGGTGTAGGTGCCCAGTTGCAGCACGCTGATGTGATCGAACGCGCTGCCGCGCAATGCGGGCCACACCTGGCTGGCCTTGTCGGACAGCGACAACTTGCCGCTGGCCTGGGCGTAGGCGGCGAGGGTGGCGGTGAAGGTTTTGCTCAGGGAGCCGATTTCGAACAGGGTGTTTTCAGTGACCGGTTGCGCGCTTTCTTTCGACGCTACCCCGTAGTTGAAGTAGTGCGGCGTGCCGTTGACGGTCACCGCCACAGCCATTCCGGGAATGCCCTGGGCTTGCATGACCGGGCGCACGGCGGTATTCACCAGCGTCTCCATTTGATCCTGTGCGAGGCATTGGCCAGCCGCGAGCGCCGCCACGCAAACCGCGAAAGTTTTCAGTCTGTCCATGTGGGTGTCGTCCGTCATCGATTCAGTTGCGCGTCATGTTAGGGGGTTAATTGCTCCGTTCCGAATGGTTTTTGGGCCCTGCCGACCATAGGCGGCAGGGCGGGTCGTTGGAGGGCATGCATCCGCTAAATCAACGCATCAGGCACGGCCGCTTGTTATCGAATGTCCACCCCGGAATCAAAAACTGCATCGCGACGCTGTCATCCCGCGCACCCAGCCCCATGCCCTTATAGAGTTCATGGGCCTTGACCACCTGATCCATATCCAGCTCGATGCCCAGCCCGGGTTTCTGCGGCACCTGCACGCAGCCCTCGACGATTTGCAGTGGGGCTTTGGTCAGGCGTTGGCCGTCCTGCCAGATCCAGTGGGTGTCGATCGCCGTGATTTCACCCGGTGCGGCCGCCGCGACATGGGTGAACATCGCCAGGGAAATATCGAAATGGTTGTTGGAGTGCGAGCCCCAGGTCAGGCCCCATTCATGGCACATCTGGGCCACGCGCACCGAGCCCTGCAGGGTCCAGAAGTGCGGGTCCGCCAGCGGGATGTCCACCGATTGCAACTGGATCGCGTGGCCCATTTCCCGCCAGTCGGTGGCAATCATGTTGGTCGCGGTCTTCAGGCCCGTGGCGCGGCGGAACTCAGCCATGACTTCGCGTCCCGAGTAACCGTTTTCCGCGCCGCAGGGGTCTTCGGCGTAAGCCAGTACCTTGTGCTGGTCGCGGCACAAGCGAATGGCCTCTTTGAGGGACCAGGCACCATTCGGATCGAGGGTGATGCGTGCGTCAGGGAAGCGTTCGGCCAGGGCCGCCACCGCTTCGATTTCAGCATCGCCGCTGAGCACACCGCCCTTGAGCTTGAAATCCTTGAAGCCGTACTTCGAATGAGCGGCTTCGGCCAGGCGCACCACGGCGTCGGTGGTCATGGCTTTTTCGTGACGCACCCGGAACCAGTCATTGTCGGCATCCGGCTCGCTACGGTAGGCAAGATCGGTTTGCTGGCGGTCACCGACATAAAACAGATAGCCGAGCATTTTCACTTCATCACGCTGCTGGCCTTCGCCGAGCAGGGCGGCGACGGGTACGTCCAGATGCTGACCGAGTAGATCGAGCAGCGCCGCCTCCAGCCCCGTGACGGCGTGGATGGTAATGCGCAGGTCGAAGGTCTGCAGGCCACGACCGCCGGCGTCGCGGTCGGCGAAGGTCTGGCGCACTTGATTGAGAACCTTCTGGTAGGTGCCGATCGGGCTGCCGACCACCAGGCTGCGGGCGTCTTCTAGGGTCTGGCGAATGCGCTCGCCACCCGGTACTTCGCCGACGCCGGTGTGGCCGGCGTTGTCCTTGAGGATCACGATGTTGCGGGTAAAAAACGGCCCGTGGGCGCCGCTCAGGTTGAGCAGCATGCCATCGTGGCCAGCCACCGGAACAACTTGCATGCTGGTGATGATCGGGGCTTTGGCGGTTTCTTGCAGGGTCATGTTCTTATCCTTTTAAGCCGTGTTCTTGAAAAGTCATCAGGCGTGGTGGGGCGCCGGTTTGGCCGTTGTGGTGATGGAAGCGGCTTTGGGTGTGTTGCGTGCGGCAAAGACGATGATCGCGGCGATGATCGACGTCGCGGCCAGGCCGTACAGGCCGCCCTGAATGGAGCCGGTGCGTTCTTCCAGCAGGCCGAAGGTGGTCGGCGCAACGAACCCGCCGAGGTTGCCCACCGAGTTGATCAACGCGATGACGCCAGCGGCGATTCGGGCATCCAGATAGGCCTGGGGGATCGGCCAGAACAGCGATGACGCCGATTTGAAACCCAGTGCGGCGAAGCAGATTGCGACAAAGGCGAAGACCGGCCCGCCGGTGGTGGACATGAACATCCCGGCGGCGGCGATCAACAGAGCGGCGGCGACCCATGCTTGCTGGTGTTTCCATTTGGCCGACAGCGAGGCAAAGGCGTACATGCCGACAATCGACAGCAGCCACGGAATCGAGTTGAACATCCCGACCTGGAAGTCGCTCAGGTCGCCCATCTTCTTGATGATGCTCGGCAGCCAGAAGGTGGCGGCGTAGATGGTCAGTTGAATGAAGAAGTAGATCAGGCAGAACAGGATGATCTGGCGATCCTTGAGCAGTTTGCCGAGGGACGGTTTGATGGGCGTCGCGGCTTCGCGGGCCAGTTGCTCATCATCGATGGCCTGGACCAGTGCGTCTTGCTCGTCCCGGGTCAGCCATTTCGCGTCGTGGGGCCTGGAGTCAAGCCAGAACCAGACAAACACGCACAGCCCGACTGAAAACATCCCTTCAATGAAGTACATCCATTGCCAGCCGTGCATTCCGAAGCCGTTGATTTGCAGGAGCAACCCGGACAGCGGGCCGGAAATCAGCGACGCAACCGCCGAGCCGCTGAGGAAAATGGCGATGGCCTTGCCGCGCTCCACACCGGGCAACCAACGAGTGAAGTAGTAGATCACGCCAGGGAAAAACCCGGCTTCGGCCACACCCAACAGAAAACGCAGGACGTAGAAGTGGGTTTCGGTCTGGATAAACGCCATGCCTGCCGCGACCAGGCCCCAGGTCAGCATGATGCGGGTCAGCCAGAGGCGAGCGCCGACTTTCTGCAGAAGGATGTTGGAGGGCACCTCGAACAGTGCGTAGCCGATGAAGAACAGACCGGCGCCCAGGCCGTAGGCGGCAGCGCCAATACCCAGGTCGTGTTCCATGTGGGCGCGGACGAAGCCGATGTTCACGCGGTCAATGTAATTGACGATGAACATGATCACGAACAGCGGCAAGACGTGACGTTTGACTTTCGAGATGGCGGACTTGAGCACCGAATCGGCGCCATCGTCCATGGCTGATATGGATGTTTTCACTGCGTTTTCTCCCACTCGTTATTTTTATGCGGGGTGCGGCTGAGCGCTGCGTTGTTGATAGACATCATACAACTGCATTTTTTCATGCTGCAATAGGTTTTTCCGAATAAAACGGCGCTATAGCGCCTATTTTTATTCCTTGGTGGGTGGTTTTTGGCGGATTGATTGAAAGATTTTTCGACTTGTTGTTGACTGTTGTCATACAAGTTAGGCGGTGTTTTTTGAGTTTTAGGGTGAGGGCAGTGCTACGATTGCGCTAGTTCTGCTTTTGGATGATCGCCATGCAAGAAGATCTCGATGCACCTGCCCGCAAGCGCAGCCACAACCTGGCCCATGACCTGGTGGCCAAGCTGACCCAGAGCATCCTGCTCGGGCATATGTTGCCTGGCGCAAAGCTGCCGTCGGAGAACACGATTGTTCAGGAGCACGGTGTCAGTCGTACCGTGGTGCGGGAGGCGATTTCGAAGTTGCAGGCATCCGGCCTGGTGGAGACCCGGCACGGCATCGGCACCTTTGTGCTGGAGCGTGCGCCCGAACAGGGCTTGCGACTGAATGTCGATACGGCGCTGGGGGTGCGCAGCATTCTGGAATTGCGCATGGGCCTGGAAACCCAGGCGGCCGCACTGGCCGCCATTCGCCGCAGCGATCAACAGTTGGCGCAGATGCGCGAGGCGCTCGACGACTATCAGCGTCTGCTGGCCAACAATGACAGTTGTGTCGAAGCGGATCGGCGCTTCCATCTGCTGATCGCCGAAGCCACGGGCAATGTGTGCTTCACCGAGATCATGCAGCATCTGGGTAGCGCCATGATTCCGCGAACCCGGGTCAACGCCGCCGAGCGCGGCGCAGTGGACCTGAGCAAACTCGGCGAACTGGCCAACCTCGAACATGAGGCAATTCTCAACGCCATCAAGCGCCAGGACCCGGACGCGGCGCGGGCAGCGATGTGGCTGCATTTGACCAACAGTCGCGACCGTTTTTCGCCTGCCGGCAGTTGATCGTGGTGCCGCCGCCCCTCTGTGGGAGCGAGCAAGCTCGTTCTCACAGGGATCTTCAGTGTTCAGGCATTGGCCACTTGAACGACCACTCGCCGCTCCAGATTCAGCGCCAACACGCTGATCAACACCACAACCGCTCCAACCCCAACCATCAGCGTCGGCCTTTCACTCAGTGCAAACGACGCAATGGCCATCGCCGTCGGCGGCACCAGATACAGCGTCATCGTCGCCCGACTCAAATCCACGTGTGCCAATACATAGGCCCAGGCCAGATACGCCAAGGCACTGGGGAATATCCCCAGGGCAAACACGGCCAGCTGCACGCGCAGCGGCGCCACGGCGACCTGCTCCACAAGGCCGGGCAGAAAAACCAGTAACAGTAACGTCCCGGACCAGACCGTGTAACAGACCAGGGTCAACCCGTCATAACGCCCGGTGTGATGCTTTTGCAGGGCGAAATACAGACTCCAGGACAGCGCCGCCAGCAGGATCAGCAAGCCGTGGGCGTCGATGCTGCCCAGGCCATGATCGCCCGCCACCACAATCAACACGCCGAGCAGGCCCAATAAAACGCAGCCCCAGCGCCAGAGGCTGACCCGGTCCTTGAACGCGAAGCGCGCGAGCAAGGTGCTGAACAACGGCGTGGTTTGTGCCAGCACACTGGAAGCGCCGGCGCTGACGCCTTGCTGGCCGACGTTGATCGCCACGTGATGCAGGCTGACCGCAAAGAAACCCAGCCCGAACAGCAATGGAACATCGCGCAACCCGGGCAGGCGAATGCCCCTGCACAACGCAACCACAGCCATGAACACCGATGCCAGCAGGAAACGCAAAAGCGCCAGATGCACGGGGTCGTAGGCGAGCAGGCCGATATGGATGCCGGTCGGGGAATACCCCCAGCAGGTCACGACAAACGCCATGGCCAGGATGATCTTCAAGGGTGAAACGGGGGAGTGTATGAGCGGCTTCATGGTCGTGCACCGGTAGGCAGGTGCTCTGAGTATCTGAACCTGAACCATTCGCCACAACTGACTTATAATGCGTTAACCGTTCACTTTGGGTGATGTATGGAGCTGGCACAGATTCGCATGTTCAAGACCGTTGCCGAAATGGGCAGCATCGCCCGTGCGGCAGAAGTGCTGCATTGCGTGCCGTCGAACATCACGGCGCGGATCAAGTCGCTGGAGGCGGAGTTGGGTGTCGCGTTGTTTTTGCGCGAGGGGCGCGGGCTGCGCATCAGTCCGTCGGGTCAGACCTTTCTGGCCTACGCCTCGAAAATCCTGGCGTTGACCGCGGAGGCGAAGCGGGCGGTGGACCCCGCGGCCGAGCCCTCCGGGCCGTTGCGCATCGGCGCCATCGAGTCCTCGGCCACCGGTCGCTTGCCGCGACTGCTGGCCAAATTCCACAAGCGCTTCCCGCAAGTGGCGCTGGAACTGACCACGGGCACCTGGGGCCAGTTGCTGGATGACACGCTCAATCATCGGCTTGACGGTGCGATCGTCGCGGTGGATGTCGAGCGCTCGCACCTCAAGCGCACGCCGATGTACCGCGAAGATCTGTTGCTGATTGCCTCGACATCGCTGGGGCCAGTGCGTGACATGGCGGATCTGCATGACAAGACCGTCTTCATGTGGCCCCAGGGTTGTCCGTATCGGGCGGCGCTGGAACATTGGTTGTTGCGCCAGGGGCAGGCGTTGCCGATTGTCAGCCTGGCCAGTTACGGCGCGATTGTCGGGTGCGTCAGCGCCGGGGCCGGCGTGGCGCTGGTGCCCAAAGGCGTGTTCGATCAATACGCCAAGGGCGCGGGGTGCGTGGGTTACGAGTTTCCCGAGCTGACGGCGATCGAGAACTTGTTCTACTGGCATGAAAACGCCGGGGTGCACCCGGCGCGAGAGGCGTTCGTGGCAATGTTGCGCGAGGAATTTGCTTAAGCGAACTGGTAGCCGTGAACGCGGATTGATCAGCTCGTGCGCACATCCCGCATCAACAACCCGAAACTCAAATCCACCGCATCCGGAATCGGCAGGTACACCGTATGCCCATCCCCCGGCGCGACCTCGATCGCTTCACCCCGGATGTTGTGCAATTGATGCAGATCGAAGTGGAAGTTGCCCTTGGGCGTCATCAACTCCATGTGATCGCCCAGGCCAAACCGATTCTTCACCTTCACTTCCGCCAACCGCTCACGTCGCTCGCCGGTCAGTTCACCGACGAACTGTTGCTGCTCCGACACCGAGCTGCCGTTCTGGTAGTTCTGGTACTCGTCATGCACATGCCGACGCAGAAAGCCTTCGGTGTAGCCGCGCTGAGCAAGGGATTCGAGGTCGGTCATCAGACTGCGGTCGAAATCGCGGCCGGCCACGGCATCATCGATGGCCCGTCGGTAGACCTGGGTGGTCCGCGCACAATAGAAATGCGATTTGGTCCGGCCTTCGATTTTCAGTGAGTGCACACCCATCTGCGTCAGGCGCTCGACATGCTGTACGGCGCGCAGGTCCTTGGCATTCATGATGTAAGTGCCATGCTCGTCTTCGAAGGCGGGCATCAGTTCGTCGGGGCGATTGGCCTCTTGCAGCAGGAACACTTGCTCGGTGGGTGCGCCGAGACCCAGGGTCGGTTCCGGCTGAAACTGCTGGACGATCTCGCCAAGCGTGTTTTCGGTGGCCTCCTGCGCCGAGTACTTCCAGCGGCAGGCGTTGGTGCAACTGCCTTGATTGGCGTCGCGCTTGTTCAGGTAGCCCGACAGCAGGCAGCGGCCCGAATAGGCCATGCACAGCGCACCGTGCACGAATACCTCCAGTTCCATGGCGGGAACCTGTTGGCGGATTTCGGCGATTTCTTCCAGAGACAGTTCCCGCGAGAGGATGATCCGGCTCAAGCCCTGCTGCTGCCAGAACTCGACACTGGCCCAGTTCACCGTATTGGCTTGTACCGAGAGGTGAATCGGCATCTGCGGGAAGTGCCGGCGCACCAGCATGATCAGGCCGGGGTCGGACATGATCAACGCGTCCGGCGCCATGGCGATCACGGGTTCCAGATCCTTGAGGAACGTCTTGAGCTTGGCGTTGTGCGGCGCGATGTTCACCACCACGTAGAAGCGCTTGCCCTGGGCCTGCGCTTCACGAATGCCGAGGGCCAGGTTGGCGTGATCGAATTCGTTATTGCGCACGCGCAAGCTGTAGCGTGGCTGGCCCGCGTACACGGCATCGGCGCCATAGGCGAAGGCATAACGCATGTTTTTCAAGGTGCCGGCGGGGGCGAGCAGTTCCGGAGCAATCTGGTTCATGGTGGGATCGATCGCAAAAGCCGCCGAGCGTATACGCCTTGCTCGGAAGGTTTATTGATCTGGATCTATGCTTGATGAAAAAAACGATGGCACTCGCGCGAGCCATGGTGGCCTAAGCATCAGGGCGCAACATTGCGTTCCGGCGGACTGACATGGATCGGACATGAACGAAGAGACATTACAAGACAAGTCACTGACGGTGTTGCTGGGGGTGGTGAGCATCGCCTTCATCTGGATTCTGTTGCCGTTCTACGGCGCGGTGTTCTGGGCAGTGATCCTCGGCATCCTGTTTGCGCCATTGCAGCGTCGGTTGCAATTGAAGTTCGGCTGGCAGCGCAACGTCACGTCGTTGCTGACGCTGAGCGTTTGTCTGGTGATCGCGATCCTGCCGGTGATCATCCTTGGTGCCTTGCTGGTTCAGGAGGGGGCGGCGCTCTACAACAGAATCGAAAGCGGCGAGTTGGACATTGCAGGCTATGTGACGCACTTCAAACACAGCCTGCCGCCGTACTTTCAGCACTTGCTCGATCGGTTCGGGGTCGGCGAGCTGAACGGCCTGCGGGAGAAAATCATCAAGAGCGCGGTGACGGGCAATGAGTTTGTCGCCACGCAGGTCTTCAGTTTTGGTCAGGGCACTTTCGATTTTGTGGTGGGTTTTTTCATCATGCTCTACTTGCTGTTCTTCTTTCTGCGGGACGGTGCCGAACTGGCGCGCAAGGTTCGCTCCGCCGTACCGCTGCAGGAACACCAGAAACGTCGTCTGCAACTCAAATTCAACCGCGTGGTGCGGGCCACGGTGAAGGGCAATCTGCTGGTGGCGATCACACAAGGCGCATTGGGTGGTTTGATTTTCTGGTTTCTGGACATCCCGAGCGCGTTGCTCTGGGCCGTGTTGATGGCGTTTCTGTCCCTGTTGCCAGCGGTGGGGGCGGGTATTGTCTGGGCGCCGGTGGCGGCATTTTTCCTGTTCACCGGGGCGATCTGGCAGGGCGTGGTACTGGGGTTGTTCGGGGTTTTTGTGATCGGACTGGTGGACAACGTGCTGCGACCGATCCTGGTGGGCAAGGACACCAAGATGCCGGACTATCTGATCCTGATCTCGACCCTGGGCGGCCTGGCGATTTTCGGCCTCAACGGTTTTGTGATCGGTCCGCTGATTGCCGCGCTGTTCATGTCGAGCTGGGCGATCTTCATCGAAACCAAACCGCGGGTTCAGCTGCCTTAAGCGCTGAATTTGCCTGTCTGGCCAGTGCCGATACGCTCAGACAATGCCTGGGCGGCCGGCAGCGAAGTGAGCGGGCCGCTGATCTGTTCGCCGTCCTGTACCAGGTACCAGCAGGCGAGTAATCCCAGCTCTCTGAGAGGGGCGGGCACGGCACTGCCGATAACGGACATAATCTGAACCTGGGACATCATCAGTACCTCCATCGATCTATGGAGATACCTTACGGGGCGGGCGTTTTTTCGGACAATCACCGTTTTCGATAGTGGTCATTGACGCCAGTGGGTGCAAATGACCGTTTCTCGGTCACCGCACCTTTCAATGTTCCTGCTGGCCGGCGATCGCGTTTTTGAACGCGTCATCGCCGGCAAGCGGGCCCCTGCGGACTGTGTCAGTAGTGACCGTAATGCGGGCCATAGTAACCACGCGGAGGGCCGTAGTAACCATGGGGAGGTCCGTAGTAACCACGGGGAGGTCCGTAGTAGACCGGCGCCGGACGGTAGTAGATCGGTTGCTGCACATAGACCGGAGCCGGCTGGTAGTAAACCGGTGGCGGTGGTGCGGCATACACCGGTGCGGGTTGGGCGTAGACCGGCTGTGCATAAACCGGTTGCGGCTCGACATACACCGGCCGGTTGGCGTTGATCAGGGCCGAGCCGACGATGGCCGTACCGACGATTGCTCCAAATACCGCCGCGTCATTACCACCACCATGGGCTTGCGCCTGTCCTGCGATAGCGAGCGCGCCGATCAGCAAGGCTACTGTGGGGATTTTACGGATCATGATAATTCCTCGGTTCTTCGCCCCGGCGCTTGCGTCTGCAATAGACCCAAGGATCGTCGCGGGGATACTTCTAAGACAGCGCGTTTTTGATAATCAGCACAGCCGTTAGGTAAATTTTGTGTAAGGTCTGTACCGGCCTGCTTACGGTCGCCCGATACCATGCGCAGGCCCTGGAATATGATTGATCAGAACACCCTGGACTGGCCAAGCCCGTCCATCTGAAAGTGCAATGGAAGGAGATTCACATGCAGATGAACCCCAACAGAGACACCCAGCTGTGCATGTCCCTCTCCGGACGCCCCGGCAACTTTGGCCTGCGATTTCACAACCATCTGTATGAACAACTGGGGCTGAATTTCTACTACAAAGCCTTCAGCAGTCACGACTTGCCGGGCGCTGTCGGCGGTATTCGTGCCTTGGGCATTCGCGGCTGCGGCGTGTCGATGCCGTTCAAGGAAGCCTGCATTGCGCTGGTCGATGAGTTGGACGCGTCCGCCGCCGCCATTCAATCGATCAACACCATCGTCAATACCGACGGTCATCTCAAGGCCTATAACACCGATTACATTGCGGTTGCCCAACTGCTGGAAACCCACGCAGTGCCCAAGGACACCACCTTTGCCCTGCGCGGCAGTGGCGGAATGGCTAAGGCGGTGGCCAGTGCCTTGCGCGATGGCGGTTACACAAACGGCCTGATCGTGGCCCGCAACGAGCGCGCAGGCCGTGCCCTGGCTGAATCCCTGGGTTATCCATGGCAAGCGGAACTGGGGGAGAGGCGGCCGCAAATGCTGATCAATGTCACGCCGGTCGGTATGGATGGCGGCCCGGAGGCCGGGCAGTTGGCGTACGAAACCGAGGTCATTGCGGCTGCTGATATCGTCTTCGATGTGGTGGCGATTCCCTCGGAAACGCCGCTGATCGTGCGTGGTCGTGCCGAGGGCAAGCAAGTGATCACCGGACTGGAGGTGATCGCGCTCCAGGCGTTGGAGCAATTCGTGCTTTATACCGGTGTGCGGCCGACGGATGAGCAATTTCAGCAAGCGGTGGCGTTTGCGCGCAGTTGAAGGTCTTTTGCCTGCCTTAAAACCAGATCAAGGAGGTGTCCATGCATCCCCCCATTCTCAACCTGAATCAGGTCGAACTCGAGCCCTTGCCCCAAGCCTTGGCGCCCACCGGTGAAACCGCTGGCCGCTATCGGCAACGCATGGCCCGCGTGGGTCAGCAACTGGGGGCTCAAAAGCTCGGTTATCGCCTGTACGTGCTGGAACCGGGGGGCGGTCAGCACCCAGCAGTCACCGGAGATTTGCGAATATCCGGACTCCGGCAAGTATGCGGTGATGGATGACTTCAAGGTCGATGCCCAGGGTAATGCCTCGGGGTTTGTCGCGGTTGCCCGGCAGGCGGATGGGGTGGATTACTGGGACGGGGAATGAACGGCTCCGAGATCGAGTCGGCCATGGTGTATTTGTGGCGAGCGAGCTTGCTCCGGGCGGCGTTCCGACAAGCTCCCTCGCCACAGGTACAGTGTTCGTCCTTAACTGAACAGCATGACCCTCGCCACGGGATTTGTTGTTCAGCTAATTATGGTTACTCAAGGCGCGCCAAACGCTCTTCCAGTGCCGCAATCCGCGCCTCGAGCTCTTCGATCCGCTCAACCGAAACAGCGCTGCCACCACCACGTTCGACCGGGTTCTGCCGCGCCGCGAGAATCGCGTCGATGTCCGCCGGGTCGCCCAAGGCATGCATATACCGGTCTTCCCGCTGTCCGGCCTGGCGCGGAATCAGCAGGGCCAGGCCACGGGCAATCAAGCGTTCAAGCTGATGCACCACCTGGTCGGTATCTTCGAAGTCATGCATGCGGCCGCTGCGGGTCAGCAGCTCATTGACCGTTTGTGGGCCACGCAGGAACAACAGTCCTGCCAGCACCACCTGAGCCGGTACCAGTTCCAGTGCCTTGTCGACCCTGTGCTCCCAGCGATCCGCACGGCTGCCCATCACCAGTTTGGTGAAGCCGCGTCCCTCAAGGGCGCGCAAGCTTTGACCGACCTGGCCCTGGGTCAGGTTCATCACCGGTTCACGGCTGGTCTTCTGGTTGCAGGCGATCATCAGCGCATTGAGGGTAAGCGGGTAGGTTTCCGGGCTGGTGGCCTGTTTTTCGATCAGAGAGCCCAGAATACGGATTTCCGTGCTGTTGAGTGGCGGCTCGTCATAGGTCGTCTCTTGCTCGGTGATCATGGTTCTGCGTCCTTACCCGGTTCAGGTTTTCACTTGCGTGGATGCACTTTAGATTGGTGTGCGTCAATGGCAATAGTATTTGCGAACTATCTGGGCTGTTTAATGAGGCTTTAACGCAATACTAACGATTTTTTTACAATTGGATGGGCACCGTATGCGGGGCCATGGACAGGATGTCCTTGAAGTGGGGGATTTACACGTTTCTTGCATCGACAATGTCATCGGCCTTAAGCAATGGAAGATGGAGCAAGGCATGAAGTTGATGTTGGTATCAGCCAAACAAGATGTGCTCAATAGCACACGATTCGCATGACTATTTTGATTACCGGCGCTGCCGGATTCATTGGGTTTCACACCGCCCGGCGTCTATGTCTGGACGGCCATGAAGTGGTTGGCATCGACAACCTCAATGACTATTACGACGTCACGCTCAAGCGCGCACGACTCAAGGAACTGGAGTGCTTGCCGGGCTTTCGTTTCGAGAAAATGGACATTGTCGATAAGCCGGCGTTGATGGCGTTGTTTCGCGATCATCCGTTTACCGAAGTGGTGCATCTGGCCGCACAGGCCGGCGTACGCTATTCGCTGGACAATCCCGACATCTACGCGCAATCGAATCTGGTGGGTTTCCTCAATGTGCTGGAAGCCTGCCGACACCACAGTCCCGCGCATTTGATCTACGCTTCCAGCAGCTCGGTGTACGGCAGCAACAGCAAAATGCCGTTCAGTGTCGAGGACGCGGTCGATCATCCCATTTCCTTGTATGCCGCGACCAAGCGCGCCAATGAGCTGCTGGCCGAGAGTTATTGCCATCTGTACGGATTGAAGGCCAGTGGGCTGCGTTTCTTTACGGTTTACGGACCGTGGGGGCGGCCGGACATGGCGCTGTTCAAGTTTACCGAGGCGATGCTCAAAGGCCGGCCGATCGATATCTATAATCAGGGCCAGATGGCACGGGACTTCACGTACATCGACGACATCGTCGAAAGCGTTGCCCGATTGCGCACACGACCACCGGTATCGACCGGGGCGGGAGAAGGTGTCAACCGGTTGTTCAATATCGGTCGCGGCCAGCCAGTGGCGCTGCTGGAGTTCATTGACTGCCTGGAAGCGGCGCTGGGGATGCAGGCGCAACGTAACTATCTACCGCTGCAGGCTGGCGATGTGGTCAAGACCTGGGCCGACGTGTCGGCCCTGGCAGAGTGGGTCGATTTCAGTCCGCAGGTGCCGGTTGGCACCGGCGTCGGGGAGTTTGTGAAGTGGTATCGCCAGTTCTATCAGTTATGAACCATTCTCCCTTGAAAATAAAAGAGCAAGGCAAAAGAGCGCCTCTATGAGCAATGACATTTTTGTATCGGTACTGATCCCCGCGAAGAACGAAGCGAACAATCTCAAGCCCTTGCTTGAGGAGGTCCGCGTGGCGCTGGCGGATGAGTCTTATGAAATCATCGTCGTCGACGATGGCAGTACCGATGCGACCTTGCACGAACTGCAGCAGGCCAAAAACAATGGTCTGAGCCAGTTACGCATCCTGCATCATGATCGCTCGCTGGGCCAAAGCACGTCGCTGTACCACGCGGCACAGGCCGCTCGCGGGCAGTGGCTGGCCACGCTCGATGGCGATGGGCAGAATGACCCGGCAGACATCCCGGGCATGTTGGCACTGGTGCGTAACTCGCGTGGCAGTGGCGACTTGCAGCTGGTGGCGGGGCACCGGGTCAACCGCCGCGACACCGCGAGCAAGCGCTGGGCTTCGCGTTTCGCCAATGGCCTGCGCAGCCGCCTGCTCAAGGACGCCACGCCCGACACTGGCTGTGGCTTGAAACTGATTCAACGCGCGGCGTTTTTGCGCCTGCCGTACTTCGATCATATGCATCGGTACATTCCAGCGCTGATCCAGCGCCACAATGGCAAGATGGTCGTCCATCCCGTCAACCACCGGCACCGCACCGCCGGCGTGTCCAAGTACGGCAATATCGACCGCGCCCTTGTCGGCATTCTCGACCTCTTCGGGGTGTGGTGGTTGATCAAGCGTACTCGCCTGAATACTCAGGCTCGGGAGGTTCAGGAATGAACCTTTCCCGCGAATCCTTGTGGTTGGTGGTCGGCTTTGCCGGCCAGATCGCGTTCACCGGCCGTTTCGTCCTGCAGTGGCTGTACAGCGAATACAAAAAACGCAGCGTGATCCCGACCAGCTTCTGGTACCTGAGTATCGTCGGCAGTGCCCTGCTGCTGATGTATGCCATTTACCGGCAGGACCCGGTGTTCATTGCCGGCCAGGCTTTTGGCTTTATTGTTTATCTGCGCAACCTGCAACTGATTGCAAAAAGCAAAAACCTCAAGGAGTAAGTCATGCGCAGATCGTTGTCGCCCAGGGTCGAATGCCTGGGGTTGATGTTGCTCGCCCTGCTTTTGGTCGGTGCCGGTCTGGGCCTGCGTCAGGTGCAGAACGTCGATGAAGAACGTTTCCTCGGCGTGGCCCTGGAAATGCTGCACAACGGTTCTTGGCTGATTCCCCATCGCGCCGGGGAGATCTACGGCGATAAACCACCGATCTTCATGTGGACGGTGGCGTTCTTCACCTGGCTCACGGGTAAGCCCAACATCGCGTTGTATATTCCGGGGCTGTTTTCCGCCGTGACCGTCACGGCGATGGTCTATGACCTGGGGCGACGGCTGTGGAACCAGCGCATCGGGCGCATTGCCGCGCTGTTGTACCTGGCGACCTACCAGACTTACAGCATTCTGCGCACTGGGCAGATCGACAGCTTTCTGATTCTGTTCACTTCCCTGGGCCTCTACGGCCTGGCCCGTCATCTGTTGCTGGGGCCGGCATGGCGCTGGTTCTACGTAGGCTGTGCGGGCATGGGCATCGGCGTGATCACCAAAGGCGTGGGCTTTTTGCCGGCGCTGATGCTGATCCCTTATGCCTATGCGGTGCGCAAGGATTGGCCGGGTGTGGTGGCCATGCCGGGCCAGGCGCGCAAATGGGGGCTCGGGTTGCTGGTAATGCTGGCGGCGATTGCGGTCTGGCTGTTACCCCTGACCTTGTCCATCGTATTCAATGGTTCCGCTGACGAGGTGGCCTATGCCCGGGAAATCCTCCTGCGCCAGACCGCCGGACGCTACGCCGCTTCGTGGGACCACCGGGAACCGTTCTGGTACTTCTTCACCAACGTCATTCCGCAATACTGGCTGCCGTTGGTACTGGCCTTGCCATGGCTGGTGCCGGCCTGGCGCCGTCAGCTGCAAAAGCGTGACGGTCGGGTGCTGGTGCTGCTCGGTTGGGTTGCGCTGGTGGTGCTGTTCTTTTGCATCAGTGCCGGCAAGCGCAAGTTGTACATCTACCCGGCGCTACCGGGACTGGTACTGGCGGCCGCGCCGCTGATTCCCTGGCTGCTGCAGCGCTGGTTCAAGCAGCGCCCGCGCCTGCGCCGGGCATTTCCGGCCCTGGTGGCAGGCTGGTTCGTGTTGTGGTTCGCCCGTGGGTTTATCGAGCCGATCACGGACGGCGCCAATCCACACGTAGCCATCATGGAGCAAGCCGCGTCGATGACTCACGGTGCTGACCTGGTACTGGTCAACTGGCGCGAGGGACATTGGTTGTACGCCCGTCAGCCGATCGTGCATTTCGGTATGGCCGAGTCCTCGGTCGAGCAGGCTGCACAATGGCTGCGCGATCACCCCAAGGCTTATGCGTTGGTCCCGGACGAGTTGCTCGGCCAGTGCTTCGCCCCCGAGGCTGCACATGAACTGGGCGAAACGTCCCGTGCCGAGTGGTCGATCGTCGGCGCCGATGCCGATAACGGCAAATGCCATCCGGAGCAGCCTGGGCATGTCTATCGTTTCACTTGGGACTGAGAAAAATAATAATGAGCAAGGCAAGGAAAGCGGGGCTGTTGGTTGTCGTTGTCGCGTTGGCACTGGTTATCACTACAGGAGTGCGTGATGCCTGGTTCTCGCAGTTGTACGGACACTGGCACAACCAGTGGTACGGCAATCAGGCACCGGACAAAAATATCTGGCTGCCTGACTATAAGGCGGTGATCCAGGCCAAACCTGTGGAGGGTGTCACCAATTTGTCCGGCATCGCTTACGATTACGATCGTGATCGCCTGCTGGGAATCACCAATGGCGAGCCCATGGGAATCGTGGTGTTGAGCCGCGACGGCGACTTGCTCGGGCGCTACCCGCTGATCGGCTTCGAAGACACCGAAGGCATCGCTTACATTGGCGGTGGACGGGTGGTGATCGCCGATGAAAGATTGCAGCAACTGGACATCGTCACCTTGCCCGACACCCCTGCGCCGATCCATGTCGAACAAGCACAATTTGTCGCCATCGGCGTCAACCTTAGCCCACACAACAAAGGGTTTGAGGGGGTGGCGTACGACCGGGCCAATGATCGTGTCTTCGCCATCAAGGAGCGTGATCCGCGGCAGCTGTATTCGGTGACAGGCATGCTCGCTTCAATGGGCGGCCCTCTACAGATCCGCATCAAGGACCTGACGTCCTGGGTCAACCGCAGTGTCTTCAGTCGAGACCTCTCCGAGGGCTACTTCGATCCGAAGAGCGGGCACCTTTTGTTGCTTAGTGATGAGTCCGCCAATATCACCGAGCTGGACGGCGAGGGGAACTTCGTCAGCATTCTCTCCCTGCGCAGCCAGGCGGGCGATCTTAAGCATTCGGTGCCGCAAGGCGAGGGTATGACAATGGACGCCGATGGCGACCTCTACGTCGTCAGCGAGTCCAACCTTTTCTATCGCTTCAGCAAGACCAAAAACGCTCAAGTAACTGCTGCGGAGTAACCTGGATGGGGCTGAGTCTGTCGCGTTTGTCGAACCGCAATATCGCCTTGCTTGCGGCCATAGCCATTGCGCTGCTGTTTTTCTGGGGCCTGGGCAGCGTACCGTTTTTGAGTGTCAACGAAGCCCGGCGCGCGGTCACCGTCCGCGAAATGCGCGAAGCGGGGAGCTGGTTGCTGCCTTATATGAACGGCGATCTGTACCTGTCCAAGCCGCCGTTTTTCTACTGGGTCGGTCTCGTTTCGACCGCCGTGCTGGGCAGCTTGTCCGAGTGGAGCATGCGCCTGCCTTCGGCGCTGGCCGCGACCTTGTGCTGTGTCGGCACTTATCTGTACGGCCTCAGGCAGGCGGGGCGCCAGGTGGGGCTGTTTGCGGTGGTGTTCCTGGCCGCGAACGGGGCATTCAGCCTGTTCGCCCGCCGCTCTGAAATCGAGATGCTGCTGACCCTGCTGTGTTTCGGCGCGCTGCTGGCAGCCTGGCAATTCATATTCCAGCAGGGCCGGGCCGTTTGGAGTCGACTCAGCTACGTTCTCATAGGCTGCGCGTTGTTGACCAAGGGGCCGGTGTGCCTTCTGTGGGTGACGGCGCCGATTCTGGCTTATGCCTTGATCTATCGCGATGCCCGGGCCAAAGCCTATCTGTGTGACGGTTGGGGCTGGCTCCTTGCAGTGGTTCTGGGCGGTTCCTGGTATCTGGCCGTGTCCATCAATCAGGGTTGGGGTGTCTGGGCGTCGATCATCAGCGAAGACATCGTGAAGAAGATCGACGGGCAAGGCGCCGAAGCCTGGTACGCCTATCTGTTGTACCTGGCCGGTGACTTCTTCCCGTTCTGGCTGATTGTCTTCGTGCAGCCGCGAAAGTTCTGGGCAATGATCCGTTCGCGCCGCGAGGCGGCCATGTTGCTGTGTTGCAGTCTGCTGCCACTGCTGGTGTTCTCTTTTTTTACCGAAAAACACGGCAAGTATTTGCTGCCGGTTTACCCGTCCCTGGCGCTGCTGCTGGCCATGCACTGGACGGCCGTGCTCGAAGACGCGAAGGGTCGCTGGCGTGCCTGCCTGGCCACGGTTCCCTGCGTGATGCTGGCCGGGTTCGTGGTGTTTTATGCGTTCGTCGAGGCGCGGGTGCTGTCTCACCGCGTCGGTGGCCTTGAGCAGGTCGCCACGCTGGCGGCAGGGCAACCGGGCCAGAAGGCCTACACAATCGGTGAGCCGGATATCCGCCTGGTCTACTACATGGGCCGACCGGTTGCGCCGCTGACGATTGATCAGTTGCAAGGGGAAGACCGGCCAGCGGGGCTGCTATTCGTGCCGGAGCCACTGAATCCACAATTGCAAAACCTGGCATCGTGCAAGGTCGGAGAAGTCGATGCGTATCTGAAACCGGGCCGCTCGGCGCTGTTGGTCCGCATGGGCGGTGATTGCCACTGATCGGCAAGGCGAGTTGCCGATCGTGACGCAACAAAAGACAAGCCGCTGAGCGGGCGGTCATGGCTATAATCGGCGCACATTTCTCTCCGTCATCACACGAGACTGCCATGACCATTTCCCTGTACGACGCTTCCGTTCCTGTTTTCAAACAAATGCTCAACGCTTTGAGTGACGTGCTGAAGAAGGCCGAAGCCCACGCGACTGAAAAGAACATCGACCCGAATGCGTTCCTGCAAGCGCGCCTGTACCCGGACATGTTCCCGCTGGTGCGTCAGGTGCAGATCGCCGTTGACTTCGCCAAGGGCGTTTCTTCGCGTCTGGCCGAAGTTGAAGTTCCGAAATACGAAGACACCGAAACCACCTTCGCCGAACTGCAAGCGCTGCTGACCAAGGTTCTGGCTTACATCGGCGAGATCAAGCCGGAGCAGATCAACGGCAAGGAAGGCATCGAAATCGTCACGCGTCCAGGCACCCCTAAAGAGAAGCGCTTCAGTGGCCAGGCATACCTGCTGAGCTATGGCTTGCCGCAGTTCTTCTTCCACGTCACCACCGCTTACGCCTTGTTGCGTCATAACGGCGTGGAAGTGGGCAAGCGCGACTACATGGGCGCGTTCTAAACCGTCCAGATACAAAAAAGCCCCCGCAGCCTTGGGTTGCGGGGGCTTTTTCATGTGCGCGCATTGACTCGCTACACCACGAACCCCGTGGTAGCGAGCCTGCTCGCGATAGCGGTGGGTCAGTCAACATTGATATTGAATGTGACGCCGCCATCGCGAGCAGGCTCGCTCCCACAGGGGATTTGGGTTAGGCCAGGCGTTCTGCCTTTGCCTCTTCACCCAGGCAAGCCGCCGCGGTGAACAGCACATCCGTGGATGAATTCAAAGCCGTCTCCGCCGAGTCCTGCAACACGCCGATGATGAAACCGACCGCTACCACCTGCATCGCGATTTCACTCGGGATGCCGAACAAACTGCACGCCAGCGGGATCAGCAGCAACGAACCGCCCGCGACGCCCGAAGCACCACAGGCGCAGATCGCCGCGACAACGCTGAGCAGGATGGCGGTCGGGATGTCCACGGCAATGTTCAGGGTATGCACCGCCGCCAGCGCCAGTACGGTAATGGTGATGGCCGCACCGGCCATGTTGATGGTGGCGCCGAGCGGGATCGACACCGAGTAGGTGTCTTCGTGCAGGCCCAGGCGCTTGCTCAATTCCAGGTTGACCGGGATGTTCGCTGCCGAGCTGCGGGTGAAGAAGGCAGTGATGCCGCTTTCACGCAGGCACATAAACACCAGTGGATACGGATTGCGACGCAGTTTCCAGAACACGATGGCGGGGTTCATCACCAGCGCCACGAACAGCATGCAGCCGAGCAACACGGCCAGCAGATGTGCGTACCCGATCAGGGCACCGAAACCGGAGGTGGCCAGGGTCGAGGCCACCAGGCCGAAGATCCCCAGCGGTGCGAAGCGAATCACCACTCGCACGATCACGGTGACGCCATTGGACAGGTCGCCCAGCACTTCGCGGGTGGTGTCGCCGGCGTGGCGAATGGCGATGCCCATGCCGATGGCCCAGGCCAGAATGCCGATGAAGTTGGCGTTCATCAGTGCGCTGATCGGGTTGTCGACCACGCTCAGCAACAGGCTTTGCAGGACCTCGCCGATACCACCGGGCGCGGTCACCGCGACGTCATGGGTCGATAGCACCAGGCTGGAGGGGAACATCATGCTCGCCACTACTGCGACCACGGCGGCGGCGAAGGTGCCCAGTAGATACAAGAACAGAATCGGCCGGATATGGGTTTCCTGGCCGTGCTTGTGGTTGGCGATGGACGCCATGACCAGCACGAACACCAGAATCGGCGCGACCGCTTTCAGCGCGCTGACGAAGACCTTGCCGATAAACGCCGTGGACTTTGCCGCTTCCGGCGCGAACAGGGCCAGGGCAATCCCGGCGATCAAGCCGATGATGATTTGCGTGACCAGGCTGGTGCGTTTGAGGTGTTGCCATAGAGAAGGGGATGAAGCGGTCATAAAACGGCATCTCTGATTTTTTGTAAGTGCATGGTTTCGCGGGTTTGCAGCAACAAGCCGGGCAGGCCGCAGGCAGGAAACCGTAAGGAGAAACGCGGGGGTGTAATGTCATTCAACGTTTAGAAACCTTGTGGGAGCGAGCCTGCTCGCGATGACGGTGGAACAGTCAACATTAGTGTTTGCTGAGGCTCCGCCTTCGCGAGCAGGCTCGCTCCCACAGGTTTTGTCACTTGAATGAACAGCATCGACCACAGGGTGTACGTTTTTCAGGGCGCGGACTTTATCACAGCGCAGGGCCGATCCTTCAGGCCTGTGACGAACTGACGCCCTGGCGTTCAACGCGATTTGCAGGTTCGTGCAACCGCATCCGGAAACACTCTGTTAAGATTCGCCATCCTCTTTTTCATGTCTGCCAGTGGGCCTTCGGGCTATCGCTGGTGTTGTCGTTTATTTGGAGTTTTGCATGCGGTTGTTGCCCATCCTTCTGTTGTCCGCCGCCGGTTTCACGGTGCTGACCACGGAGTTCATCATTGTCGGCCTGCTGCCGGCCATCGCCCGCGACCTCGAGGTCAGCATCCCGCAAGCGGGCTTGCTGGTGACCCTGTTCGCTTTCACCGTTGCCGCCTTCGGGCCATTTCTTACCGCGTATTTCGCCCGGTTCGAGCGCCGCAAGCTGTTCATCAGCGTGCTGATCATGTTCGGCCTGGCCAACACCCTCGCGGCGTTGGCGCCCAATATCTGGGTCATGGCGGTTGCTCGCTTGATTCCGGCGTTGGGCTTACCGGTGTTCTGGGCGCTGGCCAGTGAGACGGCCGTGGACATTGTCGGGCCGGATTACGCCGGACGCGCCATCGCCAAAATCGGCTTCGGCATTGTCTGCGCCACCGTGTTCGGTATTCCGGTGGGCACCCTGATCTCCGATGCATTTGGCTGGCGCAGTGCTTTCGGCATCCTCGCGGTCATCGCGTTTGCCAAGGCGCTGCTGCTGTTTATCTATCTGCCGAAAACCAGTCTGCATCAGCATCAGGTCAGTTTCCGTTCACAGTTCAAGATTCTGCGCAGCCCAGTGATGGTCGGCCACGTGCTGCTGTCGATCATTGTGTTCAGCGGCATGTTCACCGCTTACACCTATCTGGCGGACATCCTCGAGCGTTTGGCCGGTTTCGATGGCACGGTGGTTGGCTGGTGTCTGATGGGCTTTGGCGCGGTCGGGTTGATCGGTAACTCACTGGGGGGCCGTGCGGTGGATCGGCATCCGCTGATCGCGTCGATGATGTTTTGCGCGTTCATGATTGCCGGGCTGGTGGCGCTGGTGCCGAACATCCATTCGCCTTTTGGTCTGGCGGCGGCGATGGGTATCTGGGGCATCACTCAGGCAGCGCTGTTTCTGGTCAGCCATGTGCGTTTGATGAAAGCCGCACCCGAGGCGCCAGCCTTTGCCGCCTCGCTGAACATCGCCGGGGCCAACCTGGGGATTGGCCTGGGCGCCATGATTGGCGGCCGGGTGATCGATAGCGTCGGCCTGCAAGGCCTGGGTTTTGCGGCTGCCGCTTTTATCTTGGCGTCGATCCTGTTGGCTCTCGCGCTGATGACTTTCAAACCCCGCGAAGTCTTCGCCTAAGGCTTCACAGTTCGGTAAACAACTCGCGGCGGGCACCTTCGGTAATGGCGACAATGCCGGGGTGCTTGACCTTGCGTTCCACCGAAATGGCATAGAACGACTCGCTCACCGCGTCGGTCTGGCCAATCACCTCCACGCCGTATTGGCGCCGCACTTCATCGGCGATCACGCTCGGGCCGATGAAAATCCCGCTACCGGACTGTCCGAAGGCTTGCATCAAGGCGCTGTCGTCGAATTCGCCAACGATGCGAGGTTGGATCTGTTGTTCGGCGAACCAGCGTTGCAAGCGGCTGCGCACCACGGTTTCCGGCCCTGGAATCAGCAGCGGAGCGCCATTGAGGCTGCGGGGGAAATCCCCACCGTAGAGCGCTGCCAGCTCAGCGGTCGCGAAAAAACTGATCCCGCATTCACCGAGTTTCTGGCTGTAGCCTTTAATGTCCAGGTGCGACGGCATCGGGCTGTCGGAGATCACCAGATCCAGGCGCTGGATGGCCAAGTCGGCGAGCAGGCGTTCCAGCTTGTCCTCGCGACAGCTGATGCGCAGGGGGTCGCTCAATTCCATGGTGGGCGCTATCAGGCGGTAGACGATGGATTTGGGGACCACATCGGCCACACCGACCCGGAACAGAATCTGCTGTTCATTGGGCTGCGCCCGCAGCATTAACTCCAATTCGCCACCCAGCTGAAACATCTGTTCAGCGTAGGGCAGGGTTTGCCGGCCAGCCTCGGTCAGCTCCAGTTGCCGGCCGACCCTGCGAAACAACTCGATGCCGTAGGTTTGTTCCAGCAGGGAGATCTGCCCGCTGATGGTCTGGGGCGTCAGGTTCAGTTGCTCGCAGGCGCGCACGATGCTGCCGGTCTTGGCCACGACCCAGAAGTAATGCAGTTGTCGATAGTTGAGCATGAGAATCTACAGTTCGTAAAAACCGAAGTATATACGCTGAAAATACGAATTTTCCTGAAGTGTTCATCTCCCTAGAATGCGTCGCTATCAACGGGCCATCGTCTCGGCGCCGTTTGTTCTATTGAAGGAGGCAACATGAAGCTTAAGACCACGGCATTGCTGATCACGTCTTTACTGGTACTGGCCGGCTGTGACCAGGCCGAAAAAAGTGCCCAGCAACTGATGGGCAAAGCCGCCGAAAGCGCCAAACAGGCCATCGACGACACCCATAAAGCCGCCGAACAAGCGCTGAGCGATGCCACTGGCGGGTTGATCAGCAAAAAAGAATCAACGGAAAAAGACGCGGAAAAAACCGAATCTTCCTCCCAGGAAATCTAAACCGTCTTACAGCGAGTCAGGACTGACCCATGGAATACCTTTTACAACTAGCTGCCAGCCCCACCGCGTGGGTTGCCCTGGCCACCCTGGTGGTGATGGAAATCGTGCTTGGCATCGATAACCTGATCTTTATCTCGATCCTGACCAACAAGCTGCCTGAGCAACATCGACAGAAAGCACGGCGCATCGGTATCGGCATGGCGCTGATTCTGCGACTGGGCTTGCTGAGCACCATTGCGTTCATCGTCCAGTTGACGGCGCCTGTGATTGAAGTGTTTGGCCAGGCCTTCTCCTGGAAAGACATGATCCTGATTGCCGGTGGCCTGTTCCTGTTGTGGAAAGCTACAACCGAGATCCATCACAGCATGGACCCGGCTCCGGAAGATCCGACGTCGGCCACCTCGACCGTGACCCTGGGCTTTGCCGCGGCGATTGGTCAGATTCTGATGCTGGACATGGTGTTCTCCATCGACAGCATCATTACCGCTGTCGGCATGACCGAACATTTGCCGATCATGATCATCGCGGTGGTGGTGTCGGTGCTGGTGATGTTGCTGGCGGCTGATCCACTGGCCAAGTTCATCAACGACAACCCGACGGTGGTGATGCTGGCCCTGGGCTTCCTGATCATGATCGGCATGACGCTGATCGCCGAAGGCTTCGGCGCCCACGTACCGAAAGGCTACGTCTACGCTGCCATGGCGTTCTCGGCTGCGATCGAGGTGTTGAACATGATGTCCCGCCGCGCCCGGCAGAAGCGGGTCTCCGCGGAAGCTTGATTGGCGCTTAACGAAACGGCCGCCTGCACTCGAAAGAGTCCAGGCGGCCGTTTTTTTTGTAGGGCCCCAACGCTTTGGTTAATGGGCAGTGGCGTGGCGCGTGGCCGGTTTTTCGGCTTTCACCAGGGGCGCCGGTTGAGCAGGGTGGTGATGGTGCCGACGAGTAATGCGCAGAACGCCCCATAGCATGGCGGTGGCAACGGCCAGCCAGCCGGAAATCAACATCACGATTGTCATTGTCAGGCTCATCGATGCCTCCTCTTTGCCCTGCGGCGGGCACACACGACTTGCAAGTGACAGTCTAGACGCTGCGGTGTTGCAGGCTATTGACCAAAGGTCGACCCGGATCAACCAGTTCGCTCTATCGAATGCAATCAACTACCGGTTAAGGCTATACCGCTGTCGCGAGGCATCCTATGATCGACGGCCAAGCCGGGAGTGCGATTGCCTGGCGTCTGAACGAAGAGAGTGATGATGGTGCGGGTAATTTCTCGAATTCTATCGGCGGCACTGATTGTGGGGTGCGTGGCTGGTTTGGCAGGTTGCGCGGGCAGTGTCGCGCCTGAGATCAAGCGTCTGCCGGAGCGCGTCGAGCTCGGCGGCCGGTTCTATAAGGGCGTAGCCAATCAAAGCGGGCCGCAAGTGTTGGCGAGCATGCTGTCCCAGCAGGGCGTTGTGATTACCCCGGGCTTGCTCGAAAAGCCGTTGCGTTTGCCGGGTGCCGAAGCGCAATTGCAACAGAACATGCAAAACCTCGCCCGTGAATACGGGATGATGGTTTATCCCCTCGACAGCAATCTGCCTGCCTTGCTGACTCAGGTTGCTGCCGGATATCCGGTCATGGTGCGCTTCACTGAGGGTTCTGCGCTGTGGGCCGAGCCGCGTTATGCCATTCTCGCCGGGTACAACCGGCAGAAACAGACAGTGCTGCTGCGCGCCGGCATGAGTCAGAGGACGATGATGAGTTTCAGTTCGTTTGAGTCGTCTTTCAAGGATGCCGGTGGCTGGGCGGTTTTGATTCAGGCGCCGACACAGGTTCCGGCCAGCGTCGATCGGCAGCGCTGGTTAAAGGCTGCGAGCGACCTCGCTCAGGCCGGCCAGGAGCAAGCGGCCGCCAGGGCGAAAAAAGCGTTGGGCGCACAGTAAGCCCGTTCGTCACCCCCATGGCACCACTGCGCATTGCCAGCCTCTGATGATTGAGGCCCGAGTTTCTCGGGCCACGACCAGGAGGCGTTCATGGCTCATTTCAATACTCCCGCCGGTCCGCACTCGTCTGAGCATTCATCCGGCGACGAGTTGGGGTTCGACCCCGACTCTCCGGATCTCGCCGACCCTCAGGTCGATCCCATCGGTCCGGCAAAGGCGCCACGGGATGTTAAGCCGGGCGACAATCCCAAGGCTCCGGCAAAGCCTTACGATCCACTCGGTGATCTGAAACCCTAGGTCTCATTGCCAGGTCTCATTGGAGGTGCGTATGTCTACTGATTCGAGCTTTGACGATAAACGTCCGGAAAACGTCCCGACAACCCCGGAGCAAGACGTGGATCCGGTGATGGATCCGGATAGCCCGATGAGGGATCCTCTGGCTCGGCCAACCGTGGTGTCCACCGAACATCCGAAACCCTGGAGAGACCCGAGTACCGGCGACGGGATTCCGGATGATGACCAGATGCCGCTGCCCAATGATTAAGGCAGAAAGCAAAAGCCCCGAATGATCGGGGCTTTTGCTTTCGACTGTCGTGCAGTTATTTTGACGCTTCAACCACGCCGCTTTGGCGATGCTTGAGGTTCTTTTCGGATTTGTATTGCAGTGCTACAGAGGGTACGTCTGCGCTGTGGCCGGTTTCGACCCAATTGCGGATGCGAGTGGCGTCGGCAAAGTGTGTGTACTTGCCATAGGCATCGAGGATCACCAGTGCTACCGGGCGGTTAGCCATATGGGTCACCAATACCAGGCAGTGACCCGCTTCGTTGGTGAAACCGGTTTTCGTCAGTTCGATGTTCCAGTTCGGCTTGCCCACCAGATGATCGGTGTTGCGGAAACCCAGGCTGTAGTTGGGTTTGCGGAACGACACGGTTTTTTCCTTGGTGGTGCTCAGTTGTGTCAGCAGCGGGTACTTGTGAGCGGCGACCAGCAGTTTGCTCAGGTCGCGGGCTGTGGACACATTGCGTGGCGAGAGGCCGGTCGGCTCGACGAAATGGGTATTGGTCATGCCCAGTGCCTTGGCCTTGGCGTTCATGGCGGCGATGAACGCCGCGTAGCCACCCGGATAATGGTGCGCCAGGCTCGCGGCGGCACGGTTTTCCGAAGACATCAAGGCGATCAGCAGCATCTCCCGGCGCGGCATCTCGCTGTTGAGCTTGACCCGGGAGAACACGCCTTTCATTTCCGGCGTGTTGCTGATGTTGATGTTGATGTATTCGTCCATGTTCTGCCGGGCTTCGACGACCACCAGGCCGGTCATCAGTTTGCTCACCGAAGCGATGGGGACAACGACGTCGGGATTGCTGGCGTAAATGACTTTGTTGGACTGCAAGTCGACCAGCAATGCGCTGCCGGAAGCGATCTTCAGGTGTGAGGTGTCTCGAGGCGCGGCGGTGGTTTCGCCAGCGCTGGCGATTGGCGTGATGAAAGTCCCTGTAACTGCAAAAAATAGGCTCAGGATGGAAAGACGGATTTTCACGCTGGCAGACTCATAAAATGTTGATAAGCCGTTTTGTAACGGGCTATTTCGTAAAAAGCGCGACATTCTGGAGTATGGCTGAATAACTGTCGATGGTTGTTCCGGGAAGTGGTTAAAGTCCTTTGAAACATGAAAAAAATGTCATTTTCCGGCAGGTGGTCGGCCTTTATTCGCGGGCAAAAAGAACCCCGCCATGGGCGGGGTTCCTTGAGTTGTTGCCAGCGCCGAAAGCGGGACTCAGCTGTGCAGGGTTTCAGCCGCGTACAGTGTGTTTTCCAGCAGGCATGCGCGAGTCATCGGACCGACGCCGCCGGGCACTGGAGTGATCCAGCCAGCGCGGGGCAGGGCGGTTTCGTAAACCACATCGCCGACCAGCTTGCCGTCCTCCTGACGGTTGATGCCGACGTCGATCACGATCGCGCCTTCCTTGATCCATTCACCCTTGACCAGGCCCGGCTTGCCGGCGGCCACCACGACCAGATCCGCGCGACCAATGTGGCCGGCCAGGTCCTTGGTGAAGCGGTGGGTGACGGTCACGGTGCAACCGGCCAGCAACAATTCCATCGCCATCGGGCGACCCACGATATTGGAAGCGCCGACAATCACGGCATTCATCCCGTACAGATCGGCACCGGTGCTTTCCAGCAAGGTCATGATGCCTTTAGGGGTGCACGGACGCAGCAGCGGTATGCGTTGGGCCAGGCGACCGACGTTATACGGGTGGAAGCCGTCGACGTCTTTATCCGGACGAATGCGCTCCAGCAACTTGGACGCGTCCAGGTGTTCCGGTAGAGGAAGCTGAAGCAGAACACCGTCAATTGCCGGATCGTCATTGAGGCGATCGATCAGGTCGGTCAGTGCTTCTTGAGTGGTTTCGGAAGGCAGGTCATAAGCTTGGGAGAGGAAGCCGACCTCTTCACAGTCTTTACGCTTGTGCGAGACATAAACCTGAGAGGCAGGATCGCTGCCGACCAGGATCACCGCGAGTCCGGGCGTGCGCAGGCCTTGCTGGCGACGCTCGTTGACCCGTTGGGCGATCTGCTGGCGCAGGCTGGCGGCGATCGATTTGCCGTCGATTAGTTGTGCAGTCATTGCGCGTGATTAACCATCGAGAGGGGAAAAAAAGAGAGCGCATTCTCGCATGTCATGAGGTGAGGGCAAAGGCGCTTGGTCTGCAAATTCCCCTAACTCCTTTAATTAAATGAATTTTTTTTAAAAAGGATTTGACGACCCTCGGGGGGCTCTATACTATTCGTCGCACTTGTCGGGCACAGCCTAGCACTGGTTAAGAAGGTCGAGCGGAATCAAGGTTCTGCGAGACTGGAAAGCATTTAGTTTGTAGTCCTCCAAGGTTACAGATTAACAAGGCGCCCGTAGCTCAGCTGGATAGAGCATCCGCCTTCTAAGCGGATGGTCGCAGGTTCGAGTCCTGCCGGGTGCGCCATTAGGCAGCTTTGGCACAAGTAGCGCGATATGGTGGGCGTAGCTCAGTTGGTAGAGCACGGGATTGTGACTCCCGTTGTCGTGGGTTCGATCCCCATCGTCCACCCCATATTTCGAAAGGCGCCAGATTAAAAGTCTGGCGCCTTTGCTTTAACAGCTTCAACCCGCGGATGTGGTGGAATTGGTAGACACACTGGATTTAGGTTCCAGCGCCGCGAGGCGTAAGAGTTCGAGTCTCTTCATCCGCACCAAATAAAGCTTCAGTCATGCCGCTTGGCTTGTTTGGGGCTGACTAAAGAAGTTGTTTGGCTTCTTTGTCATGCAATATGGTGGGCGTAGCTCAGTTGGTAGAGCACGGGATTGTGACTCCCGTTGTCGTGGGTTCGATCCCCATCGTCCACCCCATATTTCGAAAGGCGCCAGATTGAAAAGTCTGGCGCCTTTTTTGTTTCAGCGGTTCGAGTATTCAGCGGCTGCAGGTTCTGGGTCGCAGGGGCAGGGCGTTTCGTCGTATTTATGTTTCTCGATGATGCTGCGCTGCTCGCCGGCCTTGCTCGCAAGATCGGCTGTCAGGGAGATGATTGGCTGCCTCTTCTATATATAGAAGGGTTGGCGCAGAGCCCTGGCGTGATTGGCTGTATTTGCCACCGGGGCGAGGTGCATCCGTGCATTCGCACCTATAAATTGCCAGCTGCTTTTTTACCCGTTTTCAGTAGGGTGACTTCTTGAGTTTGACCCACTAGAATGCATGCCCTTGATTCTGGGGTCGGAAACGGCCGGCTAACGTCTGTGCAACGAGGAATATCCATGCAAGTTTCTGTTGAAAATACTTCTGCTCTTGAGCGCCGCATGAGCATCACCGTGCCGGCTGAGCGCATCGAGACTCAGGTCAACAAGCGTCTGCAGCAGACTGCCCAAAAGGCCAAGATTGCTGGCTTCCGTCCAGGCAAAGTGCCAATGAGCGAAATCAAGCGTCGTTTCGGCGCTGAAGCTCGCCAGGAAGCTGTAGGCGACGTGATCCAGTCCTCTTTCTATGAAGCTGTGGTTGAGCAGAAGCTGAACCCGGCTGGTTCGCCTTCGATCGAGCCTAAGTCGCTCGAAGCTGGCAAGGACCTGGAATACGTTGCTGTTTTTGAAGTGTTCCCTGAGTTCACCGTTGCCGGTTTCGAAGGTATCACCGTAGAGCGTCTGAGCGCTGACGTGGCTGATGCCGATCTGGACAAGATGCTGGACATCCTGCGCAAGCAGAACACCCGTTTCGAAGTGGCCGATCGCGCTGCTCAAAACGAAGACCAACTGAACATCGATTTCGTTGGCAAGGTCGACGGTGAAGTGTTCGCTGGCGGCTCCGCCAAGGGCACTCAGCTGGTTCTGGGCTCCGGTCGCATGATCCCTGGTTTCGAGGACGGCCTGGTTGGCGCCAAGGCCGGCGAAGAGCGCGTTCTGAACCTGACCTTCCCAGAGGACTATCAGAACCTGGACCTGGCAGGCAAAACCGCTGAGTTCACCGTTACCGTAAACACCGTTTCCGAGCCAAAGCTGCCAGAGCTGACCGAAGAGTTCTTCGCTCAATTCGGCATCAAGGAAAGCGGCCTGGAAGGCTTCCGCACCGAAGTTCGCAAGAACATGGAGCGCGAGCTGCGTCAGGCGATCAAGTCCAAGGTCAAGAATCAGGTCATGGATGGTCTGCTGGCCACCAACCCGATCGAAGTGCCTAAGGCTCTGTTGTCCAACGAAGTTGACCGTCTGCGCGTGCAGGCTGTTCAGCAGTTCGGCGGCAACATCAAGCCTGATCAACTGCCGGCCGAGCTGTTCGAAGAACAAGCCAAGCGTCGCGTAGTACTGGGCCTGATCGTCGCTGAAGTGGTCAAGCAATTCGACCTCAAGCCTGACGAAGCCCGCGTTCGCGAGATGATTCAGGAGATGGCTTCGGCTTACCAAGAGCCTGAGCAGGTTGTGTCCTGGTACTACAAGAACGACCAGCAACTGAACGAAGTCCGTTCGGTTGTGCTGGAAGAACAAGTTGTGGATACTGTTCTGCAGAAAGCTAGCGTGACCGACAAATCGGTCTCTTACGAAGAAGCGGTCAAGCCGGTAGAAGCTCCACAAGCCGACTGATCGTTTTTGCGGTAAGAAGTACACACCATAAGCCAGCCTTCGTGCTGGCTTATGCGTATTCAAGACATAACTATTTGGGAGTGACTGCAGAGCATGTTCCGTAATTCGTATATTCAGCAGAACTCTGATATCCAGGCCGCAGGCGGCCTGGTCCCGATGGTTGTCGAGCAGTCTGCTCGTGGCGAGCGCGCCTATGACATCTACTCGCGTCTTCTCAAGGAGCGAGTGATCTTTCTGGTAGGTCCGGTAGAGGACTACATGGCCAACCTGATCTGTGCGCAACTGCTGTTCCTTGAAGCGGAAAACCCGGACAAGGACATCCATCTCTATATCAACTCCCCGGGTGGTTCGGTGACGGCGGGCATGTCGATCTATGACACCATGCAGTTCATCAAGCCAAACGTGTCGACCACCTGCATTGGCCAAGCGTGCAGCATGGGCGCGTTTCTTCTCACGGCTGGTGCCCCTGGCAAACGTTACTGCCTGCCGAACTCACGTGTGATGATTCACCAGCCATTGGGCGGTTTCCAGGGCCAGGCTTCGGATATCGAAATCCATGCCAAGGAAATCCTCTTTATTCGTGAGCGTCTCAACACGCTGATGGCCAAGCATAGTGGTCGCACTCTTGAAGAAATCGAGCGAGACACAAACCGCGACAATTTCATGAGTGCGGAAGCCGCGCGTGAATACGGGTTGATCGATGAAGTGATCAGCCAGCGCCCTGCTTAAAATAAGCAGCTCAAAATAAGGTTGGTCGGCAGGTCCGATCACCTGCGGGCTTGAAAAAGCCCGCAATAGCCTTCATCTTGTGTTGCAAGCCTATCGGATTTGGATCGAACGAATGACTGACACCCGCAACGGCGAGGACAACGGCAAGCTGCTCTATTGCTCCTTCTGTGGCAAAAGCCAGCATGAAGTGCGCAAATTGATTGCCGGCCCCTCGGTCTTTATCTGCGACGAGTGCGTCGACCTGTGCAATGACATCATCCGTGAGGAGGTGCAGGAAGCCCAGGCCGAAAGCAGCGCGCATAAATTGCCTTCGCCTAAAGAAATCAGCGGCATCCTTGATCAGTATGTGATTGGTCAGGAGCGTGCGAAAAAAATTCTGGCCGTAGCGGTGTACAACCACTACAAGCGCCTGAACCAGCGTGACAAAAAGAATGACGATGTCGAACTCGGCAAGAGCAACATCCTGCTGATCGGCCCGACAGGCTCGGGTAAAACCCTGCTTGCCGAAACACTGGCCCGCTTGCTGAACGTTCCGTTCACCATCGCCGACGCAACCACCCTCACCGAGGCGGGTTATGTGGGTGAAGATGTCGAGAACATCATTCAGAAGCTGCTGCAGAAGTGCGATTACGACGTGGAAAAAGCCCAGATGGGCATTGTCTACATCGATGAAATCGACAAGATTTCGCGCAAGTCTGACAACCCGTCGATTACCCGGGACGTTTCCGGTGAAGGCGTGCAGCAAGCCCTGCTCAAGTTGATCGAAGGTACAGTCGCTTCCGTTCCGCCTCAAGGTGGTCGCAAGCACCCACAGCAGGAATTCCTTCAGGTCGACACCCGTAACATCCTGTTCATCTGCGGTGGTGCATTTTCCGGTCTGGAAAAGGTTATTCAAAACCGTTCCACCAAGGGCGGCATTGGTTTCAACGCGGAAGTGCGCAGCAAGGAAGAAGGGAAGAAAGTCGGTGAATCCCTGCGTGAAGTCGAGCCTGACGATCTGGTCAAGTTCGGTCTGATCCCGGAATTCGTCGGTCGTCTGCCGGTTCTTGCCACACTGGACGAGCTCGATGAAGCTGCTTTGATGCAGATCCTCACCGAGCCGAAAAATGCTCTGACCAAGCAGTACGCCAAGTTGTTCGAGATGGAAGGCGTGGACCTGGAATTCCGGGCTGACGCACTGAAATCGGTTGCGAAACGCGCACTGGAACGCAAAACCGGCGCTCGTGGCTTGCGTTCGATTCTCGAAGGTGTATTGCTCGACACTATGTATGAAATCCCCTCGCAGTCCGAGGTGAGTAAAGTAGTGATCGATGAAAGCGTTATAGAAGGCAAGTCCAAGCCACTGTATATCTATGAAAACAGTGAGCCTGCTGCCAAGGCCGCGCCAGACGCATAAGCGTCACGCAGCCGGTACAAAGAAGGGGCCTTCGGGCCCCTTTGCTTTTGTGGCGGAGGGCTTGTCGGATCGCTGCGCCGCTGGGAAGGCGACATGCCAGCCCGCTTGCCTGTTTTTTTCGCTGTATCCGAGCCCCACAGTTGCTGCCGTAAGAAGCGATCTTTTAAGTCGTACTTTTATCCGCTTGTTTTTTTCCAGATCAGCCCCCATCTTGGTTTCAAGCTTACTTCCATCTGTTTACGGCCTTATGGCCGCCGTAGAGGCGAAATCATGAAGACAACCATCGAATTGCCTCTCCTGCCATTGCGTGATGTCGTGGTTTATCCGCACATGGTTATCCCGCTGTTCGTGGGGCGCGAGAAATCCATCGAAGCCCTTGAGGCTGCGATGACGGGCGACAAGCAGATCCTTCTGCTGGCACAGAGAAACCCTGCTGACGACGATCCCGGCGAAGATGCGCTTTATCGCGTAGGTACGATTGCCACCGTTCTGCAGTTGCTGAAGCTGCCTGACGGCACGGTCAAGGTTCTGGTCGAAGGCGAGCAACGCGGCGCCGTGGAGCGTTTCAGTGAAGTGGACGGCCATTGCCGTGCCGAAGTCTCCTTGATCGACGAAGTCGACGCGCCTGCGCGCGAGTCGGAAGTGTTCGTGCGCAGCCTGCTGTCGCAGTTCGAACAATATGTGCAGCTGGGCAAGAAAGTCCCGGCTGAGGTCCTCTCGTCGCTCAACAGCATCGACGAGCCCGGGCGCCTGGTCGACACCATGGCCGCGCACATGGCCCTGAAGATCGAGCAGAAGCAGGAAATTCTCGAAATCATCGATTTGTCGGCCCGGGTCGAGCACGTTCTGGCGCTGCTGGACGCCGAGATCGATCTGCTGCAAGTCGAAAAACGCATTCGCGGTCGTGTCAAAAAGCAAATGGAGCGCAGTCAGCGCGAGTACTACCTGAATGAGCAGATGAAAGCCATTCAGAAGGAGCTCGGCGACAGCGACGAGGGGCACAACGAAATCGAAGAGCTGAAAAAGCGTATCGATGCCGCTGGCCTGCCAAAAGACGCGCTGGCCAAGGCTACGGCCGAACTGAACAAGCTCAAGCAAATGTCGCCAATGTCCGCGGAAGCGACGGTGGTGCGCTCGTACATCGACTGGCTGGTTCAGGTGCCGTGGAAGGCTCAGAGCAAAGTGCGTCTGGATCTGGCGCGCGCCGAAGACATTCTCGACGCCGATCACTACGGTCTGGAAGAAGTCAAAGAACGGATTCTCGAATATCTCGCCGTTCAAAAGCGCGTGAAAAAAATTCGTGGCCCGGTGTTGTGCCTGGTGGGTCCTCCTGGGGTGGGCAAAACCTCCCTGGCGGAGTCGATTGCGCACGCCACCAACCGTAAATTCGTGCGCATGGCCCTCGGCGGCGTACGTGATGAGGCGGAAATTCGTGGTCATCGCCGTACCTACATCGGTTCGATGCCAGGAAGATTGATTCAAAAGATGACAAAGGTGGGCGTTCGCAACCCGCTGTTCCTGCTCGATGAAATCGACAAGATGGGCAGCGATATGCGTGGCGACCCGGCGTCGGCTTTGCTGGAAGTGCTCGATCCCGAGCAGAACCACAATTTCAACGATCACTATCTGGAAGTCGATTACGACCTGTCCGATGTGATGTTCCTGTGCACCTCGAACTCCATGAACATTCCGCCCGCGCTGCTGGACAGGATGGAAGTGATTCGTCTGCCGGGTTACACCGAAGACGAGAAGATCAACATCGCGGTCAAATACCTTTCGCCCAAGCAGATTACGGCCAATGGCCTTAAGAAAGGCGAGCTGGAATTCGACTCCGAAGCGATCCGCGACATCATCCGCTACTACACCCGCGAAGCCGGTGTACGGGGGCTGGAGCGGCAGATTGCCAAGGTTTGCCGCAAGGCGGTCAAAGAGCACGCACTGGAAAAACGCTTCTCGGTGAAGGTCACCGCAGACATGCTGGAACACTTCCTGGGCGTGCGTAAGTTCCGTTACGGCCTCGCTGAACAGCAAGACCAGATCGGTCAGGTCACCGGATTGGCGTGGACTCAGGTGGGTGGCGAATTGCTGACCATCGAGGCCGCCGTCGTACCGGGCAAAGGCCAGTTGATCAAGACCGGTTCGCTCGGTGATGTGATGGTTGAATCGATCACGGCTGCCTTGACCGTGGTCCGTAGCCGCGCGAAGAGCTTGGGGATCCCCCTGGACTTCCACGAGAAGCGTGACACGCACATCCATATGCCGGAAGGGGCGACTCCAAAGGACGGCCCTAGCGCCGGTGTGGGCATGTGCACGGCGCTGGTTTCGGCACTGACCGGTATCCCTGTGCGCGCGGATGTCGCCATGACCGGTGAAATCACCTTGCGTGGTCAGGTGCTGGCAATCGGTGGCCTGAAAGAAAAACTGTTGGCCGCTCACCGTGGCGGGATCAAGACTGTGATCATTCCGGAAGAGAATGTGCGCGATCTGAAGGAAATTCCCGACAATATCAAGCAAGATCTACAGATTAAACCGGTTAAATGGATTGACGAGGTCCTGCAAATTGCGCTGCAATACGCGCCGGAGCCCTTGCCTGATGTGGCTCCGGAGATAGTCGCGAAGGATGAAAAACGCGAGTCGGATTCTAAGGAAAGAATTAGCACGCATTAGTACGTATTTGCCTGAAGGGCTTCCTTGACAGCTTTTTAGAGCCCTTGTTATAAAGCGGCTCTTAAGTGTCTGTAGGCCATTCAGCACTCGTTTTTGCTTTCACCAAAAAAACTTAGAATCATACTCAAATAGATATAAGGGGACTTAGAGTGAACAAGTCGGAACTGATTGATGCTATCGCTGCATCCGCTGATATCCCGAAAGCTGCTGCTGGCCGTGCGCTGGACGCTGTAATCGAATCCGTCACTGGCGCTCTCAAGGCTGGCGACTCTGTTGTTCTGGTTGGTTTCGGTACTTTCTCCGTAACTGATCGTCCAGCTCGCATTGGTCGTAACCCGCAGACCGGTAAGACTCTGGAAATCGCAGCAGCCAAAAAACCAGGTTTCAAAGCCGGTAAAGCTCTGAAAGAAGCTGTCAACTAAGTTCGATTCAGGTTTTTGCCTATCCGGGTCGGGGTCATGCCTGACCTGGCAGCGGAGCGGTAGTCCAGTCGGCAGGTGCCGGTCCGAGACGCCGAGGCTCGCAAGTTCGAGTCATCGGTCCGCTCCGCCAGTTACGAGAAGGCGCATCCTCGGATGCGCCTTTCTTCTATCCGGATTCTACCCACGCTCCACGGTTGCCTAATTTTGAAGTTCAACCGTTTATGGGGGACGCATGCTGCAGAATATCAGGGACAATTCACAAGGCTGGATTGCCAAGACCATTATCGGGGTCATCGTTGCACTGATGGCTTTGACTGGTTTCGACGCCATTTTCAAGGCCACGACGCACAACAATGAAGCGGCAAAGGTCAACGGCGAACAAATCAGCCAGAACGAGCTGAGCCAGGCGGTTGATATGCAACGCCGTCAACTCATGCAACAGCTGGGCAAGGATTTCGATGCTTCCTTGCTCGACGAAAAAATGCTGCGCGAATCGGCCCTCAAAGGCTTGATCGACCGCAAACTGCTGCTGCAAGGCGCAGAGAGTTCGAAATTCGCTTTCTCCGAAGCGGCGTTGGACCAGGTCATCCTGCAAACACCTGAATTCCAGGTGGATGGCAAGTTCAGTCCTGAGCGTTTCGATCAGGTTATTCGTCAGCTCGGCTACAGCCGTCTGCAATTCCGTCAGATGCTGGCTCAGGAAATGCTGATCGGTCAATTGCGCGCCGGCGTTGCGGGCAGCGGTTTTGTCACCGATGCACAGGTCCTGGCTTTCGCCCGTCTGGAAAAACAGACCCGCGATTTCGCTTCCCTGAACATCAAGGCTGACCCGGCGGCTGTGAAGTTGACCGACGATGAAATCAAAGCCTATTACGACGAACACGCCAAGGAATTCATGACGCCAGATCAGGTGGTCATCGATTACCTGGAGTTGAAGAAGTCCTCCTTCTTTGATCAGGTCAGCGTCAAGGACGAAGACCTGCAAGCGGCGTATCAGAAAGAAACCGCGAACCTGTCCGAGCAACGTCGGGCGGCGCACATTCTGATCGAAGTGAACGACAAGACCACTGAGGCGCAAGCCAAGGCCAAGATCGAAGAGATCCAGGCCCGTCTGGCCAAAGGCGATAAATTCGAGGCTCTGGCCAAGGAATTCTCCCAGGATCCGGGGTCGGCCAACAACGGTGGTGATCTCGGCTACGCGGGGCCGGGTGTCTATGATCCAGCGTTCGAAAAAGCATTGTATTCACTGGCCAAGGATCAGGTTTCCGCACCGGTTCGCACCGACTTCGGTTTCCACCTGATCAAGCTGTTGGGTGTGGAAGCGCCGGAAGTGCCGACCTTCGCCAGCTTGAAAGACAAGCTGACTCGCGAACTGAAGGCCCAGCAGGTCGAACAGCGCTTCGTCGAGGCAACCAAGCAACTGGAAGACTCTTCGTTCGAGGCGTCCGATCTGGCTCAGCCGGCGCAGGACCTGAAGCTGACCGTTCACACCTCCAAGCCGTTCGGCCGTGAAGGTGGCGAAGGTGTTACGGCCAACCGTGCCGTGGTGACCGCAGCGTTCAGCCCTGAAGTACTTGATGAGGGTGCCAACAGCACTGCCATCGAGCTCGATCCGGAAACCGTGATCGTGTTGCGCGCCAAGGAGCACCTCAAGCCTGCGCAGCTGCCGCTGGAAAGCGTCGCCGGCCCGATCCGCGAGCAATTGACCAAGGAGCACGCCAGTGCTGCCGCCAAGACCAAGGCTGACGAGCTGATCGCCAGTCTGCGTGCTGGCAAGACGCCGTTGGACAAGGCGATCGACGGACAGAACTGGAAAGTCACCTCCGGCGCGACTCGCGCTCAAGAGGGGGTTGACCCAACCGTGCTGCAAGCGCTGTTCCGGATGCCGAAGCCTGTCGCGAAAGACAAGCCGGCCTTCAGTAGCGTGACGTTGCCTGATGGCAGCCTGATGATCGTGCGCCTGAACAGTGTCAACGAAGCGGCAACGCCAACCGAAGAAGAGAAGGCTCAATACCGTCGCTTCCTCGCTTCGCGCGTTGGCCAGCAGGACTTTGCGGCTTACCGCAAGCAGCTGGAAAGCCAGGCGGACATCAAGCGTTTCTGATGCCCGACTGAGTTTTGCGCTTATCAAGAACCCCGGCCGAAAGGTCGGGGTTTTTTGTTTGTGCAGTTGTCATCAATCTTCCGGGATCTTTTGCCTAATATCGGGATCAACGGACCTGTAACTGTTTTAAGACACAATCGTTGCGCCGCTAAGCATCGATCTGTTGCACAATACGCCCCGAACCGATTTCCTCAGGATGTTCAATGTTTAAATCATTTCCCATGCGTGTTGCCGGGCTGGCGCTGGTGCTGGCCGTTGCGGCCGGGTGCTCGTCGAAAAAAGCCACCATCTACGAGCATGAGAACTTCGCCGACTCCGGTACGTTTTCCCGTAACTATCCGGTGACTGATGCGCAATCCTGTGAAGCCGCCCGTCGGGCGTTGCTCAGCCAGGGCTATATCATCACCAGCAGTGATCCGAAACTGGTCAGTGGTCACAAGAGCTTCCAGCAGACCGGCGAGACCCATATGGAGATCAGCTTCAGTGTGGTGTGTGCCGATGATGGTAGCGAGGGGCACCACGCGACCATGTTCGCCAATGCCCTGCAGGACCGCTATGCATTGAAGAAGACCAACAACTCCGCCAGTCTGGGTGTCGGTGTGTTGGGTTCGGTGTCGATGCCAATAGGCTCGTCTGACGATTCGATGGTCAAGGTCGCCAGCGAAACCGTATCGTCGGCCAAGTTCTATGAGCGTTTTTTCACGCTGGTCGAGCTGTTCCTGCCACCGGAGGCGAAGAAGGCTGCACACATCACCGAAAAGCCGAAAACCGACCTGGGAGTGCCTGAAGCCAAGGCTGCTCCGGCTCCGTTAGCAGCGCCTCCGGCACCGGCAGCAGAACCTGCACCCGTAGCGGCCCCAGTGCCCCCAGCGCCCGCTGAAGTCGCTCCCGCAGCCTCTGAACCGGTTGCGCCGCCGGAAACCGCGCCAGTTGCGGCGACCCGGAGCGAAGAGCCGGCCGCGTCCTCGGAAACCATTACGCCGCCGACCCATTCAAGCGACATGCCGCCGCCGACAGAACCGATTCCGGCGATGCCTGTTACCGGCCAATAGCGGGTTGCAGCGTCGCGGGAGTGAAAAACCGCTCCCATTGCGCTGCACAGATTGACCCACGTCAAACCAGGCTGCCGTTCTGCGGTCTGTCTCGAAAAAAACGCTGATAAATGCCCGACCGCCTGCTACGTTTTATCGTAGAGCGAAGGCGTGTCGTGGCTGCGTCATTTTTCTTTCATGCGCGGACTTTATGCTCAAGTTGCTGGTCATTTATTCAGACAATTTTCAATGAGCCGTGGGGGATTCAAAATGGACGATTATCAGGAAGAGCTGCTCGAGTATCAGGCCTTTGAGCTGGACCCGCTGGAACCAGCCGAAGACGCGACCGAGCTGTAAGCGTCAGGCTAACTGACGGTGGCTGCGGCGAAATTCGCCGGGGGTCTGACCGTTCCAGCGCTTGAATGCGCGTTGAAAGGCTTCGGCTGAGGCAAAACCCAGCAGATAGGCGATTTCTCCGAATGCCAGTTCGGTGTCGCGAATGTAGGTCATGGCCAGGTCGCGACGTGTGTCGTTGAGAATTGCGCGAAATTGCGTGCCTTCTTCGGCAAGTCTGCGACGCAAGGTCCAGGTGGGCAGCTTCAGGCGTGCCGCCACTTCTTCCAGGTCGGGTTCCCGGCCGCCATTGAGCAACGGCCCCAGCAACTGGGTGATACGTTCACGCAGGCTGCGGGTGCGTGTCAGTTGCTCCAGTTCCCGCTCGCACAGTTGCAGCAAGTGACGCCAGGTGCTTGGACAATGTTCAGGGTTGCGCTGAGCGAGACTCTCCAGGCCCAGGCGCAGCTGATTGTGTTCGCAGCCGAACTGGATCGGGCAGTCACCCAACACTTCATAGTCCGCGCGGTAATCGGGGGCTTCGAATTCGATCTCGATGCGCTCGGCACACAGTGGAGCAGGGCTGACGCTGGACAATTGCTGCAACCAGCCGGCGATGATCGAGTCGACCACAAAGCGGTTATAGCTGTTGTAAGGGCTGATCGAGTAGAACCTCAGCCAGGCACCCTGGGGGTCTTCGTGAAAGCTCGACTGTCCGCGATAGTTGGAACCATACAAGGCTTCAAAACGGATCAGGCAACGTGCCGCTTCGCGCACGGTCGGCGCCTGGGAGGCGGTAACTCCGGCGAGGCCCGCCTGGCTCAAGCGACTGTACCGGCCCATGCGCAGGCCGAGTGCCGGGTTATCGGTCAACTGAATTGCGCCATGGCCCAGGCGCATGTAGCGGGGTATCGAGAGTCGTGCACACGCTTCGCCGAGTCGCGCTGCGTCGAGGCCGTATTGTTCGAGCAAGGGTTGCGGGTCGACTCCGTGGCTGCGTATGGCGTCGGCTAGGCTGTGAACAAACCCCACTGACAGATCGCCCAGACGCATCGGAAGGGATTTCATGCGCTACAACCAGAGGTTCAGCAAGCGCGCACCATGCGCGTTGGCATCGATGAACTGCTGGCCGCTGCTGCTGATGAAGCTTTGTCCGGCGCTGCCCTGATCCCAGAATTGCCCGCGCAGAAACACGCTGACCCCGGCGGTGGCCTGACTGGCCGGTGCCTGGGTCGTGAGGGTCAGGTGCTGCCACGCCTGGCCTTCGCTGAGCTCTCCTGGCTTGAGGTTGACAGAAGCTGGCGTCGACGAGCCCCGGTATCCTCGCCACGGTTGATCCCAGGTGCCGCGCCCTGCCAAATAGGCGGGAACCGCAACCAGTTGCACGTGCAGATCGTCGAGCTTGCGATAATTTTCCGGATACCAGCTGTCGCGACCGATCAGCACGCCCAAACGTCCGGCCGGTGTGTCGACCACATTGAGTGAATGCTCGCCACTGGCCTTGATCCCATCCTGCTTGGCAAACATCGGGTGCATCTGGCGCTGCGGTTGCCCGATTGGCAGGCCATCGCGGCTAAACACGACGCTGCTGTTGTAAAGCGCACCGTGGCCGATTTTCAGGGTGCCATCGATGATGCTCGGCTCGGGCAATACAATGGAGCCTGCCACCAGTGTCACGTTGAATTCTTTCGCCAGGCCGCCAAACAACGCCTGGTAATCCTTGGCCATGCCTTTTGCTTTCATACGCAGGTGAGCATCGTCCAGGCGATTGCCGCCTTCGGCGCTGATCAAGGCACGGACAAATTTCAAGGGGTTGCTCACGGCCAGCCAGTTCATGGCTTCCTTCAACGTGCTGGCCTGGTACAGCTCATCCTTCTCGCCGCTGACCATCAGCCAGGTGCCGACATGCTCCGGCAGGACCACGATGGTTTTCTCGTTCAGCAATCCCTGGTCCTTGGCTTTCTGCAAGTAGGCCGCGAGTTTTCGGTGCAGGCGTTCAGGGCTCTGATAATCGGTGGGAAAGAGTTCGGGCTGGATACCCAGCAGATTGCCGCGATCGGCAGGCGTGCCCTGATCGACGGCAAGGTTGATCCGCAAGTCCGAGAGGTAATGCCCCGCCGGGCGATCCGCGGCCCACATGGCGTAGGTCGCCAGGACAGCAATCAGCGCCATGGAGAAGGTCAGGTACAAAAGTTTGCGCATGGGGAAACAGTCAACGGCCGCGAGCAGGATTCGTCGACTAGGGTATGACCCATGTCGACGCTTGCCAAGGGGTGCTGCGCATTTGGATCAATAAGTTGTCAGTTATGGTCATTGAGTGACAACGACTCGGCTCTTAGTCTGTCGAACATGACTGACGGGGGCCACGAGAGCTTCCGCATTTTTCCCGTGATCGCTCGATGTGGAGTTTCCGATGACCGCCGCCCATTACCCGCACCTGCTGGCCCCGCTGGACCTGGGTTTCACCACGCTGCGCAACCGTACCCTGATGGGGTCGATGCACACCGGCCTCGAAGAGAAACCGGGTGGGTTCGAGCGCATGGCGGCCTATTTCGCCGAGCGTGCCCGTGGGGGTGTCGGTTTGATGGTCACCGGTGGCATCGGTCCGAACGACGAGGGCGGGGTGTATTCCGGCGCCGCCAAGCTGACCACCGAAGAAGAGGCGCTCAAGCACCAGATCGTGACGCGCGCGGTGCACGAGGCGGGTGGCAAGATCTGCATGCAGATCCTTCACGCCGGCCGTTATGCCTACAGCCCGAAACAGGTCGCGCCGAGCGCCATTCAAGCGCCGATCAATCCGTTCAAGCCTAAAGAGCTTGACGAGGACGGCATCGAGAAGCAGATCCGCGATTTCGTCACTTGTTCGACCCTGGCGCAACAGGCCGAATACGACGGCGTCGAAATCATGGGCTCCGAAGGGTATTTCATTAACCAGTTCCTCGCCGCTCATACCAACCACCGTACCGACCGCTGGGGCGGCAGCTACGAAAACCGCATGCGCCTGCCGGTGGAAATCGTACGCCGGGTGCGCGAAGCGGTCGGTCCGAACTTCATCATCATTTTTCGCCTGTCGATGCTCGACCTGGTGGAAGGCGGCAGTACCTGGGAAGAAATCGTGCAGTTGGCCAAGGCCATCGAGCAGGCCGGTGCGACCCTCATCAACACCGGTATCGGCTGGCATGAAGCGCGGATTCCGACCATTGCCACCAAGGTCCCGCGTGCGGCCTTCAGCAAGGTCACGGCCAAGCTGCGTGGTTCGGTGAACATTCCGCTCATCACCACCAACCGCATCAACACCCCGGAAGTCGCCGAGCAGATTCTGGCCGAAGGTGATGCCGACATGGTCTCGATGGCGCGGCCGTTCCTCGCCGACCCGGACTTCGTCAACAAGGCCGCTGAAGGGCGCGCCGACGAAATCAACACCTGCATCGGTTGCAACCAGGCGTGCCTGGACCACACCTTCGGCGGCAAGTTGACCAGTTGCCTGGTCAACCCGCGTGCCTGCCACGAAACCGAACTCAACTATCTGCCGGTCAAGCAGATCAAGAAAATCGCCGTGGTCGGTGCCGGCCCTGCCGGTTTGTCCGCCGCGACCGTAGCGGCCGAGCGCGGTCATCAAGTGACGCTGTTCGATTCGGCCAGCGAAATCGGCGGCCAGTTCAACGTCGCCAAGCGCGTACCGGGCAAGGAAGAGTTCTACGAGACCCTGCGTTACTTCAACCGCAAGTTGCAGACCACCAACGTCGAGCTGTGCCTGAACACCCGGGTGGATGTGGCAAGACTGGTCGAGGGCGGTTACGACGAAATCATCCTGGCGACCGGCATCGCCCCAAGAACCCCGGCGATCCCTGGCGTCGAGAACGCCAAGGTCCTGAGTTACCTGGACGTACTCCTCGAGCGCAAGCCCGTGGGCAAGCGTGTCGCGGTGATTGGCGCCGGTGGTATCGGTTTCGATGTGTCGGAGTTCCTCGTTCACCAGGGCGTGTCCACCAGCCTGAACCGCGATGAATTCTGGAAAGAATGGGGCATCGATACGCACCTGGAAGCGCGCGGCGGTGTCGCCGGGATCAAGGCCACGCCCCATGCCCCGGCCCGTGAAGTGTTCCTGCTGCAACGCAAGAAGTCCAAGGTCGGCGACGGCCTTGGCAAAACCACCGGCTGGATTCACCGCACCGGTTTGAAGAACAAGCAGGTGCAGATGCTCAACAGTGTCGAATACCTGAAGATCGACGACCAAGGCTTGCACATCCGCATCGGCGAAACCGGCGAGCCGCAAGTGTTGCCAGTGGACAATATCGTAATCTGTGCCGGCCAAGACCCGTTGCGCGAGTTGCAGGAAGGCCTGGTCGCGGCAGGGCAGAACGTGCATTTGATCGGTGGCGCGGACGTCGCGGCGGAGCTGGATGCCAAGCGTGCAATCAATCAGGGTTCGCGGTTGGCGGCTGAGTTGTAATAGCAGCCCTGCGGCGAGGGCGCGAACGCCCTCGTCACCCGTCAACTGCTAAGATGCCGGCTCTTTTCCCTGGGCCGGCATCAATGCTTTTTCCTCCCGCAAACTGGCGACCCCAAGCCCCCCTCGAACCACTGCAACTCGACTGGCTCAGCCGCGCCAGAATCGAAGTCGCCATCCTGCGCCTGGATCAGATCGACCCGCTGATCAGCGGTAACAAATGGTTCAAGCTCATCGAACACCTCAACGCCGCTGACCGGGCGGGTGCCGAGGGCATCATCAGCCTCGGTGGCGCGCACTCCAATCACCTTCACGCACTGGCCGCCGCCGGCAAGCGCCTGGGTTTTGCCACGGTCGGCCTGCTGCGCGGACACCCTCAGCAAACGCCCACCGTGAAAGACTTGCAGGCGTTCGGCATGCAGCTGCACTGGCTCGGTTATGGCGGCTATCGCGCGCGGCACGAAGCGGGTTTCTGGCAGCCGTGGCAATCCCTGTACCCGACATTGCACCCCGTACCGGAAGGCGGTGGTGGTTTGCCAGGCGCGCTCGGCTGCATGCCGCTGAGAGGGCAGGTCTCTGCGCAACTGGCCAGCGTGGGCTGGAGCGGCTACGACGGTTGGTGGCTGGCCTGCGGAACGGGTACGACCCTGGCCGGCCTGGTGCTGGCTGAAGCGGGGGATCATCCGGTTTACGGCGCGTTGGCGGTGCCCGACGATCATGGGGTCGCGCAGGCGGTCGAGAGGATCGTTGCAGAAGCGGGCGAAACCACGGCGGTTTATCAACTGTTCGACGCCAGTCGTGGCGGCTTTGCCCGCGTCGATCCGCCGTTGCTCGAATTCATCGAAAAGACCGAGCGCGCCAGCGGCATTCCTCTGGAACCGCTGTACACAGGTAAGGCGTTGCTGGCGCTCAAACAGCAAGTCGAGGCGGGCCGGTTTGCTCCCGGGACCCGACTGATCTTCATCCATACCGGTGGCTTGCAGGGCCTGCGAGGGTTCGGTTCGCAGCACTGAAGGGCAACAGAAACCAGTGTGGGAGCAAGCTTGCTCCCACACTCAGGTATTGCGGGTCTCAGGAATTGCGGCTCACTCGTTTGGGCATCATCCGCAGCAAGGTGTTATCGCCGACCACGTAGTGATGATAAAGCCCGGCCAACGCGTGCAGGCCAATCAGCCAATAGCCGATGGTTGCGCCAAGTTCATGCCATCCCTGGATTTGTTTGGCCAGTGCTTTGTCTTCAGCGATCAGCATGGGCAGGTCGATACCATAAAACATCACTTGATTGCCTTTGGCACTGGTGACCAGCCAGCCGAGAATCGGCATGGTGATCATGAAGAGGTACAGCGCCCAGTGCATCAGCCTGGCCATCACCGTCTGCCACCGAGGGGAGGCCGGGAAGATTTGCGGCGCCGGGCCCAGGCTGCGAGCAAACAAACGCAACCAGACCAGAACGAACACGGTCAGGCCGAGCATGAAGTGCGATTCCACGATCAGTGTTCGCCCGCCACTGCCCTTGGGAAAAATCCCGCGAAATTCTATGCAGGCGTAAACCAACGCCAGCAAGACCAACATCAACCAATGCAGCGCTATCGAGACGGTGCTATAGCGCGAATCGGAATTTTTCCATGGCATACGGTGTTCCTCACAGGTCAGCTCAAGCCACCGTTCTTCTTCGACGGTGTGCTTTACTGTAATCCTGTTTCACCGTGTTTGCCTGTGGCGATGGGTCACGGGAGCACTGGTTCAGCTGATTGACAGCAAAAAGCGCCAGTTCCGTTCAAACACTGGCGCTGCATTTGGAGGCGTGGCAATCAGCTGGTTTGCGGCATCTCACCTTTGGCCAGGCGCTTGTTGATATCGGCGATCACGGCCGGCAAGTCGGTGATGGTGTCGATCATGTAATGCGGGCGTGAGCCTTCGAACAGCGCATGGATACGCGTGCGTTCGCTGTCCAGTTTTTCGCTGTCCAAGGCGCGATAACCTTCGTAGTCCAGGCCCAGGGCGTTTCCCGAACAGATCAGCGCCACGGTCCACATGCCAGCGCGGCGACCTTCGAGAATGCCTGGCACGGTGTCGTCGATCTTCACGCAGGCGGCGACATCGTCGATGCCCAGGGCAATCACGTTGGCCAGTGCCTGTGCCGGCCATGGGCGGCCATTCGGCACTTCGTCGGTGGCGACCACGTGATCGGCCACGTAACCGTTGGTGGCGGCCAGTTCGACCACCTTGTCCATGACCTGTTTCGGGTAGCCGGAGCACGAGCCGATCTTGATCCCTTGCCGGCGCAGGTTGGCGATGGTGTCCAGGGCGCCCGGGATCAGTGCCGAATGCTCGGCGATTTTTTCGATCTGCAGCGGCATGAAGCGTTGATAGATGGCGGTGACGTCATCGTCGGTGGGCGTGCGGCCAAACACTTTGCGGTAGCGTTCGGCGACTTCCGGCTGATTGCACAAGGTGCGGATGTGGTCCCACTTGCCCATGCCCATCGGGCCACGGGCTTCATCGATGGACACCTGGACGTCGAACTCGGCGAAGGCTTCGACAAAGATCTGCGTCGGCGCGAAGGAGCCGAAATCGACCACGGTGCCGGCCCAGTCGAGGATGGCGGCCTGGAGTTTGCTTGGATGGGTGTAGTTCATGGTGATCAAGTCCTGTGGCAACTGGCTAATAGGGGCGATGTGGTTACTGTGGGGAAGGCGGTATGGCTTAGATCTCTAACACTTCCATCTCACGCAGCACGTCGCCAATCGCCGCCACCGCTTCGCGCATCTGCGCCGGGGTGACGTGACCGATGCAGCCGACGCGGAAGGTTTCGACCTGGGTCAGTTTGCCGGGGTAGAGGATGTAACCCTTGGCCTTGACCCGTTCGTAGAATTCCTTGAACTGGTAGCGTGGATCTTTCGGTGCGTGGAACGTGGTGATGATCGGCGCCTGGATGGCGGCCGGCAGGAAGCTGCGCAATCCCAGTTTGCCCATCTCTTCCATCAGTGCCTGGCAGTTGGCGGCGTAGCGCTGGTGCCGGGCCGGCAGGCCGCCTTCTTCGTTGTATTGCAGCAGGGCTTCGTGCAGCGCCGCCACCACGTGGGTCGGCGGGGTGAAGCGCCATTGGCCGGTCTTGACCATGTAGGAGTGCTGGTCAAACAGATCCATCGCCAGCGAATGCGAGTTGCCGGCAGCGTTGGCCAGGGCTTCCTTGCGAGCGAAAACGAACCCCATCCCGGGTACGCCCTCCAGGCATTTTCCGGAAGCAGCGATCAGCGCGTCGAACGGTATCTGTTGCGCGTCGATCGGCAGCGCGCCAAAGGAGCTCATGGCGTCGATGATCAGGCGTTTGCCGTGTTGCGCAACGACCCGAGCGATTTCCGGCAGCGGGTTGAGGATACCGGTGCTGGTTTCGCAGTGAATCAGTGCGATGTGGGTGATGCTGTCATCGGCTCGCAGCAGGCGCTCGACGTCGGCGGCGGTGGTGGGTTCGTCTTCGGCGGTTTCGAAAGTGCTGAACGAGCGGCCGAGCACTTCGCAGATTTTCGCCAGGCGTTTGCCGTAGGCACCGTTGATCAGTACCAGCACTTTGCCGTCGCGCGGTACCAGCGTGCCGATGGCCGCTTCGACCGCGAAGGTGCCGCTGCCTTGCAGGGGCACGCAGTGATGACTGGCGGCCCCGTTGATGATTGCCAGCAGTTGTTCGCAGAGGCTGGCGGTCAACTGGTTGAAGCGCTCATCCCAGGAACCCCAGTCGACCATCATCGCCTGACGGGTGCGTGCTGAAGTGGTCAGTGGACCAGGGGTGAGCAGGATGGGGGCGGCAGTACTCATTCTCGTGTCCTCGCAATCGATGGGATGAAGCTACGGGGCCTAAATTGCAATTTGCCGTGTTATCAATCAAATTGTTTGTTGTTATGCCAGCCATCAGTGAGGCTTATTCATGAATCTGTTTCAGCTGCGTGCTTTCGACGCCGTGGCCCGCGAGGGCAGCTTTACCCGGGCGGCCGCACGGCTGTTCATCAGTCAACCGGCGGTCACCGGGCACATCAAGGCGCTGGAGGAGCACTACCAGATCAGCCTGTTGCGCCGCACCGCGCGGCGGGTGGAGTTGACGGAAGAGGGCACCAAACTGGCGGCGATCACCCGGGCCATGTTCGGCCTGGCCGAAGAAGCACAGGCGATGCTGGAGGCCAACCGGCAGTTGCTGACCGGGCGCCTGGAAGTGGCGGCGGACGGCCCGCATATGGTTATGCCGATGCTCGCGAGCCTGCGGGCGCGTTATCCGGGAATCACGGTGAACCTGCGCCTGGGCAATGCCCAGGAAACCCTGGCGGCGCTGTTGTCCGAACATGCCGACGTGGCGGTGCTGACCGAAGTCGAGCCGCGCAAGGGGCTGCATCTGCAAGCGCTCAGCGAGTCACGCATTTGCGCACTGGTGCCCGACGGTCATCCGTGGGCGCAACGGTCCAAAGGCGTGCCACTCAAGGAACTGGATCAGGTGATCATGGTGTTGCGTGAGCCGAGTTCGATCACCCGGCGCACCTTTGATCAGGCGTGCGCCCATGCCCAAGTCAACCCAAGGGTGTTGCTGGAGCTGGACAGTCGCGAAGCGGTGACAGAAGCAGTGGCCGCCGAGTTGGGCGTGGGCGTGGTGTCTTCGGTAGAGGTGAGCCACGACCCCCGGGTGACGGCGGTGCCGATCATTGGCGAGGGGTTGGTGAACCGGCACATGATGGGGTGCATGGAACGGCGCCGGGATTTGCGTTTGATCCAGGCGTTTTTTGAGTTGGTGCCAGGCCGATAAACCGTGGCGTGGCTTGCCCGCGATGGGGCCAGACCTGCCTACCTCAGGCTCTCGCGCACCATTTCCAGAAACGTCGCCACCACCCGCCGCGAACTCTGCTCGCGCAAGCACACCAGCGTCTCGGTCAACCGCCGTTTGCAATCGGTAATCGGCAATGCACACACACGCGAATCCGCGCCGAATTCGGCTGCCGACACCACGCCGACACCAATCCCCACCACCACCGCTTCTCGCGCCGCCTCCCGCCCTTCGACCTGAATGGCCGAGCGGATGCGCAAGCCGGCGCCAGCCATTTCTTCTTCCAGTGTTTGTCGCGTCACCGAACCGATTTCCCGCAGCACCAGCGGCGTATCGTCCAGGTCCGCCAGGCAGATGGACTTACGATCGGCCCACGGGTGATTGCGCGACACGAACGCCACCATCGGGTCGTTGCGCAGCGGTAACGAGAGCAGACGTTCATCACTGACATCACGGCCCAGTAACGCCAGATCGGCTTGATAGTTGAAGAGCCGCAATAGCGACTCATCGGTGTTACCGGTTTCGATCTTCACGCTGATCCCCGGATAACGCTCACAGAATCGGGCGATCTGCGGCAGCACATGCACCGGCGCGTCCACCGCCAGAACCAGGCTGCCGGTCTGCAAGGCCTGGGAGTCTTGCAACAGTTCCTGGGCTTCGGCTTCGATCACGAACAGTTTCTGCGTGACGCCGAGCAAGCGTTCGCCCAGGTCGGTCAGGCGCACTGAACGCTTGTTGCGGTGGAACAGCAGCACACCGTAGCGCTCTTCGAGTTTGCGCACCTGATCGGAAATGGCCGGTTGCGTGAGAAACAGTCGTTCGGCGGCTTTGGTAAAGCTTCCGTACACGGCCACGGCGTGGAAGGCTTTGAGTTGGGCGTGGGAAACCGACATGCGAATCTCCAATAACAAGCTGAGCTTATTTTTGAAATACGATAAATCGATTTCACTTATTAATCAGTAGTTGTTTTTATCCACCTCAGCCCCGGTGACTGGTCAATCGAACAGCAGCGGGTGCCATGAGCCTGTGCGTGCAACAACAGGACTCATCTGACCGGAATCGCCCACAGGGACAAGGTGATTTCGCAGTGCTCAACAATAAAAACACAGGCGTTTTCTTTCAATTCTGCCGGCACACTCACACCCTGAGGTCAGAACCACAATGAACAAGCACATCGGCACCATCAAACGTTGGCGCGTGCAGATCTTCGCGATCACCTGGCTCGCCTACGCCGCTTTCTACTTCACTCGCAAAGCATTCTCTGTTGCAAAACTCGGGATTGGCGAAGACCCGACGTTCATGCTCGACAAAATGGCCATGGCCAACCTCGATGCTATCTATCTGACCGCTTACGCCATCGGCCAATTCACCTGGGGCATCCTGGCCGATCGCTTCGGCCCGCGGGTCGTGGTACTGGGCGGCTTGCTGATTTCTGCGGCCGCCGCGCTGGTGATGGGCAGTTTCGCCACGTTGCCGATTTTCGCCACTTGCATGTTGATTCAGGGCCTGGCGCAGTCCACCGGGTGGTCGGGGCTGTGCAAGAACCTCGGTAGTTTCTATCCCGCCGAGCAGCGCGGGCGGGTGCTGGGCCTGTGGAGCTCCTGCTACGCCTTTGGCGGTCTGGTGGCATCGCCCTTTGCCGGTTGGTGGGCTTATACGCTGATCGGCAGCTGGCATGCGGCCTTCATTTCCAGTGCGGCGGTGGTTGGGCTGGTCGCCGTGCTGTTTTTTATTTTTCAACGCAACAAACCCGAAGACGTCGGTTTGCCGGCTGTGGAGCCCGAGCCCGAGCTGACCGCTGAAGAGGCACAGGCTCAAAGCAAAATCAGCGTCTTGGAGCCGTTAAAGGAAATCCTGCGCAATCGTACGGTGCTGGTGCTCGGCCTCGCGTACTTCATGCTGAAACCGGCGCGCTATGCGATTCTGCTCTGGGGCCCGGTGATCGTTTTCGAACAGATGCCTTCGGTGGGCAAGGTCGGCGCGGCGATCATTCCGACGGCGTTCGAACTGGCCGGGTTGCTCGGACCGATCATGATCGGCCTTGCCTCCGACAAAGTGTTCGGCGCCCGACGTATGCCCGCCTGTGTGCTCAGTCTGCTGGCGCTGACCGTGTCGCTCGCGCTGTTTATGGGTGCCCTGCACACCGGCAGTGTGCTGCTGGTAGTGGCGCTGCTGTTTGTCATGGGGCTGACGCTTTATGGACCGGATTCGATGATCAGCGGCGCGGCCGCCATCGACTTCGGCACTGCCAAGGCCGGTGCGACCGCCGCCGGTTTCGTCAACGGTTGCGGCTCGGTCGGGGCGATTCTTGGCGGGTTGCTGCCTGGTTATTTCGACACCGTGACGGTGTTCATTGTCTTCGCTGGCTGCGCGATGTTCTCCGCACTGGTGTTGATCCCGCACTGGAACAGTCGCCCCGGTGGTTTGCGAACCCACTATCCCCTCGTGCCTAATCGGCCGATAAGCGTCAAATCCCTGCGTACCTGAACCCTGTCCGTCGCCGCCTGCTGCGTTTGCGGCAGGTTGGCGTGTGGACTATCGAATGGAGAGTGATCCCATGAGACCCTTTTGGCTGGAGCAGGCCTTGAAGACCGAGACGTCCGAAACCTGTCCGGCGCTGCAAGGCGACATCCGCGCCGACGTCTGCATCGTCGGCGGCGGCTACACCGGGTTATGGACCGCCATCATGCTCAAGGAGCAGAACCCCGGCCTGGAGGTGGTGCTGATCGAAGCCGATATCTGTGGCGCCGGCGCCAGTGGCCGCAACGGTGGTTGTGCGCTGTCATGGTCGGCCAAGTATTTCACCCTTGAACGCCTGTTCGGCGCAGAAGAAGCGGTGCGGCTGGTCAAGGAATCCGAGCGCAGCATCCATGCGATCGGGGCCTTCTGCGAGCGGTATGCGGTGGACGCCGACTACCGCCTCGATGGCACCCTCTACACCGCGACCAACCGCGCTCAGGTCGGCTCGACCGACGCGGTGATCGCCGCGCTGGAGCGCAACGGCATCAACTCCTTCAGTCAGCGACCGCTGGCCGATGTACAACGCATGGCCGGTTCCACCAGGCACCTGGAAGGCTGGTTTTCCCCGGCCGCCGCCAGCGTGCAGCCAGGCAAACTGGTGCGCGGTTTGCGCCGGGTGGCCTTGCAGCTTGGCGTGCGGATTCATGAAAACACCGCCATGACCGGGCTGGAGGAAGGTAAGCCGGCCGTCATCCAGACCGCCAGTGGCCGCGTTCGCGCCGATCGTGTGGTGCTGGCGATGAATGCCTGGATGGCACGGGCATTCCCACAGTTCGAACGCAGCGTGGCGATCGTCTCCAGCGACATGTTGATCACCGAACCACGACCCGATCTGCTCGACGAAATCGGTTTGACCAGCGGTGTCACCGTGCTCGATTCGCGGATTTTCGTGCACTACTACCACAACACACCCGACGGCCGGATCATGCTCGGCAAGGGTGGCAATACCTTCGCTTACGGTGGTCGCCTGTCACCGGTGTTCGATCAGCCATCGCCCTATGCCGGTCTGCTTCGCAGCAGTCTGACGGATTTCTTCCCGGCGTTTGCCGACGTCAAGGTCGACGCAACCTGGAACGGCCCGTCGGATCGCTCGGTCACAGGGCTGCCGTTCTTTGGGCAGATGAGTGCCAGCGGGAACCTGTTCTACGGTTTTGGATATTCCGGCAGCGGTGTCGGGCCATGCCACATGGGCGGGCAGATTCTGGCTTCGATGGTCCAGGGCCTGGACAATCCATGGACGCGCTCGCCACTGGTCAACGGACCGCTGGGCTTCTTCCCGCCGGAACCGATTCGTTACCTTGGCTCGTTGATGGTGCGCAACGCCATTCGCCGCAAGGAGCGCGCCGAGGACCACGGGCGGCGGCCCCGGCATCTGGACGTGCGCCTGGCCAGGTTCGCGGCGGCGGCCGGCAAGGCTGACAAGGGGTGAGGCTCAGGACCCGGCGTCGGTGGGGTCGATCAACCAGTCGAGCAGCAGACGGCTATCGCTCCGTGGCTCATGGCGCCGGGCGGATCGAGGCGTGGAGCGGTGTCCCGTGCTGGCGCAGAACACCGGGCGGTCGGGATCGCTGTCGAGGAAACTGACCCACCCGTCGCTGCCGGCCATGGGCAAACCGCCAGGATCGATGCGGGCACCCGTCACCGCGACGGGCAGCCAGAGGCCGATGCCTTCTGCGGTTTCATTGTCCGTAGCAGGCCACAAACTCACCTGTATGCGACCTTGCTCATCCAGCGTCGACTGCTGCCCGGTCTGGCCCAGCACCCGCGCTGGCTGATAACCGGGGATACGCGGCCTCGGCTGTTCGAGCGCCGGACGAAACACCGTTGACCAGGGAATCGCGCTGAACTGATTGCGGTAACGCCTGGGCGCGCCCGAGGTGCCCTGCTGCAGAATCGAACCCTGCTCTCCCTGATGACGCGCCTGGGTCACCAACCATTGATCGTTGAAACCGGTTAGTGGGTGCTCAGTCACCTGCACGATGCAGCCGCTGCGCAGTTCGCCGTGATTACTTTGGCCGTGAATCTGCATTTGCCGGCATCGCAAGCGCTCCAGATGCCGGCGAGCAAGTTGATCGCGGTAGCGCTGTTCGGGAGCGGGGCGGGCCATGGGCGCCATGGCTTGGCTAAAGACATGATTGGCCGCGCCGTCGTCGGTGTCCATGGCGCCGCGGTCTCGGGCATCCAGCCTTGGCGAAGAGGGCCGTGAATCGTGACGCTGGAACAGCTCGCTGATTCGCCATGGGTTGCTGTCAGCGGGTGCGTCGCTCTGGAACGGCATCAACAACGGTTCCTGAGGGAAACTCAGGCTGTCGTCGGCGAACACCAGAACATGCCCGTGGCGGTGGTGTTCGAAGTGATAGTGAATGCCTTCCTCCTCGCACAGCCGTTGCAGCAGGGCCAGGTCGGTTTCTTCGTACTGAATGCAAAACGGTCGCAGAGGATAGTGGTCATTGGTCAGTTCGAAGCGATAGCTGTCATCGGGTAGCTCATGTTCGGCCAGCAACTGCTGCAGGATCATGGGCACGCTGGACGGCTCAAAAATGCGTCGGCAACGATGTCGGTCCAGCGATTGCAGGGCGGGGCCCAGCACCAGTTTGTAGCCGACCCGGTGCGGGCCGCGATGTTCGCGACTGACACTGTGCAGTACGCCGTGAATGCCCTGGCCCTGCCCAAGGCTCAGGAACGCCGCTTGGTGCAGTAGTTGTTGCAGCGGCATGGCCGGAGCCAGGCCAATCACTTCAATCTCGAATCGATAGGGTTGGTTGAGGGCTTCTCGGCCACTGAACTGCACCACCTGCAGGCTCAAATCGTCGTCAAGCAGTGTCAGGGTGAAGGGACTTTCCTTGTCGTTATGCATCGGACGCGCTTCTGCTATGGAGTACGGCTGCAGAGGGTACGAAACCACAGCCGTTAATGGTCATCGCAAACAGGAGTTTCAGAATCGCCCTACAACTGCCGGTGAATATGTCGATTCGAGGTCGGAATTTTTGGTCGATTGCCAACTTTAGGCCGGGTAAACTTGCGCAATGCGTCGGCCAATAGATGTCTCGGCGCCACAGACAAGAGAGTGAGTAATGGGCGCACAGTGGAAGGTTAAACACAAAGAAGCGGCAGCCAACGCCAAGGGAAAGATCTTCGGCAAACTGGTGAAAGAAATCACCATTGCTGCGCGCAACGGCGCTGATGTCGCCACCAACGCACACCTGCGCCTGGTGGTTGAACAGGCCAAGAAAGCTTCGATGCCCAAGGAAACACTGGATCGCGCCATCAAGAAGGGTGCGGGCCTGTTGGGCGAAACCGTGCAATACCATCGCGTGACGTATGAAGGCTTCGCGCCGCATCAGGTGCCGCTGATCGTTGAATGCGTGACTGACAACATCAACCGTACCGTCGCTGAAATCCGCGTGGCATTCCGCAAGGGCCAGTTGGGCGCTTCCGGTTCGGTGGCCTGGGACTTCAACCACGTGGGCATGATCGAAGCCTCGCCGGACACCCCGGACGCCGATCCGGAAATGGCCGCCATCGAAGCGGGCGCTCAGGATTTCGAGCCGGGCGAAGACGGCGCGACCCTGTTCCTGACCGAACCTGCGGATCTGGACGCCGTGCAAAAAGCCCTGCCGGGACAAGGCTTCACCGTACTGTCGGCCAAGCTGGGCTACCAGCCGAAGAACCCGGTCAGCGGCCTGAGCGACGAGCAGATGGCTGAAGTCGAAGCCTTCCTCGAAGGCCTCGATAACCATGATGACGTGCAAGACATGTTTGTCGGGTTGGCGGGTTAAGTTGTATTTCCAGTGACACCGCCATCGCAGGCAAGCCCGCTCCCACTGTATTTGTGTCGTTCGCAAAAAATGCGTACGACGCTGAACCCTGTGGGAGCGGGCTTGCCCGCGATTGACCGCGCAGCGGTCATCAATCTTTCAGCAGTTGAATAACCTCGTCGAACCCCGGTCGCGCCAGTACATCAGGCTGACAGCAGCGCTGCTGCAAATCCTCCAGCCGCAGACGCTCCTCGGCGCTCAACCCCGAGTCGATCCGCTCCAGCAATTCCCCCAGCAGAACCCCGAACGCTCGCACTTCGATGCGTTGCAGTGCACGGCTTTCCAGGGTGTCTTGCGTGGCATGGAAAGACGCCGCGCCAAAGTCCCCCAACAGGCAATCACCCTGCGCGTTCCACAGAATATTGTGGCCGTAGAGGTCGCCATGGGTGATGCCCTGGCGGTGCAAGTGCTCGGCGACCGAGGCGATACCACGGGCAATGCGCAAGGCGACATCGGCCGTGAACCGGGTATCTTCGGCGTAGACATCGCGGCTGCAGGTCGCCAGGCTCGGCAGCGCGGCAAGGTTGCGGTAGCTGGGCTCGATCAGTTGCATCACCAGCCCGGCGGTGTCTTGCGGGTGATCGACCACCCGGCCTTCGACCCGGATCAGGTTGGGGTGAAGGCCAGCGGTAATGCAGGCGTTCATTTCATGCAACGGCGAGCCATCACTGGTCATTTCGCCCTTATAGAGTTTGACCGCGACTGGCGTGTCCGCGTGGGCCGGTCGTGCCCATGCCGCCCGATGAATCAACCCCGAAGCACCTTCGCCCAGGAGCTGCTCCAGACGCAACTGCGACCAGGGAATGCTCGCAGTGGCTGCCAGGGCGGCCGCGTCGGCTTCGGTTTCCAGTGGGTTACCGGCGTACGCCAGCCAGGTCAGGCTCGGCAGCGCGAGCAGCCATTCGGGCAATTGGCTGATCTGGTTGGCGGCGATGCGGATCAGCTCCAGCCGATGGCAATTGCGCAAACTTTCCGGCAAGCGTTGCAGTCGGTTACCCGCCAGCATCAGTTTTTGCAGGTAGGGGCGTTCGCCCAGCTCTGTCGGCAGTTCGCCGATGCAATTGTCAGTCAGGATCAGCCAACGTAGGAGCGGTGGCAACGCAGCGCCCGGCACGTGCTCGATGCGGTTGGCCTTGAAGCCGATCATGGTCAGCGCCGCGCACTGGCCCACGCAGGCCGGCAGTTCGGTGAACAGATTGTCCGAGCAGAACAACACGCGCAAACGGGTCAGGCGATGCAGGTCGTCCGGGAGGCTGCTCAAGGCATTGCCACTGAGGTTGAGCACTTCCAGGGAGTCCGCCAGGTCGAAGATTTTCCGGGGGAATTCTGTCAGGCCGCAGCTGAGGTCCAGACGGGTGATGCCTGCCAGTGTGCCGGCGCGCAATTGTGCAAGGGTGTGCATGAACGGGGCTCGCCATCGATCAAATGAATGGGCGGCATGATAACGGTAATGAGTGTTGTCGGTCAGACCGCTTTCGCGAGCGAGCCCGCAGTCGACCGAGTTGTTTAATCAAGCGCGGGCGAAAGGTGCGCGCTAACGCGCCAGCAGCCCAATCGAATACGAGCGATCAGGCCGGCTCCCGGACCTCCACCAACTGCCCCAAGCGGCTGCGGGTACGTGCCAGGTCGATGGCATCGCCGTCCAGGCTTTCGCGCAAAGAACGCTGCCCCATCAGCACCAGATGCTTGTCTTGATCGTACAAGACGTCCACCAGATTGATGAAACGTTGCTGGGCGGCGATTGAACAGTCGGCCAGGCTGGGCAATTCGTCGATGATCCAGTGATCGAAGCGTCGGCACAGCTCCAGGTAATCCATGACCGCCGTGGGCTGCTCACACAGATCGGTGAAGGTAAAGCCGATGGTACGGTCTTCGCAGTAACGAGCGGGCAGGTGGCGAGGGCCGACCGGCAGCGCAATGGCCGGCGCGTTGGCGGGTGGCAGGTTGGATGCCTGACGCTGCGACGCTGTGCCGGGCCAGATGTATTGACCCTGGGTAAACAGTTGATGCGTGTGAGTTCTGGCCTGGCTGCGGTAGTCGTGTGGCCCGCCGACCTCCATCACCTGCATGCGCGCATTGATCAGGTCGATCACCGGTTTGAAGCGCGCGTGGTACAGCGGATTGGGCAACAGACCCTCCGGTGGGTAATTGGAGGTGACCAGCAGCAGAATGCCTCGACGGAACAGCGCTTTGAACAGACGCTTGATCAGCATCGCGTCGCCGATGTCATGGACATGGAATTCGTCGAAACACAGCACTCGGCAATCGCGCAGCAAATCATCCAGGGTGGTCGCCAGCGCGTCCGGTTGATCGCGATGGCTGAACATCCCCTGATGCAACCGGGCAAAAAACTCGTGGAAGTGCAGGCGCTGTTTTTGTTCCAGGGGAATAGCCTGGAAGAAGCCGTCGAGCAGCCAACTCTTGCCGCGACCCACGGCGCCGTGCAGATAGAGGCCGGGCAGGGGGGGCGCTGCGCTGCCCAGCAGTGCTGTGGCGTGTTGCGCCATGCAGTCGATCACGCGCTGTTGACTGTGACTGAGGGTGTAGCCCTGCGCGTGAGCCTTGCGGTGAAAGTAATCGTGGATGACCCGGCCTGTTGCGGTTCCATGGGCGTGCGCAGCCGAGGCCTTGCCGAACAGGCGGCGCAGCGATGGCCAGCGCGGTGCGAGACGCAAACGGTTGGGCGGTCGAACGGCCACTGTGATGTCACCCCATAATCTTCAGGCCGGCTCCCGCGCGGCGGCGCCATAGTGTACCCAGAGGGGAGAATTTGCTTCCAGTCATGTCGCTGGAATGCTGGTTTTTTTTGGACGGATTACTGCGGTGTGTACAACTTATTTCGAGTTGGAATTCTGTAGAAAATCGATACAGGCCCTACAAAATCAATTCAATTGGGCGTGGATACATTTTTTTAGGGGCCGTCAGGTGGTCCACTGCAACGCTAAGATCTACGTGGGCAACGCTGAAAAAGAAAGCGTAGGCGAAACCCGGCAGACGCTGCCAGGCCAGCGTCTACGGAATTGATGTGGCGCTCAGAACTGAGTTGTCTGTTTGAGCATCTGCGCCGCCGGCGTATCCGCCGGGCTGACCATCGCATAGTTGTAGCCGCCCCCTGACCAGTACTCGGCCTGCAAGCCGTCATCACGGCGACTGCCCCGTGGCAGCAGGAAGTTTTTCGGCCCCGGCGGGCGCACGTAGAAGCTGATCTTATGTCCGCCTTGATCCTCGTAGACCACCATCGCCGCTGGCCCTTGCTCGGTGCTGAGCAAACGCCCGCTGACCGGTTTGAACCCGGCGCCCGAGAGATCGGGCAGGCGATTGGCCTGGGTGAAGTAGCGGTCGAGCCAGGCTTGCATGTCGCCGTCGGCACTGACCTTGTAGTCGGCTGGCAAGATGCCTTGCTGGGCAATCAGCCGGTAGGCCTGCAGGGCATCGGTCATGGGCAGCGGGGCGCTGGCGAGGGTCATCTCCCGTGCCTGCCAGCCGCTGACCCCGCCGATGCCGACGGCGATCAGCAATACAGCGGCGCTGGCCAGGTGACGACGGGACTGGCGTTTGAGGCGTTGACGAATCATCACAGGATCGAGGTCCGGGTTGGCCGGTTGCTGCAGGGCGCCGCTCAGGGCTGCGCGCAGTTGCTGGGCGTCTTTTTGCCAGGCGCGCACCTGCTCGGCAATGGGCGCGTTGCCAGAGAGATAGGTCTCCACCAGGCGTCGGTCGTCATCGCTGAGTTGGTGGTCGACATAAGCGTGCAGATCTCGCTCGCTGGGGGGCATGCTGATCATTTGAGTCTCCGCAGGGAAGGGCGGTTGATTTCACCATCGCTGAGTTGGCGCAAGGCCTGGCGGGCCCGGGACAGGCGGGACATCACCGTGCCAGTGGGGACATCGAGAATCTCGGCGACCTCTTTGTAGCTCAGGCCTTCCACCGATACCCAAAGCAGCAATGCGCGCTGTTCGGTGGGCAGTTGATCGAAGGCGTTCAGTGTCGATTGGGCGATCACCGTTCGCTCTGTCGAGGGCTGCGCATCGTCGCGTCCGGTGAAGAACTCGAGCATTCGCGCATAGCGTCGGGAGCGCCGGTGAGCGTCGAGGAACTGCCGATAGAGAATTGAAAACAGCCAGGCACGCAGGTCTCCCTCGGGCCGCTTGTCGCCCCAGGCCGACAGTGCCCGCTCGAGGCACGACTGCACCAGATCGTCGGCATTGCCGGGATTTCGCGTCAGCGATACGGCGAAGCGACGCAGCCTGGGAATAATTTCCCGCAATTGTTCGTCGATATCATTCATGAAGTTCTGACCAGTCACTACGCTGTGGTGAGTGTCCAGGAAGACGCATGGCCATCGAGGTTATTCCACGCCGGAAAAAATAAATACCGAACGATGGAATAAACCCTCGGGGGGGGCGTCTGTCTGGTTCTTCTCACTTGTGGCCGATGGCCCTGGAGTCCTTCATGGTAGATCGATCAACACCGCCCACCCGGCCACCCCTGAGTACCGCGAGCCTGATGATGCGCCTGGCAGGCATTGCCGTGGTCGTCGCCGCCGTGGCCGGGGCGTTTGCCTACGTCAACGGCACCCTTGACCCACAACGCCTGACGCCGAAAAAGCTGATCAATGTGCTGGAAACCAACAACGGCGTGCACCCCGGATTCAGACGTAATCACTCTAAAGGCGTGTGCGTGATCGGCCATTTCGAGAGCAGCGGCGAAGCGCGCAGTTACTCCTCGGCACAGGTGTTCAATGAAGCGCGGACCCCGGTGGTCGGGCGTTTCGCCTTGCCGGCGGGTAATCCTTATGCGCCGGACAGTGCCGTGCCCATCCGCAGCCTGGCGTTGCGCTTCACCCAGGCCAACGGCCAGCAGTGGCGCACCGGGATGAACAGCATGCCGGTGTTCCCGGTGGGCACGCCCGAGGCGTTCTATCAATTGCAACAAGCCCAGTCGCCTGACCCGGCCACCGGCAAGCCGAACCCGGCGGCGGTGCCGGCATTCTTCGGCTCGCACCCTGAAGCCGCACCGTTTCTTGCCTGGATCAAGACCGCCAAGCCATCGGCCAGTTACGTGACGGAAACCTACAACAGCGTCAACGCGTTTTACCTGGTGAACGCCGCTGGACAACGGCAGGCGGTGCGCTGGAGCATGGTGCCAGTGGCTCAAGATGCGCCGGGCGCGACGGCCCCGGAAGGCAGCGATTATCTGGAAAAAGACCTGGTTCAACGCATCGCCGCAGGGCCGTTGCGTTGGCAGTTGAACATCATCCTGGCCAACCCCGGCGATCCGGTCAACGACGCGAGCAAGGCCTGGCCCGACGGGCGCAAGGTGTTGAACGCCGGTACCCTGGTCCTTGAAAGCACCCAGCCGCAGCTCAGTGGCGAGTGCCGTGACATCAACTACGACCCGTTGGTATTGCCCGCCGGGATCGAAGGTTCCGACGACCCGTTGCTCGCCGCTCGTTCGGCAGGTTACGCCAATTCCTACCTGCGTCGCACCAGCGAAGTCAGCCAGTTACCCGCCGCCAAACAGGAGGCCAAGCAATGAGCGCCCAACCGAACCATTTCGCTCCCCTGGCGCGACTGCTGCACTGGTTGATGGCGCTGATGATCATCGCCATGCTGTTCATCGGCGCAGGCATGGTGGCTTCGGTGTCCGAGCGTCATGAATGGCTGATTCACCTGCACAAGCCCTTGGGCGTCGCCATTTTGCTGTTGGTGATCGTGCGTCTGCTTGTGCGGTTCTCCACGCAACAGCCGCCGTTACCCGCGGACTTGCCGGGTTGGCAAGCGCTGGCGGCCAAGGCCTCCCACGTGCTGCTGTATGCCTTGATGCTGATATTGCCGCTGCTGGGCTGGGCGATGATTTCGGCCTCGGGCGAACCGGTGATGCTCAGCAATTCGTTGCAATTGCCGTCGATCCTGCCGGCCAATGCCCAGGTGTTTGCCTTCCTGCGCAAGGCCCACGGGTATCTGGCTTATCTGTTGTTCTTGACGGTGTTGCTGCATTTGGCGGCGGCGTTGTTTCACGCCTGGGTGCGTCGGGATGACGTGCTGGACAGTATGTTGCGGGGCAAGGATCGCGGTTAGTCATAACCTGAAAAAAGATCGCCGCCTGGGGCGTTGCCGCAGGCTGCGATCTTTTGATCTGAAAAAGCAATCAGCGCAGCGTATCAACCATCTCGGCCACCGTGGTCAACACATCCTTGCCCAACTGCTTCGACCGCTTGCCCGACCACCCCGTCATCGGGTTCGGATGATCGTCGTGATCCTTGAACGGCATTTCCAGGGTCAGTGACAGGCAATCGTATTTCTGGCCAACGGCGTTGCACGCCAGGGTCATGTTGGCCTTACCCGGTTCGTCGCGGGTGTAGCCGTATTTGGTCTGGAAGTCCTTGGTCACGTGCTTGAGGTGGGAGCGGAAGTGCTCCTCGAGTTTTTCGATTCGCGGCGTGTAGCCTGGATTGCCTTCGCAGCCGGCGGTGAACACGTAGGGGATTTCCTCATCGCCGTGGATGTCGAGGAACAGGTCGACGCCGTACTTTTCCATCTGTTGCTGTACGAAAAAGACTTCGGGGCTGATTTCCGGGCTGGCGCTCTGCCAGGCGCGGTTCAGGTCCTGGCCCATGGCGTTGGTGCGCAGATGACCATGGAAGGCACCGTCCGGATTCATGTTCGGCACCAGGTAAAGGTCGGCGCTGGCCAGCAGTTTGTTCAGTTCGGTGTCGTCGTGTTTTTCCAGGCGTTCGATAACGCCTTCCATGAACCACTCGGCCATGTGTTCGCCCGGATGTTGCTGAGCGATCATCCACACCTTGCGCTGGCCTTCGGCACCCGAGCCTTTGCGCAACAGCTGAATGTCCCGACCTTCGACGCTCTTGCCGGTGGCCAGCAGTTCTGTGCCGGCCTTGGTCAGCGCCTGCTCGATCAACCAGTCGTGACGGCCACGGCTGTAGGGTTCGAAGTAGGCGAACCAGGCGTGGGTCTGGGTCGCTTCAAGACTGAAACGCAGGCAGTCGCCTTCGAAGATGGTCGGTATGCGAAACCAGTTCACATGATCGTAGGACGCCACCGCCTGGTACCCGTCCCAGGCCTTGTTGTAAGAGGACTTGCTGGCATTGTTCAGGCGAAACCAGTGCTCCTGTCCGACATGCAGGCCACTGGCTTTGAAGTGGAACCATTGAAAATGCTGGCTGCGGGTGTCGGGCTTGATGGCCAGCAGCGCCTGCAGCGGGTTGCTGATGTCCAGCACTTCAATGTTGCCGCTGTCAAAGTTGGCACTGATGTCGAGAGAGGATTTAGCCACGGTTGGGTTCCTGTTTAGATTTTATGGCGGCTACTGTACACGCAAGAGAAGGGGGTTAGGAGCGGCAGAAAAAACGTTTCACCCTTCCTGCGGATGCACTGATCCGCGGCCCGTGTCCGCCACGAAGCGCTCCTTCTCAGCGTAGCGATCATCCGTGTTACCACCAGCACTGTTTTGAGGCTATCGAGTGACAGAATGGGGGCATTTCTACGCGTTCCTCCTTTAGTGCTCCCCCTACAGCCTGCCCCTCTATATAGCCAGCCCCGACCTCAACCCGCCTTGGCGCCGTGGGCATGAGGTGCACGTGGTGGGCAACCTGACCCGTTACGGGCGGATTCGCATATCGGGGTGTATTGAGGTCAGGAGGGCGAGGGTGGTGCATCCTCGCCTGCATACCCGCTTCAACCTGATGGTGACGGCAAGACAGGTCATCGCAGAGACAAGGAACGAGGGGGGGCAGGCAGATGATGTAAAACGAGGGGGGCGTCTTCCTTGACGCTGTCGCAGCTTAGAGACTGTGGAATTGATTCTCAAGTGCTATTTTTCGGTGGTTCGCCCCAATGATGTCGGGCTGCCCATGCCAACGGATATTCTTTTGATATCGTCCGCGCCATTGCGTGTATACGGCACTTGAAGAGTTGATCAGCCTGAAGCCACAGGCCAGAACACGGGCAAAAAAAGACCCGGCAATAAGCCGGGTCAAAAACCGTGATTAGCCTGATGAGGAGATAGACCAAAAGTCCGACCTGAGGTCCCTTGATCCATCGACTGATCTCGCGACCAGATGGTGCAATAATAATCATTCTCGTTTGTGGGTCAAGCTTTTTTTGTCTTGTGATCGGAAAGTTCTTTCCGGTCCTCTGTCAGCGCCTTCCTCTTAGGCTTTCTGGTGCCCCTCCAGGGAGCGGGCGACCATGGCTTTGGCCATATCGATCATATGCACTGCCGAAAACGCCAGGTCCCGACTGGCGCCCTGCAGGTGATTGGCTGACTCGTAGGCGATGGCTGCGGCACAACGCAGCAGATCGGAAGCATGGACCAATGCCTCTTCTTTGCTGATGTTGCGGTTCACATCAAAGAAGCGCTCCTCGACCTCATTCTCTGAAACCGCCGGCTTCAAGTAGTAGTCCAGCGCCCGTTGGGCGGCAGCGGAGCCTTGGGGCGAGGTGAGGGAGGTGTCGATTTGCAGGTCGGGCAGTTCGTTGGCCGGTTGTTGGGTCATGGTGATGGCAAGCTCCGTGATAGATTCAGATCCGTGAGCTCATCCTAGTACGATTTGTATTTGTGACCATGGGTTTAATACTACAATTTGTGTTTTGATGGCCGGAGTTGCCCCAGTATCGTGCCGCCCATGGATAAATGGATCGAATTGGTCAAGGCCAAGATGAGTGAACTCAAAATCACTCAGGAAATACTCGCCGAGCGCCTCGGGATGTCCCAGGGCGGCATTGGCCATTGGCTGAATAAACGTCGCGAGCCGGGTGTCGAGAATATGAATCGAGTGTTGAAGGCGCTCGGCATGGACTTTCTGGAAGTGGCGCTGGTGATTCGCGAAACCACGGACGCGAAGGACGACGAAGTCTCCCTGACGCAAAAGTACAATCCGTACTTTCGTTACCCGGTCAGTGACTGGAAGGTAACCGCTGAAGTTCGCGACGGAGAACGGGCGCAGTACCGTTTCGAGTTGTCGGACTACCACGCCCAAGGCTCGGCATTCTGGCTGACGGTGACCGGCGACGCGATGACCGCCCCCAGTGGCCTGAGCATTGGCGAAGGCATGTTGATTCTGGTGGACCCGGACGTGGCTGCGGAGCCCGGCAAACTGGTGATCGCGCAATGGCCCGAGAGCACCGAGGCGATCTTTCGCAAGCTGATCGAAGAGGGCGGGCAGCGTTACCTGGTCCCGCTCAATCCGACGTATCCCAAAGCCCTCTACACCGACGACTGCCGAATCATCGGCGTGGTGGTTCAGGCGACAGCCAAGTTCTGACCGGATCGGTCCTCGCCAGGCGCGGGACCGATCTTCATTTCACGCTTCTTCCAGTTCGACCAGCGCACTGCCTTCGCTGACCATCTCGCCTTCCTGGCAATACAGCGCCTTGATCACCCCGGCGTGTGGCGCACGGATGCTGTGCTCCATCTTCATCGCTTCGAGCACCACCAGTTGCGCCCCGGCTTCGACCGTTTGCCCGGCCTCTACCAGTACGCGCACGATGCTGCCGTTCATGGGGGCGGTCAGCCCACCCTGGTGGCTGTGACTGGCTTCGACGGCGCTGATCGGGTCATAGGCTTCGATGCGGCGCAACTCGCCATCCCATTGCAGATAGACCAGCTCACCCTGGCGGATGGCCCGATGCTGACGACGCACGCCGTCGTGCTCGGTCAGCAATTGCTCACCCTTGAGCCGCGCGCTCTGGGCGTTGATGTTGCGCAGCGTCAGCGCGCGGTCCTGGCCTTCACAACTCAAGTGCAGGGTGATTTCCGATGGCAATCCGGCGCGGAAACCGTTGCTGTCGGCCCAAGGCGAACTCGGGTCATCGACGCGCGGTGAACGAGACTGGCTCTGGGCAAATGCCTGGGCGGCGGCTTGCCAGAAGCCGTCGCTAAGCGCCGCCGGCGCCGGCAATAGTTGCTCCTGGTAACGAGGAATGAACCCGGTATCCAGTTCCGCCGCGGCAAACGCCGGATGGGCAATGATTCGACGCAGGAAGTTGATGTTGGTCTTGAGCCCGCCAATGGCAAATTCATCGAGCATGCTCAGCAGGCGCAAGCGTGCCTGTTCACGGTCCTCGCCCCAGGCAATCAACTTGCCGAGCATCGGGTCGTAGAAAGGTGAAACCTCATCGCCTTCCTCAACGCCGCTGTCGACACGACGCCCCGGACCCTCGGCCGACTCACGATACAACTCCAGACGCCCGGTCGCCGGCAGGAAATCATTGCCCGGGTCTTCGGCGTACAGCCGCACTTCAATGGCGTGGCCGATCAGCGGAACCTGATCCTGGGTCATGGGCAGTGCTTCACCCCGTGCGACACGAATCTGCCATGCCACCAGGTCGAGGCCGGTGATGGCTTCGGTGACCGGGTGTTCGACTTGCAGGCGCGTGTTCATCTCCATGAAGAAGAACTCGCCGCGCGCATCCAGCAGAAACTCCACGGTGCCGGCGCCGACATAACCAATGGCCTGGGCCGAACGCACGGCCGCTTCCCCCATGGCACGCCGCAGTTCCGGGCTCAGGCCTGGCGCCGGCGCTTCTTCCACGACTTTCTGGTGCCGACGCTGAATCGAGCAGTCACGTTCGTTGAGGTACAGGCAGTTGCCGTGTTGATCGGCGAACACCTGGATTTCCACGTGGCGCGGTTTGAGCAGGTATTTCTCCACCAGCATCCGCGAATCGCCGAACGACGATTGCGCTTCACGCTGGGCCGAGGCTAGGGCTTCGGCCAGTTGGCTGACGTCCTCGACCACTTTCATGCCCTTGCCGCCACCACCGGCCGTGGCTTTGAGCAGCACCGGGTAACCGATGCGTTCACAGGCCGCCCGGAAGGTCTCGAAGTCTTGAGCTTCGCCGTGATAACCGGGCACCAGCGGCACGCCTGCGGTTTCCATCAAGGCTTTGGCGGCGGACTTGCTGCCCATGGCGTCGATGGCCGACGCGGGCGGGCCGAGGAAAATCAGGCCGGCCGCTTCGATCGCGCGGGCGAACCCTGCGTTCTCCGACAGAAAGCCGTAACCGGGGTGGATGGCCTGGGCGCCGCTGGCCTTCGCGGCGGCGATCAGTTTGTCGATTTGCAGGTAGCTGTCGGCGGCTTTGCTGCCACCGAGGTCGACGCGAATATCGGCTTCGCGGCTGTGGCGGGCGTCACGGTCAGTGGCGCTGTGCACGGCCACGGTGGTCAGGCCCAGGGCCTTGGCGGTGCGCATGACCCGACAGGCGATTTCGCCACGATTGGCCACCAGCACAGAGGTGATAACAGGTGCGCTCATCAACGGGGCTCCTTGGTGGTGGTTTCGGACTGCCAGCTCGGCGGACGTTTTTGCAGAAAGGCGCGCAGGCCTTCCTGGCCTTCAGGGCTGACGCGGATGCGGGCAATGGCGTTCTCGGTGTAGCGGCGCAACGCCGGGTTCAGCGAGCCATCGCCGACTTCACGCAGCAGGTCCTTGCTGGCACGCATGGCGGCGGGGCTGTTGAGCAACAGGTTGTCGATCCACTGTTCGACCTTTTGCTCCAGATCGATCAGCGGATAGCTCTCCGACAACAAACCGAGTTCCCGCGCCCGTTGCCCGCCGAAGCGTTCAGCGGTCAAGGCATAACGTCGGGTGGCCCGTTCGCCGATGGCTTGCACCACGAACGGGCTGATCACCGCCGGTGCCAGGCCGATGCGGACTTCTGACAGGCAGAATTGCGCGTCATCGGCACCGATGGCCATGTCGCAGCAACTGATCAGGCCCAGTGCGCCACCAAAGGCCGCGCCTTGCACCACCGCCAGGGTCGGGACTTTCAACTTGGCGAGGTTGTACATCAACTCTGCCAGTTCCCGGGCGTCGTCGAGGTTGGTGTGGTAATCGAGTTCGGCCGATTGTTGCATCCAGGCCAGGTCGGCACCGGCGCTGAAATGCTTGCCGCGGCCACGCACCAGCAGAAAACGCAGGCTGGCGTCGTTCGATACCTTGTCCAGCGCGAGGATCAATTCGCGGATCATCTCGGCGTTGAACGCGTTGTTCTTCTCTTCGCGGCTGAGCCACAGGGTGGCGAAACCCCGAGGGTCGGTCAGCAATTGGAGGGTGTTGAAGTCGCTCATATTCTTCCGTTCTCCACGGCACTTTGTAGGAGCGAGCCTTGCTCGCGATGGACTGAAGGGCGGCGCGTTTATCCAGAACACACGCGTTATCGTTAACGTCCATCGCGAGCAGGCTCGCTCCTACAAAAAGATCACATCCGGAACACGCCGAAGCGGCTCGGTTCGATTGGCGCGTTCAACGACGCGGACAAGGCCAGGCCCAAAACATCGCGAGTCTGTGCCGGGTCGATGACACCGTCGTCCCACAAGCGGGCGCTGGAATAGTAGGGGTGGCCCTGTTCTTCGTATTGGTCGAGGATCGGTTGCTTGATCTCGGCTTCCTGCTCGGCACTGAAACCCTGGCCACTGCGCTCGGCTTGCTCGCGCTTGACCTGCACCAACACGCCAGCCGCCTGCTCGGCACCCATCACGCCGATGCGCGCATTCGGCCACATCCACAGGAAACGTGGGTCATAAGCGCGACCGCACATCCCATAGTTACCGGCACCGAAGCTGCCGCCGATGATCACCGTGAATTTCGGCACTTTGGCGCACGCCACGGCGGTCACCAGTTTTGCGCCGTGCTTGGCGATACCGCCGGCCTCGTATTTCTGACCGACCATGAAGCCAGTGATGTTTTGCAGGAACAACAACGGGATGCCGCGCTGGCACGCCAGCTCGATGAAGTGCGCACCTTTCTGCGCGGCTTCGGCGAAGAGGATCCCGTTGTTGGCGAGGATCGCGATCGGATAACCGTGCAGGTAAGCAAAGCCGCACACCAGCGTCGTCCCGAACAGCGCCTTGAATTCGTCGAACACCGAGCCGTCCACCAACCGGGCAATCACTTCGCGCACGTCGAACGGTTGCTTGGCATCGGCCGAGACCACGCCGTACAACTCGTCGCTGCTGTAGAGCGGGGCGATCGGTGTGCGTTGTTGAACTTCGCCGTGTTTGCGCCAGTTGAGGTTGGCCACACTGCGGCGCGCTATGGCGAGGGCGTGTTCATCGCTTTCGGCGTAATGGTCGGCCACGCCCGAGATCTTGCAGTGCACATCCGCCCCGCCGAGGTCTTCGGCGCTGACCACTTCACCGGTCGCGGCTTTCACCAGCGGTGGGCCGGCGAGGAAGATCGTCGCTTGCTCGCGGACCATGATCGCTTCGTCGGCCATCGCCGGCACATAGGCGCCGCCAGCGGTGCAGGAACCCATGACCACGGCAATCTGCGGAATGCCCATGGCGCTCATGTTGGCCTGGTTGAAGAAGATCCGCCCGAAGTGCTCGCGATCCGGAAACACTTCATCCTGGCGCGGCAGGTTGGCGCCGCCGGAGTCCACCAGGTAGATGCACGGCAAGCGGTTTTGCTGGGCGATGGTCTGGGCGCGCAGGTGCTTTTTCACGGTCAGCGGGTAGTACGAGCCACCTTTCACCGTGGCATCGTTGGCGACGATCATGCATTCGACGCCTTCCACACGGCCGATCCCGGCAATCACGCCAGCGGCGGGAACGTCTTCGCCATAGACCTCGTAGGCGGCCAATTGGCTGATTTCGAGAAACGGCGAGCCTGGATCGAGCAGGCGATTGATGCGCTCACGGGGCAGCAGCTTGCCCCGCGAGATGTGGCGTTCTTGCGCTTTCGGGCCGCCACCTTGCGCCACTTGGGCGAGCAGGGTGTGCAGGGCGTCGACCTGTTTGAGCATCGCCGCGCTGTTGGCGGCGAACTCCGCCGAACGGGGGTTGAGCTGGGTATGCAGGATAGCCATGGACAGCTCCGTTTAGCGGGTTTCGTTGAACAGTTCGCGGCCGATGAGCATGCGACGGATCTCACTGGTGCCGGCGCCGATTTCGTACAGCTTGGCGTCACGCAACAGACGACCGGCCGGGAATTCGTTGATGTAGCCGTTACCGCCGAGAATCTGGATCGCGTCGAGGGCCATTTGCGTGGCGCGTTCGGCGCTGTAGAGGATCACGCCCGCCGCGTCCTTGCGCGTGGTTTCGCCGCGCTCGCAGGCCTGGGCCACGGCGTACAGGTAGGCGCGGCTGGCATTGAGTTGGGTGTACATGTCGGCGACTTTGCCCTGGATCAGCTGGAATTCGCCGATGCTTTGGCCGAACTGCTTGCGGTCGTGGATGTACGGCACGATCAGGTCCATGCAGGCCTGCATGATCCCGGTCGGGCCACCCGAAAGCACGACGCGCTCATAGTCGAGGCCACTCATCAGCACTTTCACGCCGCCATTGAGCACGCCGAGGATGTTTTCTTCCGGGACTTCGACGTCATCGAAAAACAGTTCGCAGGTGTTCGAACCGCGCATGCCGAGCTTGTCGAATTTGTTGCTGCGGCTGAAGCCTTTCCAGTCGCGCTCGACAATGAAGGCGGTGATGCCGTGGGGGCCTTTTTCCAGGTCGGTCTTGGCGTAAATCACATAGGTGTTGGCGTCCGGACCGTTGGTGATCCAGGTCTTGCTGCCGTTGAGCACGTAGTGATCGCCGCGCTTGTCGGCGCGCAGCTTCATCGATACCACGTCGGAGCCAGCGTTCGGTTCGCTCATCGCCAGGGCACCGATGTGCTCGCCGCTGATCAGTTTCGGCAGGTATTTGGATTTCTGCTCGTGGTTGCCATTGCGGTTGATCTGATTGACGCAGAGGTTGGAATGCGCGCCGTAGGACAGCGCAACCGAAGCCGAACCACGACTGATTTCTTCCATGGCCACCACGTGGGCCAGGTAACCCAGGCCAGCGCCGCCGTACTCTTCCGGCACCGTGATGCCCAGCAGGCCCATGTCGCCGAACTTGCGCCACAGGTCGGCGGGGAACAGGTTGTCGATGTCGATCTGAGCGGCGCGCGGGGCGATCTCTTTGGCGACGAAGGACTGAACCTGATCGCGCAGCATGTCGATGGTTTCACCGAGGGCGAAGTTCAGGGATGGATAGCTCATGGGTCACCTTTTGGCTTTTTTGTTGGGTGGGGAGGGCAGTGATTCAGCTCTCACCTTTACGTTAACGTAAGCCTGTGACGAATGGCTGTCAATCGCCCTTTACGTTAACGTCAACTTGAGCGAGAGTAGAGCTGTTCTTACAGACTAGCGTCGCACTCTGTGGCGAGGGAGCTTGCTCCCTCGCCACACATGCCGCGCACCAACAATAAAGATAATAGGGGTCGTCATGGATCAACCCAGTGCACATCCGCAGCGCAGCTACACCCGCGGTTCCCAGGACAAAGCCTTGCTGGCGATGACCATCGGCCAGGCGTTCGACAACACCGCCGCGCAGTACCCGGACGGTGAGGCGTTGGTCGTGCGCCATCAGCAGCTGCGCTACACCTGGCGGCAATTGGCGGATGCGGCGGACCTGCACGCCAGAGCCCTGCTGGCGCTGGGCTTGCAGACCGGGGACCGCCTGGGGATTTGGGCTCCGAATTGCGCTCAGTGGTGCATCAGTCAGATCGCCAGTGCGAAAATCGGCGTGATCCTGGTCAACATCAACCCTGCCTACCGCAGTTCCGAACTGGAATACGTGTTGAAGCAATCCGGCTGCCAATGGCTGGTCTGTGCCGGGGCGTTCAAGTCCTCCAATTACCACGCCATGTTGCAAGGCCTGGTGCCGGAACTGGCGGAGCAATCCATTGGCAAGCTGCAGAGTGATCGCTTGCCGGCGTTGCGCGGCGTCATCAGCCTTGATGCGCAGCCACCCGTCGGTTTCCTGCCCTGGTCGCAGCTGAGCGATCTGGCGGCCGGTGTGTCGGTCGAGCAATTGCACGAGCGCCAGGACAGCCTGCATTTTGACCAGGCGGTGAATATCCAGTACACCTCCGGTACCACCGGGTTTCCCAAAGGCGCGACCCTCAGTCACTACAATATTCTCAACAACGGTTACATGGTCGGTGAAAGCCTTGGTCTGAGCGCCGCCGATCGCCTGGTCATTCCGGTGCCGTTGTACCACTGCTTCGGCATGGTGATGGGCAATCTGGGGTGTATCACCCACGGCAGCACCATGATTTACCCCAGTGACGCCTTCGATCCGCTGCTGACCCTGAACACCGTCGCCGAAGAGAAAGCCACTGCGCTGTACGGCGTGCCGACCATGTTCATCGCCATGCTCGATCAGCCTCAACGTAACGATTTCGATCTGTCGACCCTGCGCACCGGGATCATGGCGGGCGCGACCTGTCCGATTGAGGTGATGCGGCGGGTCATCAGCGAAATGCACATGAGCGAAGTGCAGATTGCCTACGGCATGACGGAAACCAGTCCGGTGTCCTTGCAGACCGGGCCGTCAGATGACCTGGAGTTGCGCGTGACCACCGTCGGCCGTACCCAGCCGCAGCTGGAAAGCAAAATCATTGATGAGGCGGGCAACCTGGTGCCGCGCGGCACCATCGGCGAACTGTGCACCCGCGGTTACAGCGTGATGCTCGGCTACTGGAACAACCCCGAAGGCACCGCCGAAGCGATCGACCAGGCGGGCTGGATGCATACCGGGGACCTGGCGAGCATGAATGACGAGGGTTACGTGTGCATTGCCGGGCGCAACAAGGACATGATCATCCGTGGCGGCGAGAACATCTACCCACGGGAGCTGGAGGAGTTCTTCTTCACCCACCCGGCCGTGGCCGACGTGCAGGTGATCGGGATTCCTTGCTCGCGCTATGGCGAGGAGATTGTTGCCTGGATCAAATTCCACCCCGGTCACAGCGCGACCGAGCAGGAACTGCAAGCCTGGTGCAAGGAGCGCATCGCGCACTTCAAGACGCCGCGTTACTTCAAGTTCGTTGAGGAGTTTCCGATGACGGTGACCGGCAAGATCCAGAAATTCCGGATGCGCGAGGTCAGCATCGAGGAGTTGCGTAGCAAGCAGGGCTGACCAGGCCTTTTGTAGGAGCGAGCCTGCTCCGGGCGGCGTTCCGACGAAGAACTCAAAGGCACCGCGTTGATCCAGATTGCACGCGTTATCGTTGACGTTCTTCGCGAGCAGGCTCGCTCGCACAGGAGAGTGGTGAAAAACACAAATGCCAGACAGCACAAAGGGGAGCCGAAGCTCCCCTTTAATTTTTCGTTGCGCGTGCTCTTTTTTTATTATTGAGGGGCGGTCTGTTGTTGTTTTTGGTGACCGTGACCCTTTACCGCTGTTTTTGTCGATCCCCATCCGGGATCAAGAGCAAACGTATTTTTTTGAGCGCTGATCTACTTTCTCGCTGAGCGATCCAACCGATTCGGGAGCTACCTGAAGGTAGTTTTATTGTTCTCTGCCCGGTTGCGGGTAACTTCGGAAAGCACCCTGAAAAGCACATCTTCTCCAAAAAAATCTGTTAGCTGCGTCTCTGCCGTGTTGTTTTTGTTATGTCAGAGTCGTTACGTCTTGTTTTTATTGGTTGTGCCGCTTTTTTTATTCTTGTTATGCCATAGAGATAGCAGGTGTCGTGCCAACTTTTAAAAACCCTTTAAAATCAATGACTTAATAAAAGTTTAAGGTTTTTCCCTCAGGTAAACCCCGACAATTTGTTTCCGTGTTACTCGCTTTTGCCCCACGCTCAGCCGCAGCGGTAACACCCGGACACAACCGCGCCCTCACTGAGCGCTACGTGCCTTGGCCACGCGCGAACCGGTGGGCCGCCCCAGCACTGTGCAGATTTGCTGGCCGGCGAGGATCAAGGCGTCCAGGTCGATTCCCGTGTCGATACCCAGCCCATTGAGCAGGTACACCACATCTTCCGTGGCGACGTTACCGCTGGCGCCCTTGGCGTAAGGGCAGCCGCCGAGGCCGGCGATGGAGCTGTCGAATACCGAGATTCCTTCCAGCAGGCTGGCGTAAATGTTGGCCATGGCCTGGCCGTAGGTGTCGTGGAAGTGCCCGGCCAGTTTTTCCCGTGGCACCACGGCGCTAACCACGTCGAACATCTTGCGCGTTGCGCCCGCGGTGCCGGTGCCGATGGTGTCGCCCAGGGATACCTCGTAGCACCCCATGGCGTAGAGCTCTTGCGCGACCCGGGCGACTTGTTCCGGCGCGACGTTACCTTCATAGGGGCAGCCCAGCACACAGGACACGTAACCACGCACGGTCACGCCGTGTTGTCTGGCCGCCTCCATGATCGGCACGAAACGTTCCAGGCTTTCGCTGATCGAGCAATTGATGTTGCGTTGGGAAAACGCTTCGGAGGCCGCCGCAAACACCGCGACTTCCTTGACCCCGGAAGCGATGGCGTCTTCAAACCCTCGAAGGTTGGGGGCGAGCGCGCCGTAAGTCACCCCGGGTTTACGCTGGATCTGCGCGAAGACATCCGCAGAGCCCGCCATCTGCGGTACCCATTTGGGCGAGACGAAACTGCCGACTTCTATATAGCCCAGGCCGGCAGCCGTCAGCGCGTCGACCAGTTGTACCTTGTCGGCAACGCTGATGGGTTGGGCTTCATTTTGCAGACCGTCGCGCGGGCCGACTTCGACAAGGCGTACATGGGTAGGGAGGGACATGGGGTTCGACCTGTGCTGATTGTTCGGAGAACCCTGTAGGAGCGAGCCTGCTCGCGATGGGCTCCCAGGCACCGCGTTTATCCAGCAAACACGCGTTATCGTTAACGACCATCGCGAGCAGGCTCGCTCCTACAAGGGGGCGGGTTTTATTGAATGACTTCCTGGCTTTTGAGGGTCTGCTCCAGCGCCTGGACGCAGCGTTCTTCCGCCGTATCGAGTTCGAGTTTCATCTGCTCGATGTCCAGCAGTTGCTGTTCCAGCTGTTCCCGACGCTCGCTGATTTTCGCCAGCATGCTGTGCAACTGCTTGGTGTTACCGCTGGAAGGGTCGTAGAGCTCGATCAGTTCGCGGCATTCGGCCAGGGAGAAGCCGATACGCTTGCCTCGCAGGATCAGCTTCAGGCTGACCTTGTCGCGGGGCGAATAGACGCGTTCCTGACCTCGCCGCTCGGGGCTGAGCAGGCCTTGCTCCTCATAGAAGCGAATCGCCCGGGTGGTGATGTCGAGCTCGCGGGCGAGGTCGGAAATGCTGTAGGTCTGGCTGCTCATGGAAGCGCTCGCAAAAGGTCATGGCGCTAAGCTAATGGCAGGTTGACGTTTACGTCAAGGGGACAGGGGTTGACTGCTGTTCTGCCGGCCCCATCGCGAGCAGGCTCTCGCTCCCACAAAGTTTTTCGGCGTACTCAATCAAGTGCATGACAAATTGACCTGTGGGAGTGTGGCTTGCCCGTGATGAACGATGACGCGGGTAAACTTCCTACACCTTTTCGAGCTTCTTCTCATGCGCCGTCACCTGCTGGCACAACTCGATCATCTGCTCGCGCATCCAGCGGTTGGCCGGATCCTGGTCGGTGCTTTCGTGCCAGTACAGGTGGGTTTCCACCGGCGGCACATCGTTGACCGGCAAGCTGAAGGCGTGCAGATCGTTACGACGGGCGAAGCGCTCCGGAACGGTCATAACCATGTCGGTCTGCTGTAACACTTGCGATGCCATCAGGTAATGCTGTGAGCGCAGGGCGATCTTGCGCTGGATGCCCATCTTGCCGAGGGCCAGGTCGACATGCCCCAGACCGCTGCGACGGCTGGAAATATGGATGTGGGTCAGGCCCAGATAATCATCGAGGGTGAATTTTTCCTTGCCCGCCAACGGATGCCCCTTGCGCATGGCGCATACATAGCGGTCTTCCATCAACTTGACGTGGCGCACTTGCGGGTCGGTGTTGAGCGGCGCATCCACCGCAAAATCGAGGCGACCGGCGGCCAGTTCCTTGGTGGTCTCGCGGCGCTTGGACAGGAAACTCTCGATGATCACCGTGGGGGCGAGACGGCGCAGGCGCTGGAACAACGGCGGCAGGATCACCGCCTCAGTCAGGTCGGTCATGCTGATGCGGTAGGTCTTGACCGCCTGCAACGGGTTGAAAATGCGGCTTTCCTGCACCGATACCCGCAGCAGGGAAAGGGCGTTGCGTACCGGGCCGATGATGTTCTGGGCCATCGGCGTCGGCACCATGCCCTGGGCGGTGCGCACGAACAAAGGGTCGTTGAAGGTTTCGCGCAGGCGGGCCAGTGCGTTGGATACCGCCGGTTGGGTGATCCCGACAATCTGCCCGGCGCGGGTCAGGTTGGCTTCGGTGTAGATCGCGTCGAAGACGATGAAAAGGTTGAGGTCGACCTTGCTCAGATTCATTACGCGGCTCTCTTATTGTGTGGGCGGCTGGCCTTGAAGATCAGTCGATCATATATCGGTGATGAATGTTAATACACGCCGAGAATAGGCTAGGTAAATTTTCGTAGCTGTTCTAGCATCGATTGCATGATCTAAACAACCTCCCCCAAGAAGGTATCTTGCTCATGGATTTCGCTTATTCGCCCAAGGTTCAGGAACTGCGTGAGCGCGTGACAGCGTTCATGGACACCTACGTCTATCCCGCTGAAACCGTGTTCGAGCGCCAGGTCGCCGAGGGTGACCGCTGGCAGCCGACCGCGATCATGGAAGAACTCAAACTCAAGGCCAAGGCGGAGGGCCTGTGGAATTTGTTTCTGCCTGAGTCAGAGCTCGGTGCCGGCTTGACCAACCTCGAATACGCGCCCCTGGCCGAAATCATGGGGCGCTCGCTGCTGGGGCCTGAACCGTTCAATTGCTCCGCGCCCGACACCGGCAACATGGAAGTGCTGGTGCGCTACGCCAACGAAGAACAGAAGCAACGCTGGCTCGAGCCGCTACTGCGCGGCGAAATCCGCTCGGCATTTGCCATGACCGAACCGGACGTCGCATCGTCCGACGCCACCAACATGGCCGCCCGTGCCGTGCGCGATGGCGACGAGTGGGTGATCAATGGCAAGAAATGGTGGACCTCCGGGGCCTGCGATCCACGCTGCAAAATCCTGATCTTCATGGGCCTGAGCAACCCTGATGCACCGCGCCATGCACAGCACTCGATGATTCTGGTTCCGGTGGATACCCCCGGCGTGAAGATCGTGCGTCCGCTGCCGGTGTTCGGTTACGACGATGCACCCCACGGTCACGCCGAAGTGCTGTTCGAAAACGTGCGCGTGCCGTACGAAAACGTCCTGCTGGGTGAAGGACGCGGCTTCGAAATCGCTCAGGGTCGCCTCGGCCCGGGCCGGATTCACCACTGCATGCGTTCGATCGGCATGGCCGAACGTGCCCTGGAATTGATGTGCAAACGTTCGGTGAACCGCACGGCGTTCGGCAAACCCCTGGCGCGACTGGGTGGCAACATCGACAAGATCGCCGACTCGCGGATGGAAATCGACATGGCACGCCTGCTGACGTTGAAAGCGGCGTACATGATGGACACTGTCGGTAACAAAGTGGCGAAGAGCGAAATCGCACAGATCAAGGTGGTGGCGCCGAACGTGGCGTTGCGGGTGATCGACCGGGCGATCCAGATTCACGGCGGGGCAGGGGTCTCCAACGATTTTCCGCTGGCCTACATGTATGCGATGCAGCGCACCCTTCGCCTGGCCGACGGTCCGGACGAAGTGCACCGTGCGGCGATCGGCAAGTTCGAAATCGGCAAGTACGTGCCAAAAGACATGATGCGTAGCGGGCAATAACAGGCACCGAGTCATCGTTCATCGCGGGCAAGCCCGGCTCCCACAGGTTTAGTGTGATCTTTGTGGGAGCGGGCTTGCCCGCGATGGCGTCGGCCCATTCAATACATCTACATCAAATTCAATACACCCAAACTTCAACCCGCCGATTCTTGATCCGCCCCTCATCGGCGCTATTGGCCGCCACAGGCATTTCGGCGCCAAACCCGCGAACGTCGCGCAGCACCACGCCACTTTTCACCAGTTCCCGCCGCACCGCCATGGCCCGCAGTTTTGACAGCAGGTCAGCGCGCGCCGGGTCGCTCTTGGCATCGCCAAACCCTACCAGTGTGACCTGCCGATCGGTTTTGCCGCGCTGCTTTATATAGTCGAGCACCCGTGACAGGTCCTGTCGCGCCTTGTTGTCCAGGCTGGCGCTGCCTTCTTCGAAGCGAAAGTTCACGGTCAGGCGCTGGGCGTGGCGACTGAGTCCCTGGTAGGCCTCGGGCATCAGTGCGTTGGGCGTGACGGTCATGGCCTGCACGGTCTGGGCGATAAACCCGTTGGCCGCGACAATCGCCTGGCCCTGGCTGCTTTGGGCGAACGCTACCAGCGCGTCGGCCCAGGGATTTTTCCCGTTGGGCGGCAGGTAGAGGAACAAGCGGCGGGACAGGGGATAGTCTTCCGTGGCGATCAGGCTGTTGAGCGGCAGCATGGCCTGGGATTGGCCGTCGACAATCGCCACCGGTTTGGCCGAGCGCACGTACGGCAGGCCAATGAAGCCGATTCCTTGTGGGTCGAGGCTGACCGCGTCCGACAATTGCTCGCTGGATTCGAAACGTTTCGCTGCACCGCTCAGGGTTTTCCCGCGACGGCTGAGGACCAGTTCCTTGAAGGTGTCGTAGGTGCCGGAGTGATCATCCCGCGCATACAGATGAATGGCCCCGCCACGGCCGCCGAGTTCTTCCCAGGTTTTGACCTCGCCACTGAAGAGGCGTGCCAGTTGCTCGGTATCGAGTTGGTTCAGCGGGTTTTGCGGGTGAAGGATAATGGCCAGGCCGTCGATGGCGATGACCTGCTCGGCGGCCGCGCTTTTCAGATCACCCAGGGATCGGAGGTCAACCAACTCGCTGTCCTTGATCGGGCGCGATGAAGCGGCCAGATCGGCCCTGCCGGCCTTCAGTGCGCTGAAGCCGGTGCTGGAGCCGTGGGCCGCGAGTTCGACTTCGACCCGGCGCCCTTGCGGGGTTTCACCGACTATTCGCAGTTCGTTGGCCTTGTCCGGCGCTTCGCTGTGCACCTTGAGCAAGCCCTGTTCGCGCAACAGTCCTTCGACCAGCGCCGGACCGAGTGCCGCTCCGATGGTGTTGGAGCCCTGGATGCTGAGCACCGGGCCATGGTCCGGCACCGGCAAACTGTTGGCCGAGGTCATCAGCGGCAAGCAGGTGCACAGCATCAACAGGAATAAACCGCGCAGCGTCATGCCGGCACCTTGAATGGCTAAAGGAGGTGCCGGGAGATTAAGTCAGTAGGGTTTCAGAGAGATGACAGTTTTCCAATGTCAGAGCGAGCCTGCTCGCGATGAGGGCCTGGCATTCAATATTCAGTTGGATGACAGTCCGCCATCGCGAGCAGGCGCGATCCCACAGGAGATTGTATTCAGCTCAATTCAAGCCAGATCGGCGCATGATCGGAGGGTTTTTCCATGCCGCGCAGTTCGTAGTCCACGCCGGCATCCTTGATCCGTGGCAACAGTCCATGGGACGCCATGATCAGGTCGATGCGCAGTCCACGCTTGGGCTCGTCTTCAAAACCGCGGCTGCGGTAGTCGAACCAGCTGAACATGTCGGTCACCTGCGGGTTCAGGTGACGGAAACTGTCCACCAGGCCCCAGTTTTTCAGGCGGGCCATCCACTCGCGCTCTTCCGGCAGGAAGCTGCATTTACCGGTTTTCAGCCAACGCTTCATGTTGTCCGGGCCGATCCCGATGTCGCAGTCTTCCGGGGAAATGTTCACATCGCCCATGACCACCAACGGCTGGTCGTTACGGAACTGGCTTTCCAGCAACTGCTGCAGATCGCTGTAGAAGCGTTCCTTGGCCGGGAATTTGGTCGGGTGGTCGCGACTTTCGCCTTGAGGGAAATAGCCGTTCATGATGGTCACCGGCACGTCATTGGCGTCGGCGAACGTGCCCCAGATAAAGCGCCGCTGGGCATCTTCATCATCGGTGGCGAAGCCTTTGTGCAGCGCGAGCGGTTCTTTGCGCGACAGCAGGGCGACGCCGTAGTGACCTTTTTGTCCATGGAAATACACGTGGTAGCCCAGGGCTCTGACTTCATCGAGCGGAAACTGGTCGTCATGGACCTTGGTTTCCTGCAGCCCGATCACGTCGGGCTGGTGTTTGTCGATCAGCGCCGCCAGCTGATGGGGACGGGCACGCAGCCCGTTGATGTTGAAAGAGACGATCTTCATGGTCGGCAGTCCTGGCAAAAGGGCGATGCTAGCTGACATGTCGGCATCGGGCCAGTGTCGGGATGGAGTGGGTGCAGCCGGCTTTTATATTGACTGACTGATCGGCGAGTCTGGTCTATACCTGTGAGGGGGAACTGTGTTGCCACCCAAAGGCTCCTACCAACAAGAGCACAGCCATTCGAGCTGTGCCGGGGAGAATGACCGTCATGCCCGAAACGTCCACCGCCATCGCCGATATTCACATGCTCGACAGGGGCTATTCCCGCGAAGCACGTTCCCTGTTGTACCAGGCTTACCGGCACGAGCCGACGTTCGGCTACCTGTTCGAAGCCGAGCGTCCCGGTTATGAACAGCGGGTGCGCGCCACGGTACGTGAGCTGGTCAAGCAACACTTTCTCCAGGATTTGCCGGCCATCGGCCTGCTGGTCAACGATCGCTTGATCGGCATCGCCCTGATCGCGCCGCCGCAACGGCGCCTGGGCATCACTGAAAGTTGGGCCTGGCGCCTGCGGATGGTGCTGAGCACCGGGTTTCGCTGCACCCGTCGCTACCTTGAATATCACGATGCGGTGATGGCTTGTGTGCCGTCCGACTCGGTGCATTTGCTGCCATTGCTGGGGATTCATCCGCAATTCCAGGGCAAGCACTTCGGCGAACAACTGCTGCAAGCGGTGCACAACTGGTGCGCGGTGGATGAACATTCTCAGGGCGTGGTGCTCGACACCGGCAATCCGCGTTATCTGGAGTTCTATAAGCGTCAGGGTTATGAGGAAATTGGTGAGGTCGCTGTAGGACCGATCCGCGAACACGTGTTTTTTCACGCCAATCCTCAAGTCGTACAAACCGCAACGGCCTGACCGTCGAACTTTTGGGGCGCACCGGGCTCTATCACGCTCCCATGTTCATCAAGCATGCTCGTGATAGCATCCGCGCCTATGAAGTTTCCAGGAAGAATTACCAGTGGCGTGCTGATGCTGATTTCCAGCTGCGCGGCACTGGCCCAAAGTGAATTGGATGTGCGGATCAAACCGTCCAACGATGAACTGAAAGCCAATATAGAGGGCTATGTCGGCAGTCTCGGCGATCGTGACGAGGAAGCCTTGCAGCGCTTCAGTCGGGGTGCCGAGGAACAGGCGCGCAAGGCCGCCCAGGCCTTGGGTTATTACCAGCCGCAGATCGACAGCGACGTGAAGGGCGGCAAGACACCACGCCTGATACTGAACATCGACCCCGGCGAACCGGTGCATCTGCGCAACGTCACCATCCGCATCGACGGCCCGGCCGCCTCGCTCAAATCCTTTCGTGTGCCCAATGACCATTCGCTGAAAACCGGTGCGGTGCTCAACCATGGCCATTATGAAGATGCCAAGCGGCTGATCCAGAACCAGGCCTCGCGCTATGGCTTTTTCAGCGGGCGTTTTACCCGTTCGACATTGTCGGTGGACCCGCGAGCCGGCGTGGCCGATATCGAGCTGGTCTATGACAGTGGTCCGCGTTACGCCCTGGGCAAGGTCAGTTTCGAAGGCGATACGCCCTTCGACGAAGACCTGCTGCAACGCATGGTGCCGTTCAAGGCAGGCGCGCCGTATGACTCCGAGCTGATTGCCGAACTCAACCAAGCCCTGCAATCGAGCGGTTATTTCGAGGGCGTGCGAGTGGACGCGGCGCCGACCGCGTCCAGGGACAACGTGATCCCGGTGGACGTCAGGCTCGAAACCCGCAAGCCGCGGACCATGGGCCTTGGCCTGGGGTACTCCACCGATGTCGGCCCGCGGATCAAAGCCAACTGGACGCGGCATTGGGTCAACCCGCAGGGGCACAGCTATGGCTGGGAAACCGAGGTCTCGGCGCCACGGCAAAACGTCGGGGTGTTCTATGACATTCCTCTGGACCCGCCACTGACGGACAAACTGCGTTTCGCCGGTGGTTATCAGAATGAAGAAATCGCGGACAGGGACAGCCTCAGCAAACTCCTGACCATCGGTCCCGAATGGCACAGCAAGTTGCCCAGTGGATGGCAACGGGTGGTGTCACTCAAGTGGCAACGCGAGGAGTACCGGCTCGGCGACGACTCGGGACTCAGTAACCTGCTGATGCCCGGCGTGAGCTATTCGTACCTCAAAAGCGATAACCGCATCGACCCGCACAATGGCTATCGCCTGCAATTCGAAAGCAAGGTGGCCAAGGAAGGTCTGGGGTCGGATAACAACCTGGTGTACGGCACGGCGCTGGTGAAGGGCTTGACCACGGTGTTCGACAAACACCGCTTCCTCGGTCGGGTGCAAGTCGGCGGCAGTGCCACCAACGGCTATAAGTCGGTTCCGCCATCGCTGCGCTTCTTCGCCGGTGGCGATCAGAGTGTGCGCGGCTACGACTATCAGAGCCTGTCCCCGGAAAACAATGAGGGTGACCGCATCGGGGGCCGCTACATGGTCGCCGCCAGCGCGGAGTATCAATATTCCATTGCCGAAAAATGGCGTGTCGCCACGTTCATCGACCAGGGCAATTCCTTCAATACACTTGAACTGCCGAATCTGAAGACCGGTGTCGGTATCGGTGTGCGCTGGGTATCACCAGTGGGGCCGATCCGCCTCGACCTGGCCCACGCGCTGGACGACGATGGCGGCATTCGACTGCACTTTTCCATGGGGCCCGAGTTGTGAAGCGTGGTTTGAACCTATCGCTGCTGGCGATCCTGACGCTGCTGATGCTGGTCGCCCTGACCCTGGCCACGGTGCTGGGCACGGCGGCGGGCAGCCGGTGGGCGCTTGGCTTTGTGCCGAGTTTGACCCTGGACAACTTCCAGGGGCGGCTGGGCGGGCAATGGAGCGCCGATCGCGTTGTGTGGCAGCAAGACGCCAGCCAGGTCGAACTGAGCAAGGTGATTTTTGCCTGGTCGCCGCTGTGCCTGACGCGCATGACCTTGTGCATCGAACAATTGAAGGCTGATCAGGTCAGCCTGCAATTCCCGCCGGGCGGTGAAGAACAAAGCAGCGGGCCGATCAGCCTGCCGGATTTGAAATTACCGGTGGCGCTGGAGCTGGGTGACGTGCAGGTCGGCAGCTTGCGGTTCAACGGCAGCGAGCAGCTCAAGGGCCTGCAACTGACGGCGCACTGGACCGAGAAGGGGATGCAGATCGACTCGGTAAAACTGCAGCGGGACGATCTGAACCTGAATTTGACCGGGCAGCTGCAACCGGGCGGCAACTGGCCGCTCAGCGCTGAGGGGCAATTGACCCTGTCGACCCCCGCGCCCTGGACGCTGGCCCTGAAAATCGACGGTGATTTGCTCAAGACCCTCAACCTGAAAGCCGACAGCAGCGGATACCTCAACGGCCAACTGACCGGCCAACTGCAACCGCTGGTGGAGAACCTGCCGGCCAAGGTGCGCATCATCGCTGACGGTTTCAAGCCCGGCGCCGATCTGCCGGACACCTTGCAACTCAATCAACTTGAACTCACGGGTGACGGCGACCTGAAAAACGGCTACGCGCTGCTCGGCAAGGCCACGTTACCGGCCGAACAAGGGCCTGTTGCGCTGGTGCTGCAAGGCAAGGTCGACGCCAATGGCGCGCAGATCGCCGCGCTGGACCTGACGGCCAGCGACAAGCAACACCTAAAACTTACGGGGCAAGTCGACTGGGGCAAAGGCCTGAGTGCCGAGGCGAAAATCGATTGGCTGGACTTTCCGTGGCACCGCCTCTATCCGCTGATCGATGAGCCGCAAGTGGCTCTGCGCAGCTTCAATGGCGAAGTTTCCTACACGGACGGTCAGTACCTCGGCCACTTCAACGCCGCGCTGGACGGTCCGGCCGGGGCGTTCAGCCTGACCAGTCCGTTCGCGGGTGACCTGACGAAAATCTACCTGCAACAGATTCAGCTCGCGGCCGGCCAGGGCAAGGCTGAAGGGCATCTGAACCTGCAGTTCGCCAATGGCATCGCCTGGGATACCGCGCTGGATTTGTCGGCGATCAACCCGGCGTACTGGGTGGCGGAATTGCCCGGCACCCTGGCCGGCCCGTTGCGCAGCCAAGGGGAAATCAAGGATGAAAAACTCAGCCTGAGCGCCGACCTTGATCTGAAAGGCAAACTGCGTGGCCAGCCTGCGGTGATCCAGGCCAAGGCCAATGGCGGCGGCGAGCAGTGGAACCTCGATGCGCTGCAGATACGCCTGGGCGACAACAGCATCAACGGCAAGGGCAGCCTGCAACAGAAGCTCGCCGGGCAGATCGATATCAAGCTGCCGCGTCTGGCCCAGCTCTGGCCGCAATTGCGCGGTCAGCTCAATGGCCGGATTGATGTCGCCGGCACGCTCAAGGCCCCCCAAGGCAAGCTAGGTCTGCAAGGCAACCAGCTGGCGTTCGCCGACAATCGGCTGCAAAGCCTGAACCTGGACGCCACCCTCGACAGCGCGCAACGGGCGAAAATCGACCTCAAGGGCAGCGGGATCCAGGCCGGCGACACCTCTCTCGGCACCCTGACCGCCAGTGGGCAGGGCGATATCAAAAGCCAGAAACTGACCCTCGACCTGCAAGGGCCGAAGCTGAAGCTGGCCCTCGGTCTTGATGGCAGCCTGGACAACGGCAACTGGCGCGGACGCCTGGCCAGTGGCGATATCCAGGCCGGTGGCCAGGACTGGAGGCTGCAAGGCCCGGCAAAACTGGAGCGGCTGGCGGACGGCAAGATCAACTTCGGCGCCCATTGCTGGCAGTCCGGCCCGGCCAGTTTGTGCGGCGAAGACCAGCGTCTGATGCCTGATCCGAAACTGCGCTATCACCTCAAGCAGTTCCCTATCGAAAGCCTCGCGCAGTGGTTGCCGAAAGACTTTGCCTGGCAGGGCCGACTCAACGCCGACGTGCAACTGGATCTTCCCGCCAGCGGCCCGAACGGCCAGGTCAGCCTCGACGCCAGCGGTGGCGTCTTGCGCATGCGCGAGAAAGACCAGTGGCTGGACTTTCCGTACCAGGCCCTGAAGCTCACCAGCAAATTCACGCCCAAACGTATCGACACCGACCTCAACTTCGTCGGCGGCAAGCTCGGCGAACTGATGGTGCAGGCGCAGATCAACCCGCTGCCCAAGAACAAACCCCTGAGCGGTTCATTCCGCTTGAGTGGCCTGGACCTGTCGGTGGCGCGACCGTTTGTGCCCATGGTCGAAAAGCTGACTGGCCGTTTGAACGGCAGCGGCACGATTTCCGGTGGGCTGCTGGCGCCCCAGGTCAATGGCAATCTGTTGCTCAGCGATGGCCAGGTTTCCGGGCCGGAACTGCCACTGGAGATTGAGGCGTTGCAACTTCAGGCCGTCATCGCCGGCGAAACCGTGCAATTGAACGGTGGCTGGAAAAGCGGCAAGACCGGGCAGGGCAGTTTGAGCGGCAGCGTTGCCTGGGGTCAGGCTCTGGTGGTGGACCTGGCGCTCAAGGGCTCACAGTTGCCGGTCACCGTTGAGCCCTACGCCAAGCTGGAAGTGGCGCCGGACCTGAAGATCTCGATCAAGGACGACAAGCTCGCGGTTTCCGGGAAAGTGCAGGTGCCCAAGGGCGAAATCACCATTCGCGAGCTGCCGCCATCGACGGTCAAAGTCTCCGGTGACACGGTGATCGTCGGCCAGCAGACCGAACAGGGCAAGCCGCCGATGGCCACGCTGATGGACATCGATGTGGTGGTCGGCGAGGACAAACTGAGCTTCGCCGGGTTTGGCCTCACGGCCAATCTGCAAGGTCATGTGCACATCGGCGACAACATGGACACCCGGGGTGAACTCTGGCTCAACGACGGCCGCTATCGCGCCTACGGTCAGCGGTTGACCGTGCGTCGTGCGCGTTTACTGTTTGCCGGGCCGATCGATCAGCCTTACCTCGACATCGAAGCCATTCGCAAGACCGACGACGTGATCGCCGGCATTCGCTTGAGCGGCAGCGCCGAGCAGCCGACCACGCAGATTTTTTCCGAGCCGGCCATGAGTCAGGAGCAGGCGCTGTCCTACCTGGTGTTGGGCCGTCCGCTGAGCAGCAACGGCGAGGATAACAACATGCTCGCCCAGGCGGCCCTCGGGTTGGGGCTGATGGGCAGTTCCGGGGTCACTAGCGGGCTGGCCAAGAACCTGGGTATTCAGGACTTCCAGCTCGACACCCAGGGCAGCGGCAACACCACCAGCGTGGTGGCGAGCGGCAACCTCTCCGAGAAGCTCAGCCTGCGCTATGGCGTGGGCGTGTTCGAACCGGCGAACACCATTGCCTTGCGTTACAAACTGAGCAAAAAGGTCTACCTCGAAGCCGCTGGCGGCGTGGCCAGTTCGCTGGACATCTTCTACAAGCGGGATTTCTAGGTCCCGTTTTCTCCAAAACCTGCTCTCAACCTTCGCTGGCTTGCCAGCGAAGGCGTCACCGCGTTCGCCGTTAATATCCGATGCCGTTAGTCAACTAATTACAAAGCATGCTAACTATTGCGTTGACATTCGCTGCCTAAGCAGTAACATCTCGACATACATTCACTGCCTAGGCAGCTAACTGGTGTCCAGATGAAACATTTCACCCCAGACGATTTCCACAATTGCCACCTTGGTCTGCTGCTCGGCCGCGCCGCGCTGCTCAAGGACCGGATCATCGACACCCACATGGAGCCTCACGGCATCACCGCGGCGCAGTTCAAGGTGCTGATCATCATGGCCCAGTTCGGCGTCGATACCCCGGCCGAGCTGTGCCGGCACCTGTCGCTGGACAGCGGTTCGATGACCCGAATGCTCGATCGTCTGGAACAGAAAGGTTTCCTTGCCCGCCAACGCTGCGAAGCCGATCGCCGGCAGGTCCAGCTGGTGCTGACCGAAGAGGGCGAGAAACTGGCCGCTCTGTTGCCGCACATCGGTGCCGAAGCCATGAACGAACTGGCGGGCGGCATCACCCCTGAAGAGTTGAAGACGCTGGAACAGATCCTGAAGAAAATCCTGGTGGCAGCCGGTGACGCGATCACCTTGCTGCGGGTAGGTGACAAATGAGCAGCAAAACCCTGCGTACCGGTTTGAGCCTGGTGCTGTTGGCCATGACCCTCGCCGGTTGTGCCAATTACAGCGGCCTGAATACCGAAGGTGTCAGCCTCGAGGCGAAAAACCTCAAGGCCGGGCAATCCCTCAGCGGCGTGAAGCTTTCGCCGGCGGCCTGGCCGAAGAGCGACTGGTGGACAAGCCTCGGCGACCCTCAGCTCGACGGCCTGATTCGCGAAGCCCTGCACGACAGCCCTGACATGCAGATCGCCGACGCCCGTGCCCATCAGGCCAGCGCCGCCGCATACGCCGCCGATGCCGCGCGGATGCCTACCCTCGATGCCAGCGCCGGCGTGACCCGTTCGCGTCTGGCCCGTGATCAAGACCCGAGCGGGCAGGGTGACAACTACTCCACCCTGCGTAACATCGGCGCCAGTTTCAATTACAACTTCGACCTCTGGGGTGGCCAGCGAGACGCCTGGGAAGCCGCATTGGGCCAGGCCCGTGCCGCTGAAATCGATCAGCAGGCCGCGCAGTTGACCTTGTCCGCCGACGTGGCCCGCGCGTACAGCGATCTGGGGCAGGCGCACATCGTCTATGACCTGTCCGCCGAAGACCTCAAGCGCACCCGGCAGATGCTCGATTTGAGCCAGCGCCGCCTGAGCGCCGGGATCGACAGTCAGTACCAGTTCCAGCAGACCGAAAGCCTGGAGGCCACCTCTGAAGCGAACCTGATTGACGCCGAGAAACGCCTGCAAAGCGCCAAAATCGCCCTGGCCGTGCTGCTGGGCAAGGGCCCGGATCGCGGTAACGAGATCGCCCGGCCGAAAGTCCTTCAGGCCAGCGCCGTGGCGTTGCCATCGGTGCTGCCGGCAGAGTTGCTCGGTCGTCGCCCGGACCTGGTAGCGGCGCGCTGGCGGGTTGAGGCAGCCAGTAAAAACATCGACGCAGGCAAAACCCAGTTTTATCCCAACTTGAACCTGAGTGCGGCGGCCGGTGCCCAATCGTTGTTGGGTGACGCGATGTTCGGTTCGGCCAGTCGTTTCTTCAACGTCGGGCCAACGATTTCACTGCCGATCTTCGATGGCGGCCGCCTGCGCGCCGACCTCGACTCCCGCGACGCCGATTACGACCTCGCCGTGGCGCAGTACAACAAAAGCCTGGTGAAGGCGTTGGGGGATGTCAGCGACAGCATCAACCAGTTGCGTGACATCGGCCGGCAAATCGCCGCCCAACAACACGCCACTGACATCGCCCAGGACTCTTACAACACCGTGGTCCAGCGGTATGGTTCCGGCATCGGTAACTACCTGGACGTGCTCAGCATCGAGCAGCAACTGCTCCAGGCCCAGCGGCAGCTGGCCAACCTGAATGCCGAGCAGATCGACTTGTCGATCCAACTGATGCAGGCGCTGGGCGGCGGGTTTACGCCCGACACCATCGCTTCAGCCAACACATCGCCAGCCACGCTGAGCCACTAATTCAAGGTATTTGCCATGGCCACTGCCGATACAACTCAAACTGCTGAAAACACTCCAGGCAATCCCAACTCGGGCAAGCGCAAGTTCATGCTGCTGATCCTCGCGGTGGCGGTGGCGCTGAGCGGCGCGGGCGTCTGGGCCTACCACGAGTTTTACGGTCGCTGGAGCGAAAGCACCGACGACGCCTACGTGAATGGCAACGTGGTGGAAATCACTCCGCTGGTGACCGGCACCGTGGTCAGCATCGGTGCCGATGATGGCGATCTGGTCCACGAAGGCCAGGTGTTGGTGAACTTCGACCCGAACGATGCCGAAATCGGTTTGCAAAGTGCCCAGGCCAATCTGGCCCGTACCGTGCGTCAGGTGCGCGGCCTGTATAGCAACGTCGACGGCCAGAAAGCCCAGGTCAATGCCCAGCAGGCAGAAGTGCAGAAAGCGCAGGACAACTTCAATCGCCGCAAGAACCTCGCTGCGGGCGGGGCGATTTCCCAGGAGGAACTGTCCCACGCCCGTGATGACCTGACCTCGGCGCAAAACGCTCTGGCCGACGCCAGGCAGCGACTCAAAACCACCAGTGCCCTGGTGGATGACACCGTGGTGTCGTCGCATCCGGACGTGATGGCCGCCGCCGCGCAATTGCGCCAGGCGTACCTGAACAATTCGCGCAGCACCTTGATCGCGCCGGTCACCGGTTACGTGGCCAAGCGCACCGTGCAGCTTGGCCAGCGTGTGCAGCCGGGCACGGCGCTGATGGCGGTGATCCCGCTGGATCAGTTGTGGATCGACGCCAACTTCAAGGAAACCCAGTTGCGTGACATGCGCATCGGTCAGCCAGTGGAAATCGAAACCGACCTTTACGGCAGTGCTGTGAAATACAGCGGCACCATCGACAGTCTTGGCGCCGGTACTGGCAGCGCGTTCGCCCTGTTGCCCGCGCAGAACGCCACCGGTAACTGGATCAAGATCGTGCAGCGCGTGCCGGTGCGGATTCACGTCAACGCCGATGAGCTGGCCAGGCACCCGCTGCGGGTCGGCCTGTCGACCGTGGTCGATGTGAACCTGCATGATCAGAGTGGCCCGGTGCTGGCGCAACAGCCACCGCAAAAGGCCTCGTTCAGCACCAACATCTATGACCGTCAGTTGGCCGAGGCCGACGCGATGATTACTCAACTGATCCACGACAACAGCGCGGCAGTCAGCAAAACCGCGCAACGCTGATTCGCCTATGTGCAGCACGCCGCCCCTCTGTGGGAGCGAGCAAGCTCGCTCCCACAGGGTCAGCTGCGTCTGTAACAGGCGCAGCGCCAATCCCGCTGCAAAAAATTCAGCTCCAAAGGATTCGCGATGAGCAATAACGCGTCTTTTTCCCCGCCCAGCCTGCTGCTCAGCACCATCGGCCTGTCGCTGGCGACCTTTATGCAGGTGCTCGACACCACGATCGCCAACGTGGCGCTGCCGACGATTTCCGGCAACCTTGGGGTGAGTTCGGAGCAAGGCACCTGGGTCATCACATCGTTTGCTGTCAGCAATGCCATTGCCTTGCCGCTGACCGGCTGGCTCAGTCGGCGTTTCGGTGAGGTGAAGCTGTTTGTCTGGGCGACGTTGCTGTTCGTGCTCGCTTCGTTCCTGTGCGGGGTTTCCACCTCCATGCCGGAGCTGGTGGGCTTTCGCGTGCTGCAAGGCGTGGTGGCGGGGCCGTTGTATCCGATGACCCAGACACTGCTGATTGCGGTTTACCCTCCGGCGAAACGGGGGATGGCGCTGGCGCTGTTGGCGATGGTCACGGTGGTGGCACCGATTGCGGGGCCGATCCTCGGCGGCTGGATCACCGACAGTTATAGCTGGCCGTGGATTTTCTTCATCAACGTGCCGATCGGTTTGTTCGCCGCTTGGGTGGTCACCCAGCAGATGAAGAAGCGTCCTGTGGTCACCAGCCGCCAACCCATGGACTACGTGGGACTGATCGCGTTGATCGTCGGCGTCGGCGCATTGCAGATCGTCCTCGACAAGGGCAACGACGCCGATTGGTTCGAGTCCAGTTTCATCATTATCGGCTCGGTGATTTCCGTGGTCGCCCTGGCGTTTTTCGTGATCTGGGAAATGACTGATGAGCACCCGGTGGTGAACTTGCGGCTGTTCGCTCACCGCAACTTCCGCTTTGGCACCATCGTGTTGGTTCTGGGCTATGCCGGATTTTTCGGGATCAACCTGATCCTGCCGCAATGGTTGCAGACCCGCTTGGGCTACACCGCGACCTGGGCCGGTTTTGCCGTGGCGCCGTTGGGCATTCTGCCGGTGCTGCTGTCGCCTTTCGTCGGTAAATACGCGCCGCGATTCGACATGCGGGTGCTGGCGGGCGGGGCATTCCTGGCCATCGGTCTGAGTTGTTTCATGCGCGCCGGCTTCACCAATGAGGTGGATTTCCAGCACATCGCCCTGGTGCAGCTGTTCATGGGTATTGGCGTGGCACTGTTCTTCATGCCGACCCTGACCATCCTGCTGTCGGACCTGCCGCCCAGCCAGATTGCCGACGGCTCGGGCCTGGCGACGTTCCTGCGTACGCTGGGCGGTAGTTTCGCGGCGTCGTTGACCACCTGGATCTGGATCCGCCGCGCCGACCAGCACCATGCCTACCTGACGGAAAGCATCACTCCGTTCGACCCGGCCACCCGCGAGGCGTTGCATCAATTGGGCGGGGCAGGGGCCAAGGCTTATACGCAGCTGGATCAGATGGTGATCAGCCAGGCGTACATCATGTCCACGGTGGACTATTTCACGCTGCTGGGCTGGATGTTCATGGGGTTGATCCTGATCGTGTGGCTGGCCAAGCCCCCCTTTACCGCCAAGGCCGGGCCGGCGGCTTCCGCCGGACATTGATACAAGCACAATCCCTGTAGGAGCGAGCAGGCTCGCTCCTACAGGTTATTTGTTGTGCAAATTAGTTGGCGGGGGCAGCCAATTGCGGCGGTGGGGCGAAATCGAACGGCGCCAACGCAAACCCGTGATCATCCACTTGCAACGCCCACCCTTGACGATCCCAATCCCCCAAGACAATGCGCCGGGCGGCTTGATCGCCCAGTTGCAGCTTGTGCACGGCGGGGCGATGGGTGTGGCCGTGAATCAGGGTTTTCACCCCGTATTCCTGCATGATTCGCGGAATTTCTTCGGGGGTGACATCAACGATGTCGTTGGCCTTCATCCGCGTTTGCGCACGGCTTTCACTGCGCAGCTTGCGCGCCAGTTTATGCCGCGTGCGCAGCGGCAGATGCCGCAGGATGAACAACGTGACGGGGTTGCGTAGGTAGCGACGCAGCTTCATATAGGCTTCGTCGCGGGTGCAGAGGCTGTCGCCGTGCATCAATAGCACCGGCTCGCCTGCCAGTTGCACGACACTCGGATCCTTCAGCAAGGTGCAGCCGGCCTGTTTGCAAAAGGCCTGGCCGAGCATGAAGTCGCGATTGCCGTGCATCAGAAAAATGGCCGTGCCGCTGTCGCTGAGGTCGCGCAGGGCCTGGCAGATGGAGCGCTGGAACGGCGTCATGGCATCGTCGCCAATCCATGCCTCGAAAAAGTCGCCCAGAATGTACAGCGCACTCGCCGAGCGGGCGCGTCCGGCGAGCAAATCCAGAAACGCCCGGGTGATGTCCGGGCGCTCCTCTTCCAGATGCAAGTCTGAAATCAGCAATATCACTCAATGATCTCGGCTTTCTCGATGATCACGTCGTCTGCTGGTACGTCCTGGTGGCCGGCCTTCATGGTGGTGGAAACACCCTTGATCTTGTCGACAACGTCGGTGCCTGCAACGACTTTGCCGAACACGGCGTAGCCCCAGCCCTGAGTGGTCTTGGCGCTGTGGTTCAGGAAGCTGTTGTCAGCCACGTTGATGAAGAACTGGGCGGAAGCCGAATGCGGCTCCATGGTGCGCGCCATGGCCACGCTGTACTTCTCGTTCGGCAGACCGTTGTCGGCTTCGTTCTGGATGCTTGGGCGCTTGTCTTTCTTTTCTTTCATGCCAGGCTCGAAACCGCCGCCCTGGATCATGAAATTACCGATGACGCGGTGGAAAACAGTGTTTTCGTAGTGACCGGCTTTGACGTATTCGACGAAGTTGGCCACGGTGATCGGGGCTTTCTCGGCGTTCAGTTCCAGGACGATGTCGCCATGGTTGGTGGTCAGTTTGACTTGGGTCATGATTACTACTCATTCAGGGAATTCGTGGGTTTCGGGACATTGCGGTCCCTTCACCGGTTCAGCCGTTTTCGGCCAAGGTGCCCAGTTTAGCGTGCCAGACGCGAATTTCGAGGCTGTTTTTCATTTACGCCCCATTAAATGCGACCGTTTGCAGGCCTGCTCTGTCAGCTGCTTGACGGCATCGGCTATGATAGCGGCTTTGTTTTGTCCGGCCTTTATTACGGCCACGCACTTGTACGTTCAAGGATCCTATGAGCAAGCCCACTGTCGACCCTACCTCGAATGCCAAGACCGGCCCTGCTGTGCCGGTCAATTTCCTGCGGCCGATCATCCAGGCAGACCTGGACTCGGGCAAGCACACGCAGATCGTCACGCGTTTCCCGCCTGAGCCCAACGGCTACCTGCACATCGGTCACGCCAAGTCGATCTGCGTGAACTTCGGCCTGGCCCAGGAGTTCGGCGGCGTCACGCACCTGCGTTTCGACGACACCAACCCGGCCAAGGAAGACCAGGAATACATCGACGCAATCGAAAGCGACGTCAAATGGCTGGGCTTCGAATGGTCCGGTGAAGTGCGCTATGCCTCGCAGTATTTCGATCAGTTGCACGACTGGGCCGTCGAGCTGATCAAGGCCGGCAAGGCCTATGTCGACGACCTGACCCCTGAGCAAGCCAAGGAATACCGTGGCAGCCTGACCGAGCCAGGCCGCAACAGCCCGTTCCGCGACCGTAGCGTCGAAGAGAACCTGGACTGGTTCGCCCGCATGCGCGCCGGCGAATTCCCGGACGGTGCACGTGTGCTGCGAGCGAAGATCGACATGGCCTCGCCGAACATGAACCTGCGCGACCCGATCATGTATCGCATCCGTCATGCCCACCACCACCAGACCGGTGACAAGTGGTGCATCTACCCCAACTACGACTTCACCCACGGTCAGTCGGACGCCATCGAAGGCATCACCCACTCGATCTGCACCCTGGAGTTCGAAAGCCACCGTCCGCTGTACGAGTGGTTCCTCGAGAACCTGCCCGTGCCGGCCAACCCGCGCCAGTACGAGTTCAGCCGCCTGAACCTGAACTACACCATCACCAGCAAGCGCAAGCTCAAGCAGTTGGTCGATGAAAAGCACGTCAATGGCTGGGACGACCCGCGCATGTCCACGCTGTCGGGCTTCCGCCGTCGCGGCTACACCCCGGCATCGATCCGCAACTTCTGCGAGATGATCGGCACCAACCGCTCCGACGGTGTGGTCGATTACGGCATGCTCGAGTTCAGCATCCGTCAGGACCTCGACGCGAACGCCCCGCGTGCCATGTGCGTGCTGCGTCCGTTGAAGGTCGTGATCACCAACTACCCGGAAGACAAGGTCGACAACCTCGAACTGCCGCGTCATCCGCAGAAAGAAGAACTCGGCGTGCGCAAGCTGCCGTTCGCCCGTGAGATCTACATCGATCGTGATGATTTCATGGAAGAACCGCCAAAAGGCTACAAGCGCCTGGAGCCAAACGGCGAAGTGCGCCTGCGCGGCAGCTACGTGATCCGTGCCGACGAAGCGATCAAGGACGCCGACGGCAACATCGTCGAGCTGCGTTGCTCGTACGACCCGGACACCCTGGGCAAGAACCCCGAAGGCCGCAAGGTCAAGGGCGTGGTCCACTGGGTGCCGGCCGCTGCCAGCGTCGAGTGTGAAGTACGTCTGTACGATCGTCTGTTCCGCTCTCCGAACCCGGAGAAGGCCGAAGACAGCGCGAGTTTCCTGGACAACATCAACCCTGACTCACTGCAAGTGCTGACCGGTTGTCGTGCTGAGCCTTCGCTGGGCAATGCACAGCCGGAAGACCGTTTCCAGTTCGAGCGCGAAGGTTACTTCGTCGCCGATATCAAGGATTCGAAACCAGGTCAGCCGGTATTCAACCGTACCGTGACCCTGCGTGATTCGTGGGGCCAGTGATTTAGCGTCAAGGAAATTTAAAGTGCTGACGATCTACAACACGCTCACCAAGAGCAAAGAAGTCTTCAAGCCGCTGGATGGCAACAATGTGCGCATGTACGTCTGCGGGATGACCGTGTATGACTACTGCCACATAGGCCACGGCCGCAGCATGGTCGCGTTCGACCTAGTGACCCGCTGGTTGCGGTTCAGCGGTTACAACCTGACCTATGTGCGCAACATCACCGACATCGAAGACAAGATCATCAATCGTGCCCGCGAGAACGGCGAGCCGTATGACGCGCTGACCGAGCGCATGATCGCCGCAATGCACGAGGACGAGGCGCGCCTCAACATCCTCAAACCGGACATGGAGCCACGTGCCACGGACCACATCCCGGGCATGCTGTCGATGATCCAGACCCTGATCGACAAGGGTTACGCCTACGCCCCGGGCAATGGCGACGTGTACTACCGCGTCGCGAAGTTCATGGGTTACGGCAAGCTGTCGCGCAAGAAGGTCGAGGACCTGCGCATCGGTGCGCGGATCGAGGTCGACGAAGCGAAGGAAGATCCGCTGGACTTCGTGCTGTGGAAAGGCGTCAAGCCGGGCGAGCCGAGCTGGGAATCGCCGTGGGGCGCCGGGCGTCCGGGCTGGCACATCGAGTGCTCGGTGATGTCGACCTGCTGCCTCGGCGAGACTTTCGACATTCATGGCGGCGGCAGTGACCTCGAGTTCCCGCACCATGAAAACGAAATCGCCCAGAGCGAAGCGGCCACCGGCAAGACCTACGCCAACGCGTGGATGCATTGCGGCATGATCCGCATCAATGGCGAGAAGATGTCCAAGTCCTTGAACAACTTCTTCACCATTCGCGACGTGCTTGCCAAGTACCACCCGGAAGTCGTGCGTTACCTGCTGGTGTCGAGCCACTACCGCAGCGCGATCAACTACTCGGAAGACAACCTCAAGGACGCCAAGGGCGCCCTCGAGCGTTTCTACCACGCGTTGAAAGGCCTGCCGAGCGTGGCTCCGGCTGGCGGCGAAGCGTTCGTCGAGCGCTTCACCACGGTGATGAACGACGACTTCGGCACGCCTGAAGCCTGTGCGGTGTTGTTCGAGATGGTGCGCGAGATCAACCGCCTGCGCGAGACCGATCTCGATGCGGCGGCCGGTCTGGCGGCGCGCCTGAAAGAACTGGCCAGCGTGCTGGGTGTGTTGCAGCTTGAGGCCGACGACTTCCTGCAGGCCGGTGCCGAAGGGCGCGTGGATGCCGCTGAAGTGGAGGCGCTGATTGCTGCGCGTCTGGCGGCACGTGCCGGGAAAGACTGGGCCGAGTCCGACCGCATCCGCGACCAGCTCACCGCCATGGGCGTGGTGCTGGAAGACGGCAAGGGTGGGACGACCTGGCGTCTGGCTGACTGATTGCTTGATCCGTAAAAAACAAAACCCGCCTTGTGCGGGTTTTGTTTTTTTGTGGCGGGCGTTAGCTCAGGAGTCCGGTGCTGACCGCGACAATCAGGAAGATCCCGAGCACCGCGCGGTAGATGACAAACGGCCAGGTGGAGAACTTCTCCAGAAAGCGCATCAGGCCCCAGATGGCGAAAAACGCCGAGATGCTGGCGATCACCAGGCCAAAAAACAGGTGCGCCCAGGCTTGCGCGGGAAGATCAGCATGGAACAACACCCACAGCTCCTTCAAGCCGGCCAGGGCGATCGCGGGGAGCCCCAGCAGGAAGGAGAACCGCGCTGCCTCTTCACGTTTGAAATTGAGGAACAGCGCCGCCGTCAGCGTTGACCCCGAGCGCGACACGCCGGGAATCAGCGCGCCGATCTGGGCAATGCCAACGATCAGTGCATCACGCAGGCGCATTTCGCCAACGGTGCGGCGATGCCGGCAACTGAGTTCGGCGGCCGCGAGCAAAACCGCCATGACCACGCAGGAAATCCCGATCACCATCAGCCCCCGCAACGGCGAGTTGCAGGCATTGAGCGTCGAGGACAAGGCCACGCCGGCAATACCGATGGGAATGGTCGCCAGCACGATGGCCACCGCGAGGATGAACCACTGGTTGTTGTAATCGCGTTGGCGTACCGCGCCGACACTGCCGCTGACAACTTGTCTGACGTCACGCCAGAAATAACTGACCACCGCCGCCAGTGCGGCCAACTGCATGGCCGCGGAAAACGCCGAGCCGGGATCGGGCCAGCCGAGCAGGGCGGGCACGATGCGCATGTGCGCGGTGGAGGACACGGGCAACAATTCGGTGATGCCCTGAACGATGCCCAAGAAGCCGATTTGCAGGTAATCCAGCGAGGCAAAGCCGATATCAAGGCCGGTAGAACAGATGTTGGTCAAAGCACTTATCCTGTGAGGATCAGGAGGAGGAGGGTCTGGATAAAAAGGAGTCAGGCGAAAAGCTGAAACATTTCGTCACAATTTGGTCGCTGCGGTCAATGGGGGCAGTGAGTGGTTTTTGCGGTGACTGGGTTGGCGCCTTCGCGAGCCTGCTCGCGATTGACTGCGCAGCAGTCAGCTTTCCAGGTGGCGCAAGCGCTTATAGAGCGTATTGCGACTAACCCCCAACCGTCGCGCCAGATGCGAAATATTCCCTCCGGCAGCCTTCAGTTCCCGGTTCAACGCCTGGGCGTCATTCAGATCAACCCCCAACGGCTCCGGCGCCTCCACCGGCTCCATCTCCAGGTCGACGAAGAAATCATCCGGCAAATGCTCCGGCCGCACCGGTTGTTCCTCGGCCATGGCCAGCGCCACCTGCATCACGCTGCTGACCTGGCGCAGGTTGCCGGGCCACGGATGACGGCTAAACAGCTCCAGAACTTCGTCGCTAAGTCCCGCCCATTGGGTGGGCTCCCGATGCTGCTCCCACAAACGCTTGAACAGTGCCTGCTTGTCGCTGCGCTCGCGCAGCGGCGGCAACTCCAGGGTCAGGCCGCCGATGCGGTAGTACAAATCTTCGCGGAAACGCCCCAATTGCACCTGCTCGCGCAAGGAGCGGTTGGTCGCGGAGATGATGCGGATGTCCACCGCAAACAACTCACTGCTGCCCACCGGTTGCACGCAGCGCTCCTGCAACACCCGTAGCAAGCGTGCCTGGGTCGGCAGCGGCATATCGCCGATTTCGTCGAGGAACAACGTGCCTTTGTCGGCCTTGCGGATCAGGCCGATGCTGCCTTTCTGGTTCGCTCCGGTAAACGCGCCTTTCTCGTAACCAAACAGCTCAGACTCCACCAGTTCGGCAGGGATCGCTGCACAGTTGACGGCAATGAACGCTTGTTTATGGCGGGAGCTGGCTTGATGCAGGGCCTTGACGAAGACTTCCTTGCCGACCCCGGTTTCACCGTGAATCAACAGCGGAATGTCTTTCTCCAGCAAGCGTTCGGCCTGGCGCACGGCCTTTTCCACGCGACTGTCGCCAAAGTGCAGGGTCTTCAGGCTGATGGTGGCGGGTTTAGCGTCCGCCACGGCGCTCTTGGGGTCAGCACTTTTGCTTTCAGAAAACAGCCGCGGCTGAATCGGTGCCTGCTTCGGCCGTTTCAACAGGCACTGGAAGCGGTTGCGTCCGCGAGTCTGCAGGGCGAAGGGCAGGCCTTCTGGCTGATTCAGCAGTTCCAGCAGCGAGACGTTGAACAGGCTCTCCACACTGACTCGCGACAGGCGGATGCCCAGCAAGTTGTCAGCGCGGCGGTTGGCGGACAGCACCTGGCCACTTTCATCGAAAATCAGCAAGCCGGCCCACTGGCTGTCGAGGTTGTTCAGGCCCGTGTTAAAGGTCAACTGGAAATGCTGGCCGTGAAACAGGTTGAGGATCAGCCGGTTTTCCACGGTCTGGCTCATCATCTTGACCATGCCCAGGGTGTGGGACGGCGGCAGGTAGCTGTCGCTGGAGACATCCAGCACGGCAATCACTTTGCGCTCGGCATCGAAAATCGGCGCGGCGGAACCGGTCATGAAGCGGTTGGCCTTGAGAAAGTGTTCATCGTGTTCGATGTGCACCGCTTGTTCGCAGGCCAAAGCGGTGCCGATGGCGTTGGTCCCGCTGCAGTGCTCCAGCCAACTGGCGCCGGCACTGAAACCGCGGGTCAGACTCGGCTCGATGAAGCGCTGGGTGCCCCATGACGTCAGCACCTGGCCTTGATTGTCGGCGAGCATGATCAGGCAATTGGAGTTGCTGAGGATGTTCTCGTAATACGGCAGGACTTCCTGGTGGGTGGTCTGCACCAGCGAGTGCTGGCTCTCGAGCAACTGCGCGATGCCTTCGGCGGGCAACTGATCGAACGCCGGAGCGCTTTGATGATTGAGACCGAACGCGCGGCAGCGGGACCAGGAGTCCTGGATGATGGCGTCGTGGGACAGCGGCAGGGCAGGTAGGGCCATTACAGGTCAGCCTCTGATTTACGCTTTTATTGTTGTTATAGGTTTTCCTTGTGGGAGCGAGCCTGCTCGCGAAAAGGGCTTATCAGGCGACATGAATGTTGCCTGATCCAACGCCATCGCGAGCAGGCTCGCTCCCACAGGTTTTGCGTCTGTTTCATGTCCCGGGAAAGGCAAAAAGCACCCATAGAGTGTTGTTCACTAATGTTCATTGTCAATCGGGGAACTGTTCAATTGTTCACTTTCGATTGTTCATTTGTGTTCAGCAACGAACGTGACTCAGTAGTCACGTTTAAGGATTTCAAGCCAAATCAACGGCTTGTGATTTTTGGCACAAATGTCGCTATGTAGCTCCGGTCGCTTGACTCCAAAAATAAAAAAGGCCGAGCCATGTCATTAACCCTGGAGCATGTCAGCCGTACCGTCGAGGGCCAGACCTGGATCGACGATGCGTGCCTGAGTTTCGAACCCGGTTCCTTCAACGTTTTGCTGGGTCGCACGCTGTCCGGCAAAACCAGTCTCATGCGCTTGATGGCCGGGCTGGACAAGCCTGACACCGGGCGCATCCTGATGAATGGCGTGGATGTCACCCAACGCCCGGTGCGCCTGCGCAATGTGTCGATGGTGTATCAGCAGTTCATCAACTACCCGACCATGACGGTGTTCGAGAACATCGCTTCGCCGTTGCGTCAGGCCCGCGTGTCCAATGAGCAGATCCAGAGCAAGGTGCTGGAAACCGCCAGAATGCTGCGTATCGAGAAGTTTCTGCAGCGTTATCCGCTGGAGCTCTCCGGGGGCCAGCAACAGCGGACGGCCATGGCCCGGGCGCTGGTCAAGGACGCCGAACTGATTCTGTTCGATGAGCCGCTGGTCAACCTCGACTACAAACTGCGCGAGGAACTGCGCCAGGAAATGCGCGAGCTGTTCAAGGCCCGCCACACCATCGCGATCTACGCCACCACCGAACCCAACGAAGCGCTGGCCCTCGGCGGCACTACGACCATTCTTCATGAGGGTCGGGTGATCCAGAGCGGCAAATCTTCCGCGGTCTATCACCAGCCGCAGACCGTGCTGGCGGCCGAGCTGTTTTCCGAACCGCCGATCAACCTGATGCCGGGGCGCATCGCCGGTAATGAAGTGAGTTTCGCCAATTTCGTGCATTTCCCGCTGAACGTCGATTTGCGGCCGGTGGGCGAGGGCGAGTTTCGCTTCGGCGTGCGGCCCAGCCATATCTCGCTGGTGCCGAGCAACGACGACGACCTGGAATTGGCAGTGACCGTCGAAGTCGCGGAAATCAGCGGCTCGGAAACCTTCCTGCACGTGCGCAACGAGCATTTCCTGCTGGTGCTGCACTTGCCCGGTGTCCACGAATACGACGTCGATGCGCCGATCCGCATCTACATCCCGACCCATAAACTGTTTGTGTTCGATACGCAGGGGCGGCTGGTCCAGGCGCCGGGCCGGCGTGTCGCGAGGGTTGCCTGATGGCCGAAATCCGTTTGCAGAACCTCGCCCACAGCTACACCAAAACCCCGGGCGGACCCGAGGATTACGCGATCCGCGAGATGGACCACATCTGGGAGCAGGGCGGTGCCTATGCCTTGCTCGGCCCGTCGGGGTGCGGCAAGTCGACCTTGCTCAACATCATTTCCGGGTTGCTCAGCCCGTCCCAGGGCCATGTGTTGTTCGATGGCAAAGCGGTCAATGACCTGACCCCGGAGAAGCGCAACATCGCTCAGGTTTTCCAGTTTCCGGTGGTCTACGACACCATGACGGTGTTCGACAACCTGGCTTTCCCGCTGCGCAATCAGGGCATGGCCGAGGCGAAGATTCACACCAAAGTGCAGGAAATCGCTGAAGTCCTCGACCTGCAGAACCTGCTGAGCAAAAAAGCACGCAACCTCACCGCCGACGAAAAGCAGAAAGTCTCCATGGGCCGTGGGCTGGTGCGTGATGACGTGTCGGCGATTCTCTTCGATGAACCGCTGACCGTGATCGACCCGCACCTGAAGTGGAAGCTGCGGCGCAAGCTCAAGCAGATCCACGAGCAGTTCAACATCACCATGGTCTATGTCACCCACGATCAACTGGAAGCCTCGACCTTTGCCGACAAGATCGCGGTGATGTACGGCGGGCAGATCGTGCAGTTCGGCACGCCACGGGAATTGTTCGAGCGCCCGAGCCACACCTTTGTCGGTTACTTCATCGGCAGCCCGGGGATGAACCTGATCGAGGTGCAGCCGCAACCGGGCGGCGTCGGTTTCGCTTCGACCCATTTGCCCTTGTCCGCCGCCATGCAGCGACGCATCGCCGAGACCGAATGGAAAACCCTGAAAGTCGGAATCCGACCCGAGTTCGTCCATGTGTGGGAAGAGCCATTCGATGACGCGATGCGGGCTCATGTCGTACACGTCGAAGACCTCGGCACCTACAAGATCATGACCCTGAACCTCGATGGCGCGCCGCTGAAAGTACGCCTGGCCGAAGACAAACCGGTGCCTGAAGGCACGGCGTACATCAGTTTTCCGGGGCAGTGGCTGATGGTCTACGCCGACGAATTCCTGCTGGAGCCCCATGCCGTCAACGAAGCAATGGCCAATGAAGAGGCGCAGCCATGAACAAGGTGCAGAACAACAAGGCCTGGTGGCTGGTGCTCCCGGTGTTCCTGCTGGTGGCGTTCAGTGCGGTGATCCCGATGATGACCGTGGTCAACTACTCGGTGCAGGACATATTCGACCAGTCCAGCCGCTACTTCGTCGGTGCCGACTGGTACAGGCAAGTGCTGCTCGATCCGCGCCTGCATGACTCGCTGCTGCGCCAGTTCATCTACTCGGCCTGTGTGTTGCTGATTGAAATTCCCCTGGGCATTGCCATCGCCCTGACCATGCCGACCAAGGGCCGCTGGTCGTCGCTGGTGCTGATTATTCTGGCGATCCCGTTGCTGATTCCGTGGAACGTGGTGGGCACCATCTGGCAGATCTTCGGCCGCGCGGACATCGGTCTGCTGGGTTCGAGCCTTAATGCCATGGGCATCAGCTACAACTATGCGGCGAACACCATGGACGCCTGGGTCACCGTGTTGGTGATGGACGTCTGGCACTGGACGTCGCTGGTGGCGCTGTTGTGTTTCTCCGGTCTGCGGGCGATTCCGGACGTGTATTACCAGGCGGCGCGGATCGATCGGGCTTCGGCCTGGGCGGTGTTCCGACACATTCAGTTGCCCAAGCTCAAGAGCGTGCTGCTGATCGCGGTGATGCTGCGTTTCATGGACAGTTTCATGATCTACACCGAACCGTTCGTGCTCACGGGCGGCGGGCCGGGTAATGCCACGACCTTCCTCAGTCAGACATTGACCCAGATGGCCGTAGGGCAATTCGACCTGGGCCCTGCCGCGGCGTTTTCGCTGGTGTATTTCCTGATCATCCTGTTGGTGTCGTGGCTGTTTTATACCGCCATGACGCACTCTGACGCCAACCGCTGAGGCCGCCATGAGCAAGAGAAAGCTGATTCCGTTGCTGCTCTACATCCTGTTCCTGCTGGTGCCGATCTACTGGTTGCTGAACATGTCCTTCAAGAGCAACACCGAAATCCTCGGCGGCCTGACGCTGTTTCCCGCGGATTTCACCCTGCATAACTACAAAGTGATCTTCACCGATCCGAGCTGGTACACCGGTTACCTCAACTCGCTGTACTACGTGAGCCTGAACACGGTGATCTCCCTGAGCGTGGCGCTGCCGGCGGCCTATGCGTTCTCGCGTTACCGTTTCCTCGGTGACAAGCACCTGTTCTTCTGGCTGCTGACCAACCGGATGGCACCACCGGCGGTGTTCCTGTTGCCGTTCTTCCAGCTGTATTCGTCGATCGGGCTGTTCGACACCCACATCGCCGTGGCCCTGGCGCACTGCCTGTTCAACGTGCCACTGGCGGTGTGGATTCTCGAGGGGTTCATGTCCGGAGTGCCCAAGGAAATCGACGAAACCGCCTACATCGATGGCTACAGTTTCCCCAAGTTCTTCGTGAAGATTTTCATCCCGCTGATCGGCTCCGGCATCGGTGTCACGGCGTTTTTCTGCTTCATGTTTTCCTGGGTCGAACTGCTGCTGGCGCGCACCCTGACGTCGGTGAACGCCAAACCGATCGCGGCGGTGATGACCCGCACGGTCTCGGCGTCAGGCATCGACTGGGGCGTGCTGGCGGCGGCGGGGGTGTTGACCATTTTGCCGGGCATGCTGGTGATCTGGTTTGTTCGCAACCACGTGGCCAAGGGCTTTGCCCTGGGCCGGGTATGAGGAACTGATGATGGAATGGATGAGTTGGACGATTCCCACCGCAGCGTTCTTCGTCGTCATTGGCCTGATTCTGGTGGGCATGACGACCTGGGAATTGCGTTCGCCGAGCATTCTTCGGCGTGGTTTTCTGCCGATTGCCACCACCCGTGGCGACCGGCTGTTTATCGGTCTTCTCGGTAGCGCCTACCTGCATCTGCTGGTCATCGGCGTAACCGACTGGAGCATCTGGGTCGCCTTCGCGTCGTCCCTGGTGTGGCTGTTGGCTGTGATGCGGTGGGGCTAGTCGAATCGCTCGGCAATGTTGCTCCGAAACTTAAACAGGAGGTCTCTATGTTCGACAAAAACAATAAGCTGCGACATAGCATTTCATTGGCAGCCATGCTGGCACTCAGCGGTTTGAGCGCCGCGGCCTGGGCCGATGCCTATGAAGACGCTGCGAAGAAATGGATTGGCAGCGAGTTCAAACCGTCCACCCTGACGGCTGATCAGCAGCTCGAGGAATTGAAGTGGTTTATCAAGGCCGCCGAACCGTTTCGCGGGATGGACATCAAGGTCGTCTCCGAAACCCTGACCACCCACGAATATGAATCCAAGGTGCTGGCCAAGGCCTTCACCGAGATCACCGGGATCAAGGTGACCCACGACCTGCTGCAAGAAGGCGATGTGGTGGAAAAACTGCAGACCGTGATGCAGTCGGACAAAAGCATTTATGACGGCTGGGTGAACGACTCGGACCTGATCGGTACGCACTTCCGTTACGGCAAGACTGAAGCCATCACCGACCTGATGGCCAATGAAGGCAAGAACTTCACTTCGCCGACTCTGGACCTCAAGGACTTCATTGGTACTTCTTTCACAACGGCTCCGGACGGCAAGCTCTATCAACTGCCCGATCAGCAGTTTGCCAACCTGTACTGGTTCCGCGCCGACTGGTTCGAGCGCCCGGACCTCAAGGCCAAGTTCAAGGAGAAATACGGCTACGAGCTGGGCGTACCGGTGAACTGGTCGGCCTATGAAGACATCGCCAAGTTCTTCAGCGAAGACGTCAAGGAGATCGACGGCAAGCGTGTCTACGGGCACATGGACTACGGCAAGAAAGACCCGTCCCTGGGCTGGCGTTTCACCGATGCCTGGTTCTCCATGGCCGGTGGCGGCGACAAGGGCTTGCCCAACGGTTTACCGGTGGACGAGTGGGGCATTCGCGTCGAGGATTGCCATCCGGTGGGCTCCAGCGTGACCCGCGGTGGCGACACCAACGGCCCGGCGGCGGTCTTCGCCACCCAGAAATACGTCGACTGGATGAAGGCCTACGCTCCACCGGAAGCGGCGGGCATGACCTTCTCCGAATCCGGCCCCGTGCCTTCCCAGGGCAACATCGCCCAGCAGATCTTCTGGTACACCGCGTTCACGGCCGACATGACCAAGCCGGGTCTGCCGGTGGTGAATGCCGACGGCACGCCGAAATGGCGCATGGCACCGTCGCCGCGCGGCCCGTACTGGGAGGAGGGCATGAAGCTGGGGTATCAGGACGTGGGTTCCTGGACGTTCATGAAGTCCACGCCGGAGAAGCAAAAACTCGCCGCCTGGCTCTATGCGCAGTTCGTGACGTCGAAAACCGTGTCACTGAAGAAAACCATCGTCGGCCTGACGCCAATCCGCGAGTCGGACATCAACTCGCAAGCCATGACCGACCTGGCGCCGAAGCTCGGTGGCCTGGTCGAGTTCTACCGCAGCCCGGCCCGCGTGCAATGGACGCCGACCGGGACCAACGTGCCTGATTATCCTCGCCTCGCGCAGTTGTGGTGGAGCCACATCGCCGAAGCGGCCAGCGGCGAGAAAACTCCGCAGCAGGCACTGGACGGTCTGGCCAAGGATCAGGACGCGATCATGTCCCGCCTGGAACGTTCGAAAGCGCAAACCACCTGCGCGCCGAAGATGAACCCGGAACGCGACGCGCAATACTGGTTCGACCAACCGGGCGCACCGAAACCGAAACTGGCCAACGAGAAGCCTAAAGGGGAGACCGTGAGCTACAACGAACTGCTGAAATCGTGGGCGGATGCGCGTAAATAAAAGCTGAACTGCGAAAGGCGAACGGCACCGGAAGGTGCCGTTTTTGTTTGTGCCTGTGCCACCGCTTTCGTCGGTATGCCGGCTCCTGCAGATGCGGCGTCGGACGCAGTCCCGGCATTGACTCACGATCACTTACAGGCGCTGGCTTGCCAGCGATGGCGTCGTGTCGGTCAGCACGGAATGGTGAGGACAGCGCTGCCGGCCCAGCAACGGCCAGAATGCAAAAACGGCACCCTTAGGTGCCGTTTCTGTTTGCTACTGATAACGCTTAAGCGATCAACCCGCCAGGCCCGATTGCTGAACCAGGCTCAGCAGCGGTTGTGGGTACAGGCCGAGGAAGAATGCCAGTACCGCGATGGCCAGCAGCATCACGCCGCCTGCTTTCTGTTCCCAGTGCAGTTGTGCATCGTGGCGACGCAGGTTCGGTTCGATCAGGTACAGGGTGACCATCACACGCAGGTAGTAGAACACGCCGATGGCGCTGCCCAGTACCAGCGAGCCGACCAGCCACCACTGATGGGATTCGACACCGGTGGCGATGATGTAGAACTTGCCGATGAAGCCCGCGGTCAGCGGGATACCAGCCAGGGACAACATCATCACGGTCAGTACGGCAGTCAGGTACGGACGGCGCCAGAACAGGCCGCGGTATTCGTACAGGGCGTCCGCGTCACGGCCTTTGTACGGCGAGGACATCAGGGTGATCACGCCGAAGGCGCCGAGGCTGGTGATCACGTAGGTGACCAGGTACACGCCGATAGCTTCCACGGCCATGCCTTTGCTCGCCACCAGGGCGATCAGCAGGTAACCGAAGTGGGCGATGGACGAGTAACCCAGCAGACGCTTGAGGTTGCTCTGGGTCAGGGCCAGCAGGTTACCGAACAGGATCGACGCGATGGCGATGATGGTCAGTACGTTGCTCAGCACACCGCTGCTTGCCGCTGGCGAGATCTGGAACAGACGCACCATCACGGCGAACACGGCGACCTTGGAAGCGGTTGCCAGGAACGCCGCGACCGGCGCTGGAGCACCTTCGTAAACGTCCGGGGTCCACAGGTGGAACGGTACCAGCGACAGCTTGAACGCCAGGCCGATCAGCATCATGCCCAGGCCCAGTTGCGCCAGCGAACTTGGCAGACCGGTAGCCGCCAGCGCCTGACCGATACCGACGAAGCTCAGGGAGCCGGAGTCAGCGTAGAGCAGGGCCATACCGAACAACAGGAACGCGGAACCGGCTGCCGACAGCACCATGTACTTGATGCCGGCTTCCAGCGAACGCTTGTTGAAGAAGGCGTAGGCCACCAGACCGTAGACCGGTACCGACAGCAGCTCCAGACCGATGAACAACCCGGCCAGGTGCTGCGCGCTGACCAGAACCAGGCCACCGGCGGCGGCCATCAGGATCAGCAGGTACAGTTCTTCACGGTTGCCCGGGTAACCCGAACCGCCCTCGCCGAGGTAGGCGTGGGCGAGGGTGACGCAGGCGAGGGTGGCGACCAGGATCAGCGCCATGTACAGGCAGGCAAAGGTGTCGATTTGCAGCAATGGCGTCACGGCCAGGGGCGCGACTTTCAGGGCTGGCAGGATCGACAGCAGCGCCAGGTTCAGACCCGCCACGGAAATCAGGAAGGTCTGCGAGTGGTTGCGGCGCCAGGCGATCGCCAGCATCGCCACGATGATCGTGGCGCTGGTGATCAACAACGGCGCAAGCGCGATAAAGTGTTGAGTCGTGAATTCCATAGCGCTCTTACCGTGCCGAAGCGAGTTGAGTGAAGGCGGTGCCGAGCCACTGCTGCACGCCATGCATCGTCGCGGCAGAGGTGTCGAGGAACGGTTGCGGGTAGACGCCGATGTAGACCAGCAGCGCTGCCAGACCGACCACCATGATCAGTTCGCGAGCATCCATGCCCTGCAGGACCGCGTCCGATTTGGACGGACCGAAGTAGGCACGGTGGATCATGATCAGCGAGTAGACCGAACCGAACACCAGGCCGGACGTCGCGATCACGGTGACCCATGGAGCGCTGGCGAAGGTGCCGATCAGGATCAGGAACTCGCCGACGAAGTTACCGGTACCCGGCAAGCCCAGGGACGCCGCTGCAAAGAACAGGCTGATGGCCGGCAGGTAGGCGATCTTCGACCACAGGCCACCCATTTCACGCATGTCGCGGGTGTGGGTGCGTTCGTACAACTGACCGCTGAGGATAAAGAGTGCCGCGGCCGACAGACCGTGCGCCAGCATCTGAATCACCGCGCCCTGCAGCGCCAGTTGGCTGCCGGAGTAGATGCCGATCAGTACGAAGCCCATGTGGGAAACGGACGAGAAGGCGATCAGACGCTTGATGTCGGTTTGCGCGAACGCCAGGAACGCACCGTAGAAGATCCCGATCAGACCCAGGGTCATGGCGATCGGCGCGAACTCGGCCGACGCATTCGGGAACAGCGGCAGGGCGAAACGCAGCAGGCCGTAGGCAGCGGTTTTCAGCAAGATACCGGCCAGGTCCACGGAACCTGCGGTCGGCGCCTGGGCGTGAGCGTCAGGCAGCCAGGAGTGGAACGGTACGACTGGCAGCTTGACCGCGAAGGCGATGAAGAAGCCGAGCATCAGGACGTACTCGGTGGTCATCGACATCTTGGTTTTCAACAGGTCGGCGTAGTTGAAGGTCATCACGCCGGTGTTGTTGAAGTTGACCAGTACCAGACCCAGGATCGCCACCAGCATGATCAGGCCGGAAGCCTGAGTGAAGATGAAGAACTTGGTCGCCGCGTAGATCCGGGTTTTCTTGCCGTCCGAAGAACTGTGACCCCAGAGCGCGATGAGGAAGTACATCGGCACCAGCATCATTTCCCAGAAGAAGAAGAACATGAACAGATCGAGGGCCAGGAACACGCCGACGACACCGCCCAGGATCCACATCAGGTTCAGGTGGAAGAAGCCGACGTGGCGCTGGATCTCTTTCCACGAGCAGAGTACCGAGAGGACACCCAGCAGGCCGGTCAGCAGGATCATCAACAGCGACAGGCCGTCGAGGGCCAGGTGCACGTTGATGCCGAAGCGCTGGATCCAGACGTGCTTGAACTCAAGCGACCAGGTCGGATCGGCGCCAGGCGCCGGGGCAAATGAATAATCACCGTGGGCCCACAGCCAGAGGCCGAGAGCGAGTTCCAGGGTCATGGTCAACAGCGCAATCCAGCGGGGGAGGGTGGCGCCGAAGCGCTCACCCATCCAGCACAGCAGGCCGCCGATGAAGGGGATCAGGATTAGCCAAGGCAGAATCATGACGGGCTCAATTCCTTTCGCAAGTTCGCAAGGTTCATATCAGACCGCTACCAGCACGACGGCGCCAATTACCAGCACGGCACCAGCAGCCATCGAGGCGGCATACCAACGCAGTTGACCGGTCTCGGTACGGCTCAGGGCGGTGTGACCGCCTTTGGCCATGCGCGGGATCAGACCGATGGTCTGGTCGAGCGGGTCTTTGCGCAGGATGTGGCTGATCGCCAGGTAAGGCTTGACGAACAGTTTGTCGTAGATCCAGTCGAAGCCCCAGGCAGCGAACCACCAGGCCGACAGGAAACGGCCGATGCCGCTGTTGGCGATGGCGGTCACGAAGCGACGCTTGCCGAGGAACAGCAGCGCGGCCAGCAGGATACCGGCCAGGGCGATGGCGCCCGAAGCGAGTTCCAGACTGTGCTTGGCTTCGCCACCGGCATGGCCGACGCTTTCCGGCAGCACGCCGTGCAACGGTGGAACGATCATCGCGCCGACGAAAGTCGACAGGACGATCAGCACCGACAGCGGCAGCCAGTGAGCAATGCCGTGACCGGCGTGGGCTTCGGTCTTCGCTTCACCGTGGAACGTGATGAAGATCAGGCGGAAGGTGTACAGCGAGGTCATGAACGCGCCGACCAGACCGGCGTAAAGCAGACCGTGGTTGCCGCTGGCGAACGCTTCCCAGAGGATTTCGTCCTTGGAGTAGAAGCCCGCAGTCACCAGTGGCAGGGCCGCCAGGGCCGCGCCGCCAACGATGAAGCTGGCGTAGGCCAGAGGCAGTTTCTTCCACAGGCCACCCATCTTGAAGATGTTCTGCTCGTGGTGGCAGGCAACGATCACCGCACCGGAGGCAAGGAACAGCAGGGCCTTGAAGAAGGCGTGGGTCATCAGGTGGAAGATCGCGCCATCCCAGGCGCCGACGCCCAGGGCCAGGAACATGTAGCCGATCTGGCTCATGGTCGAGTAGGCGAGGATACGCTTGATGTCGGTCTGTACCAGTGCGGCGAAACCTGCAAGCACCAGGGTCACGCCACCGACGATGCCCACCAGGTGCAGGACTTCCGGCGCCAGGGTGAACAGGCCGTGAGTACGGGCGATCAGGTAGACACCGGCGGTCACCATGGTCGCGGCGTGGATCAGTGCCGAAACCGGAGTCGGACCGGCCATCGCGTCCGCCAGCCAGGTTTGCAGCGGCAGTTGCGCGGATTTACCGACAGCGCCACCCAGCAGCATCAGGGTAGCCAGGACCATCCAGAAGTTGCCGGCCTGGAACTTCTGCGGTGCCAGCACCAGCAGTTCCTGGATGTTCAGCGTGCCCAGTTGAGCGAACAGGATGAACAGGCCGATGGCCATGAACACGTCACCGATACGGGTCACGATGAAGGCCTTGAGTGCCGCGTTACCGTTGTTGCGGTTGCTGTAGTAGAAACCGATCAACAGGTACGAGCACAGGCCCACGCCTTCCCAGCCGAAGTACAGGAACAACAGGTTATCGCCCAGTACCAGGAACAGCATGCTGGCGATAAACAGGTTGGTGTAGGCGAAGAAGCGCGAGTAGCCGTCTTCACCGCGCATGTACCAGGACGCGAACAGGTGGATCAGGAAGCCGACGCCCACCACCACGCCGAGCATGGTGATCGACAGGCCGTCGATGTACAGGGCGAAGTCAGGCTTGAAGCCTTCGACCGCCATCCATTGCCACAGCACCAGGGTGAAGTGACCACCCTCGGGTGGCGCGACATTGAATTGCCAGATCACGTAGGCCGCGACCACTGCGGACAGGCCGATGGAGCCGACGCCGATCAGTGCCGAGAGGTTTTCCGAGAAGCGTCCGCGGGAGAACGACAGCAGGAGAAACCCGATCAGGGGAAATACGAAAGTCAGAAAGATCATGTTCATCCGCGCATCTCACTGGCAGCGTCGATATCGAGCGTGTGGAAGCGGCGATACAGTTGCAGCAGGATCGCCAGGCCGATACTGGCCTCGGCGGCAGCCAGGCTGATCACCAGGATGAACATGATCTGTCCATCCGGCTGCGCCCAGCGGCTACCGGCAACGATGAACGCCAGCGCGGAGGCATTCATCATGACCTCCAGGCTCATCAGCACGAAAAGGATATTGCGGCGGACCATCAGGCCGACCAGACCGAGGCAGAACAGGATGCCGGCGACCGCCAGACCATGCTCCATGGGGATAGCAGGCATCGTCATTGCTCCTTGGCTTCGTTGCGGCCCAAGTGGAACGCCGTGACGGCTGCGGCGAGCAGCAGCATCGAGGCGAGTTCGACCACCAGCAGATAAGGACCGAACAGGCTGATGCCCACGGCCTTGGCGTCCACGGTGGTGTGGCCGATGGCCTGACCGCTCTGGTGGGAGAACAGCACATACAGCAGTTCCACCAGCAGCAAGGCGGCGAGGGCGACCGGGCCGCCCCATATGCCGGGCTTGAGCCAGACGCGCTCTTGCTGAACCGAGGCCGGGCCCAGGTTCAGCATCATCACCACGAACACGAACAGCACCATGATGGCGCCAGCGTAGGCGATCACTTCCAGCACACCGGCAAACGGCGCGCCGAGGGCGAAGAACGTCATCGCCACGGAGATCAGCGAAATGATCAGGTAGAGCAGGGCGTGCACGGGGTTGGTGTTGGTGACCACGCGAAGCGTGGAGACCACAGCGATACCCGATGCGAAATAGAAAGCGAATTCCATCTTTCTTCCTTAAGGCAGCAAGCTCTTCACGTTGATCGGTTCGGCTTCATTCTGCGCGGAGCCTTTTGGCTTACCGGCAATCGCCATACCTGCAACACGATAGAAGTTGTAATCAGGGTTTTTGCCGGGGCCGGAGATCAGCAGATCTTCTTTCTCGTAAACCAGGTCCTGACGTTTGAACTCGGCCATTTCGAAATCCGGCGTGAGCTGGATCGCGGTGGTCGGGCAGGCTTCCTCGCAGAGGCCGCAGAAAATGCAGCGCGAGAAGTTGATGCGGAAGAAGTCCGGGTACCAGCGACCGTCTTCGGTTTCAGCTTTCTGCAGTGAAATGCAACCAACCGGGCAAGCCACGGCGCACAGGTTGCACGCTACACAACGCTCTTCGCCGTCGGGGTCGCGGGTAAGGACAATACGCCCACGGTAGCGCGGCGGCAGGTAGACCGGTTCTTCCGGGTACTGCAGCGTGTCGCGCTTGCGGAAGGCGTGGCCGAAAATCATCACCAGGCTGCGAAGCTGGGTGTAGAGGCCATGCACGATGTCAAATATGTACTTCATGATTCTCTATCCTCACTGAGCCGCGACGGCGGGCGTGTTGAGCAACACGATCGCAGCGGTCACCAGCATGTTGACGAGGGTCAGCGGCAGGCAGAACTTCCAGCTGAAATCCATCACTTGGTCATACCGTGGGCGCGGAATCGAAGCGCGCAACAGGATGAACATCATGATGAAGAACGCGGTTTTCAGTGCGAACCAGATGAACGGGATCTGCGGCAGGATGCCGAACGGACCGTGCCAGCCACCGAAGAACAAGGTCACCAGCAGCGCCGAGATCAGCACGATGCCGATGTACTCGCCGACGAAGAACATGCCCCATTTCATGCCGGCGTATTCAATGTGGTAACCGTCGGCCAGTTCCTGTTCCGCTTCCGGCTGGTCGAACGGGTGACGGTGAGTCACGGCCACGCCAGCGATGAAGAAGGTCAGGAAACCGAAGATCTGCGGAATGATGAACCACAGGTGCTGGGCCTGGTAATCAACGATGTCGCGCATGTTGAACGAGCCGACCTGAATCACGATGCCCATCAGCGACAGGCCCATGAACACTTCGTACGACACGGTTTGCGCCGAAGCCCGCAAGCTGCCCAGCAGAGCGAACTTGTTGTTACTCGACCAGCCGGCGAACAGCACCGCGTAGACCGACAGACCGGCCATGGCGAAGAAGAACAGGATGCCGATGTTCAGGTCCGCCACGCCCCAGGTCGGGGTGATCGGGATGATCGCGAAGGCAATCAGCAGGGCGCTCATGGCCACGACCGGTGCCAGGGTGAAGATCATCTTGTCGGCGAACGGAGGCGTCCAGTCTTCCTTGAAGAACATCTTGATCATGTCGGCGGCGATCTGGAATGCGCCGAACGGACCCACGCGGTTCGGACCGTAACGATCCTGCCAGAGGGCGAGCAAACGACGCTCGACCCAGCTCAGCAGTGCACCGCAGACCACCACGGCCAGCAGAATCACCACGGCCTTGAGGACCGCGATGATGATGTCGATCACTTCAGGAGTGAACAAGGTCATTGAGCTGCCTCCTGCAGACCGTCAACGGATTTGCCAAAGATCGCTGGCGGAATGCCGGCGATGCCCGCTGGCAATGCCACCAGGCCGGCGCCCAGTTCTTCATTGATGCGCAGTGGCAGACGCAGGGTCTGGCCAGCCACGTTCAAGCTCAGCAGTGCGCCGTCGTTGACACCCAGGCGGTCGGCTTCGGACTTGGCCAGGGCAACGTAGGCCGCCGGGATGCGTTCCTGAACCGGCGCGGCTTTCGAAGAGGTTTCTTCGCTGCCGAACAGGTGGAAGAACGGCACAACCTGCCAGGTGCCCTGGGCCGGGTTGAACGCGCGCGGAACGTTGGCGAACCACTTCAGCGAATCACCGGTGGTTTCGATCAGGCGGGTGCCCGGGTCGCCAGCGCGAATGTGACCACCGACTTCGTCCTGGAACTTGTTCCAGGCTTGCGGCGAGTTCCAGCCCGGAGACCAGGCGAATGGCACTTGCTGACGTGGTTCGACCGAACCCGAGTAACCTTCCATCGAGAAGGCGAACGCGGTGTCTTTGTCCTGCGGTGTACGGGGTTCGTGCACGCTGATGTTGGCACGCATGGCGGTACGACCGGAGTAACGCAGCGGTTCGCGCGCCAGTTTCAGGCCCTTGATGCGGAACGCGGCGGACGGTGCCGCGTCGACGATGGCCGCCAGTTGCGGGGTGCTCGAGGCGACCGCAGCGGTGACGTGGTCCAGCTGCGTCCAGTCGATCGGCTGGTTCAGCAGGGTCGAACGCAGGGCATGCAGCCAGCGCCAGCCTTCGTGAACCAGGATGCTGGCGTCCATGTATTGCGGGTCGAAAACCTGGAAGAAGCGCTGGGCACGGCCCTCCTGGCTGACCAGGGTCCCGTCGCCTTCGGCGAAGCTCGCAGCCGGCAGGACCAGGTGCGCACGATCGCTGGTGGCGGTCTTCTGATGGTCCGCCACGATCACCACTTTCGCGGCGGTCAGGGCGGCATCGACCTTGGCTTTGTCGGTACGGGTGTACAGATCGTTTTCCAGCACGACGATGGCGTCGGCCTTGCCGTCGATCACCGCTTGCAGGGCTGCATCGACCGATTCGCCACCGAGCATGGCCAGGCCGAGGCTGTTGGCCTCTGGCACGATCAGGCTGATGGACCCGTTCTTCTCGCGCAGTTTCAGAGCCTTGGCGATGTTCGCGGCGGCTTCGATCAAGGCTTTGGAGCCCAGGGAAGTACCGGCGATGATCAGTGGGCGCTTGGCCGCGAGCAGGGCGTCGGCGATGCGCTTGGCCAATTCGAGGGCTTCGGCGTCCAGGCCTTCAACGGCAGGCGCGCTGGCGTCGAGGGCGTGAGCCACGGCGAAACCGATGCGGGCCAGGTCGTCCGGCGCGGCGTGAACGCACTCTTCAGCCACGTCGTCGAGCTTGGTTTCAGCCAGGCTGGCGATGAACAGCGGATTCAGCGCGTGCTGACCGATGTTCTTCACCGCGGCGTCGAGCCAAGGCTGTACGCGCATGGCTTCGGCCATGTCTTCGGCCTTGCCCTTGACCGATTGGCGCAGGGCCAGGGCCATGCGTGCAGCGGTCTGGGTCAGGTCTTCACCGAGGACGAACACGGCGTCGTGGTCTTCGATGTCGCGCATGTTCGGTACTGGCAGCGGGCTGTCTTTCAGCACTTGCAGGACCAGGCGGATGCGCTCCAGTTCGGAGGCTTCGATACCGGAGTAGAAGTGCTCGGCACCGACCAGTTCGCGCAACGCGTAGTTGCTTTCGAGGCTGGCGCGGGGCGAACCGATACCGACGATGTTGCGACCGCGCAGCAGGTCGGCGGCTTTATCCAGTGCTTCGTCGAGGCCCAGCTTGGTGCCGTTGGCCAGCAGTGGCTGACGCGGACGGTCCTCGCGGTTGACGTAGCCATAGCCGAAACGGCCACGGTCGCACAGGAAGTACTGGTTTACCGAACCGTTGAAACGGTTTTCGATACGACGCAGCTCACCATAGCGTTCGCCCGGGGAGATGTTGCAACCGCTGGAGCAGCCATGGCAGATGCTCGGCGAGAACTGCATGTCCCACTTGCGGTTGTAGCGCTCGGAGTGAGTCTTGTCGGTGAACACACCGGTCGGGCAGACCTCGGTGAGGTTGCCGGAGAACTCGCTTTCCAGGGTGCCGTCTTCAACGCGACCGAAGTACACGTTGTCGTGGGCGCCGAACACGCCGAGGTCGGTGCCGCCGGCGTAGTCCTTGTAGAAGCGCACGCAGCGATAGCAAGCGATGCAGCGGTTCATTTCGTGGGAAATGAACGGGCCCAGTTGCTGGTTCTGGTGGGTACGCTTGGTGAAGCGGTAACGGCGCTCGTTGTGGCCGGTCATGACCGTCATGTCTTGCAGGTGGCAGTGACCGCCTTCTTCACAGACCGGGCAGTCGTGAGGGTGGTTGGTCATCAGCCATTCGACAACACTGGCGCGGAAGGCCTTGGATTCTTCATCTTCGATGGAGATCCAGGTGTTGTCGGTGGCAGGGGTCATGCAGGACATGACGATGCGACCACGGGTGTCGTTCTCGTCGGTGTACTGCTTGACCGCGCACTGGCGGCAAGCGCCAACGCTGCCCAGGGCAGGGTGCCAGCAGAAATAAGGGATATCGAGGCCTAGCGACAGACATGCCTGTAACAGGTTGTCTGCCCCATCGACTTCGAGCTCTTTGCCGTCTACGTGGATAGTGGCCATGGTTCAAAGTTCTTCGTTGGCCCGGTGTCAGCGGGCGTGGCTAATGGAATCTTGTTGTTCGTCCGAATCCAAACAGCCCTTTAAAGGCGTCATCGAACGAAAGACGAAGGGCACGGACCCTTCGCCTTTTTAAGCATTTACGCGCCGACTACGATCGGCCTTGCCAGAGGCGGGACGGCGGCGCTGGTGGGCGCGATGCCGGCTTCGAACTCTGGACGGAAGTATTTGATTGCGCTGCCCAACGGCTCCACGGCGCCCGGTGCGTGAGCACAGAAGGTCTTGCCTGGGCCGAGGAAGCCGACCAGACCCAGCAGGGTCTCGATGTCGCCTGGCTGACCCTGACCTTTCTCGATGGCCATCAAGAGCTTGACGCTCCATGGCAGGCCATCGCGGCAAGGGGTGCAGAAACCACAGGATTCGCGAGCGAAGAACTGCTCCATGTTGCGCAGCAGGGACACCATGTTGACGCTGTCGTCGACCGCCATGGCCAGGCCGGTACCCATACGGGTGCCCACCTTGGCGATGCCGCCGGCGTACATTTGTGCGTCCAGGTGCTCCGGCAACAGGAAGCCGGTACCGGCGCCGCCCGGCTGCCAGCACTTGAGCTTGTAGCCGTCGCGCATGCCACCGGCATAGTCTTCGAACAGCTCGCGCGCGGTCACGCCGAATGGCAGTTCCCACAGGCCAGGGTTCTTGACCTTGCCGGAGAAGCCCATGAGCTTGGTGCCCATGTCTTCGCTGCCTTCGCGTGCCAGCGATTTGTACCAGTCCACGCCGTCGGCAATGATCGCCGGTACGTTGCACAGGGTTTCTACGTTGTTTACGCAGGTCGGTTTGCCCCACACGCCAACGGCGGCCGGGAAGGGCGGCTTGGAGCGCGGGTTGGCGCGGCGGCCTTCGAGGGAGTTGATCAGTGCGGTTTCTTCACCGCAGATGTAACGCCCGGCGCCGGTGTGGACGAACAGCTCGAAGTCGAAGCCGCTGCCCAGAATGTTTTTACCCAGCAGGCCAGCAGCCTTGGCTTCTTCCACGGCACGGTTGAGGTGCTTGGCGGCGGTGGTGTATTCGCCACGCAGGAAGATGTAGCCACGGTAGGTTTTCAGTGCGCGGGCACTGATCAGCATGCCTTCGATCAGCAGATGGGGCAGTTGCTCCATCAGCATGCGGTCTTTCCAGGTGTTGGGTTCCATTTCATCCGCGTTGCACAGCAGGTAGCGGATGTTGATGGATTCGTCTTTGGGCATCAGGCCCCACTTCACGCCAGTGGGGAAGCCTGCACCACCACGACCCTTGAGGCCGGCGTCCTTCACGGTCTGGACGATGTCGTCCTGGGCCATGTCGGCGAAGGCCTTGCGGGCAGCGGCGTAACCGTTCTTGGCCTGGTACTCGTCGAGCCAGACGGCTTCGCCGTCGTCACGCAGACGCCAGGTGAGCGGGTGAGTCTCGGCCGAACGCTTGATGCGGTTGGCCGGGCCGAAGGAAGTCAGGGTCATACGTAGCCCTCGAGCAATTTGGCGACGCCTGCTGGCTGCACATCACCGAACGTGTCGTCGTCGATCATCAACGCCGGCGCCTTGTCGCAGTTGCCGAGGCAGCAGACCGGCAGCAGGGTGAAACGACCATCGGCGGTGGTCTGACCCAGGCCGATGCCGAGCTTGCTCTGGATTTCGCTGACCACGGACTCGTGGCCGCCGATGTAGCAGACCATGCTGTCGCAGACGCGAATGATGTGGCGGCCAACCGGTTGACGGAAGATCTGGCTGTAGAACGTCGCCACGCCTTCAACGTCGCTGGCCGGAATGCCGAGGATCTCGCCGATGGCGTACAGGGCGCCATCCGGCACCCAGCCACGTTCCTTCTGGACGATCTTCAGGGCTTCGATCGACGCCGCGCGCGGGTCTTCGTAGTGATGCAGCTCGTGCTCGATGGCCGAGCGCTCGGTTTCGCTCAGGGCGAAACGGTCTGTCTGGATAAGCGTGCTGTTCATGCTTAGCGGTCCACGTCGGCCATAACGAAATCGATACTACCCAGGTACGCGATCAAGTCCGCGACCATGCTGCCTTTGATCACTGAAGGGATCTGCTGCAGGTGCGGGAAGCTTGGGGTGCGAATCCGGGTGCGGTAGCTCATGGTGCCGCCATCGCTCGTCAGGTAATAACTGTTGATGCCCTTGGTCGCTTCGATCATCTGGAAGGATTCGTTGGCCGGCATCACCGGGCCCCACGAAACTTGCAGGAAGTGCGTGATCAAGGTCTCGATGTGCTGCAGGGTGCGCTCTTTGGGTGGCGGCGTGGTCAGCGGGTGATCCGCCTTGTACGGGCCTTCCGGCATGTTGCGCATGCACTGCTCGATGATCTTGATGCTCTGGCGCATCTCCTCGACGCGCACGATGCAGCGGTCATAGGCATCGCCGTTGGCGGCCAGCGGCACTTCGAATTCGAAGTTCTCGTAGCCCGAGTAAGGACGCGCCTTGCGCAGGTCGAAGTCGCAACCGGTCGAACGCAGGCCGGCACCGGTGACACCCCATTCCAGGGCTTCCTTGGTGTTGTAGGCCGCGACGCCGATGGTACGGCCACGCAGGATGCTGTTGTCGAGGGCGGCTTTCTGGTATTCGTCCAGACGCTTTGGCATCCACTCGACGAAATCCTTCACCAGCTTTTCCCAGCCGCGTGGCAGGTCGTGGGCGACGCCACCGATGCGGTACCAGGCCGGGTGCAGACGGAAACCGGTAATGGCTTCGATCACCGTGTACGCCTTCTGGCGGTCGGTGAAGGTGAAGAACACCGGGGTCATGGCGCCGACGTCCTGGATGTAGGTACCCAGGAACAGCAGGTGGCTGGTGATCCGGAAGAACTCGGCCATCATGATGCGGATGACGTCGACCTTCTCGGGTACCTTGATGCCGGCCAGCTTCTCGACCGAGAGCACGTACGGCAGGTTGTTCATCACGCCGCCGAGGTAGTCGATACGGTCGGTGTACGGAATGAAGCTGTGCCAGGACTGACGCTCGGCCATCTTCTCGGCGCCACGGTGGTGGTAACCGATGTCCGGTACGCAGTCGACGATCTCTTCGCCGTCCAGCTGCAGGATGATGCGGAACGCACCGTGCGCCGAAGGGTGGTTCGGGCCGAGGTTGAGGAACATGTAGTCCTCGTTCGGGCCGGAACGCTTCATGCCCCAGTCTTCAGGCTTGAAGCGCGCGGCTTCTTCCTCGAGCTGTTGCTTGGCCAGGGTCAGGCTGTACGGATCGAATTCGGTGGCGCGCGCAGGGAAGTCCTTGCGCAGCGGGTGACCTTCCCAGGTCGGCGGCATCATGATGCGCGACAGGTGAGGGTGGCCTTTGAAGTCGATGCCGTACATGTCCCAGACTTCACGCTCGTACCAGTTGGCGTTCGGCCAGATGCTGGTGACGGTCGGCAGGCTGAGGTCGCTCTCGGAGAGGGCAACCTTGATCATGACGTCACTGTTACGTTCGATCGACATCAAGTGATAGAACACAGAGAAGTCGGCGCCGCTCGGCAGCCCTTGACGCTTGGTGCGCAGACGCTCGTCCACGCCGTGCAGGTCATAGAGCATGACGTACGGCTTGGGCAGGTTACGCAGGAAAGTCAGGACTTCGACGAGTTTGGCACGGGCAACCCAAAGCACCGGCATGCCGGTGCGGGTAGGCTGGGCGGTGAACGCCTCGGGGCCAAAACGGTTGTTCAATTCAACGACCACATCCTGGTCGTCTGCCTTATAAGGCGGGATGTACAGAGCACTGCCTGTAGTCATGATTTTTTTATCGCTTTCGGTCAACGTAAAGAATGAAGCCAGCTTCTCGTTTCTTTGAAACAGCAGATCTGGATCAGACTTCGTCGGGGCTGCGCAGGTTGGTTACCTGAATACGCTGTTCGCGGCGCTTTTCCTTCTCGGAAGGCATCTCGGCGCGGTAAACGCCTTGATCGCCAACGACCCAGGAAAGAGGGCGACGCTCCTGGCCAATCGACTCCTGCAACAGCATCAAGCCTTGCAGGAAAGCTTCAGGGCGGGGCGGGCAGCCAGGCACGTAGACGTCCACGGGCAGAAACTTGTCCACCCCTTGAACGACAGAGTAGATGTCGTACATGCCACCGGAGTTGGCGCACGAACCCATGGAGATGACCCATTTAGGTTCGAGCATTTGCTCGTAGAGACGCTGAATGATCGGCGCCATCTTGATGAAGCAGGTACCGGCGATAACCATGAAATCCGCCTGACGCGGTGATGCCCGGATAACCTCGGCGCCAAAGCGCGCGATGTCGTGGGGCGCCGTGAAGGCGGTGGTCATTTCCACATAGCAGCACGAAAGGCCGAAGTTATACGGCCACAGGGAGTTCTTGCGCCCCCAGTTGATCGTGCCGTTAAGCACGTCTTCGAGCTTGCCCATGAAAATGTTTTTGTGGACTTGATCTTCTAACGGATCGGAAACGGTTTCCCGTTCGCCAATCGGATACTGCTCGTTAGGAGCATCGGGGTCGATCCTGGTGAGATTGTATTGCATTGCCAAAGCCTCATTGTTTCAGCTTCGCTTGCCGCTTGCGCCGAGCTTCCGGAGCCCAGTCAAGGGCGCCCACTCGGAATAGGTAGACAAGACCTGCCAACAGAATTGCTATGAAAACGAGAGCTTCGACGAATCCGGTCCAGCCGCTTTCGCGGACGGACACAGACCATGCAAAGAGAAAGAGGGCTTCGATATCGAATATCACGAAGAGCATCGCGACCAGATAGAATTTGGCAGAGAGCCGCAAGCGGGCGCCACCTGTAGGTAGCATGCCGGACTCGAACGGTTCGTTTTTGCTGCGGCCCCAGGCTTTTGACCCGAGGAGGCTGGAGACGCCGAGCATGAAGGCACAGAGGCCGACTACGCCCAGAAGGAAAATGGCAAAGCCCCAGTTGTGGGCCATGAGTCCTGTCGCTTCGGGCATGCTGGTAATCCTTAACAGAGAGCAAAGGTCTCTGAGCTTGAAAAGAAACAACGCAGTGACGATATGTCGCAGCAATCAATCCCGCTGATTTTATGGCTAAACACTCGGCAAGTAAAATTCCTATAGCGAAATTATTTATAGGAATAAGGACATGGCGAGCGGCAAAAGCGCTGTAGCCCTTGCGTTACGGGCATTAGATGGCATTTCGTCAATTATGTTTTGTAGGGAATGTAACGAACACAGCTCTACCTGAATGATAATCAATATTGTTTGCGTTGGTTTTTAATCTGTCTAACGGGTCAGCGTTCGTTAAGTTGTCTTATATGCGCGTTACTTGAAGTAGCGGTGGTGACCTTTTTAGCGGATTTTTCCGATGTTGGCGCCGCTTTGGATCAGTATTTTTCCAGATCGCCACCAACCCCTGTAGGAGCGAGCCTGCTCGCGATGGTGGTCAACGATGACGCTGGGGGTCTGACAGGCCGCGGCGTCCTCAGGGTCATCGCGAGCTGGCTCGCTCCTACAGAAGGGGCGTACATTGAATTACAGGCAAAAAAACGCCCCGAACCAGTCGGGGTATCAGATATGCAGCGCTGCGGTTAGCTTTCTATCCGATCCGCAGCGGCTGTTATTTCAGGTGAAGCAGATCAGTGGAACTGTTCTTCTTCGGTCGAGCCGGTCAGCGCGGTTACCGAAGACGAGCCCCTCTGGATTACGGTCGTCGAAATGGCCGATGTCCGGTTCCTGCGGGTATGCCACGACAGTGCAATTCTTGGCGGTGTCAGCGGCAAGTTCCTGCTCCTTGCCCCTTCACGCAGTCAGTCATGTCGTTGTGAGCATAGTCCTGCGCCAAAAAAAACGGCTCGCTCAGAGAGGTTTTGAGGTTTCTAGGTCATTTCCATATCGCCCATCAAGCATTGAGCCGTTCGTAAATGGCAGGTGGGTATCACCAAGGGATAGCTGACCCTCATTTGGCAAGCGAAACCGTCAGCATCGTCCGTTAATTGCATCTGTTATCGATCAACTCTTGAGGTGTTTTTTTAGCGCCGATCAAATTTGTTGCGCAACAATAATTGGGTAGTGTGAGTTGGCTCGCAATGCGAGCTTGCATTGATTTATTTCGAATGGGATTTGGTTCTTCAGTTACGTCTGTCTGATTGGGTAAGTGAAATCGTGGTGGGATGTAAGAAATTGCCTTCAGATCATTATTTTCTAAATGTGAGATGCGTCTTTGTTATTGATTAGATTGAAATCCGGCGGTGGACGACGAGTTTTTATTAGGTAGGGTTAAGGCTTGAGACATGAATTTCGGGAGGAGCTCTAAAAACTATTGAGCTGCGAAATAAGGTTGAAGTCGGTTGATGTTTTTCTCTGTCAGCTGGAAACGCCAGCGTAAGCAGGCCGGCCTCCATTTCCTTCTGATGGAGGGCTTTGTCGCTCAGTAGGTGTGCCGAAATATTGATTGTGCGAAAGCTCAGAAATCGGTTGGGTTGGGCTTTCGTCCCGAGCAATCACGCGATAGTTGCTTTTCGTGAAAATGATGTTTTCGTGAGGAGGAACAATCTTACTGCATGTTGGGTTCTCGCGATTAAATATGTTTATTTGTGAACGGCTTGGTGGGTTCTGTGAGTTTGCGTTCTGTGTTTAATGATCTTCTGTTTGTTTCGTAAGTTCTGATATTGACTCCTGAATATAAAGATTTGGGGTTGAAAATGATCTGCGACATTGTTGTGATTGGTAACGGAGCTATTGGTGGTTCAATTGCCTTCGAATTGGCGAGTCGAGGGTTCAAAGTATGCAGGGTCGGTGAGGCGGATAGGACTAATGCCGCATCAAAGGCTGCGGGCGCGATGAATGGTTGCTTCGGTGAAATCACCAGTGGTTTGCTCGCCAGTGAGCATGGCCGTTTGAAATTGGCCATGGATATTCAGGCTAAAGCACTATGGCCGCATTGGTCACAGCGGCTTGCGCGGGCCTCGGGTAACCAGCAAGAGATGCTAACAGCTTGTGGCACTCATGTGCTCCTCAACTCCGCAGGTATGGCTGAAATTGACAGCGTCAACTACGCAGCTATTGAACAAACTTTGCGCGAGCATTCAGTCGAAGTCTATGGAAAAACCTGTGAAGTGCTCTTCAAAACAATGAGCCCATCAAGGAAAAGCGACTGATGCAAAGATCGGTAACCCCCCTTGTCTCCATTATCCAGGATCGCTCGAAAGGCGCGGCCTTGTTGGTGATCATGCTTCCGGTCCTGTTGGTGACCATCGATAACACCATTCTCAATTTCGCCATGCCGCGAATCGCTGCTGCGCTGAACCCGTCTGCCGCCGAGCAGCTGTGGATGATCGATGCCTATTCTCTGGTGCTCGCCGGGTTGCTGGTGAGCATGGGCAGCTCCGGAGACCGCTTTGGTCATCGACGCATGCTTTGTTTGGGGTGTATGGGTTTCGTAGTGGTGTCGGTGGGGGTGGTGTTTTCACAGCAAGCGTGGCATCTGATTGCGGGGCGTGCGCTGTTGGGTTGTTTCGGTGCAATGATTTTGCCGGCGACCCTGGCGCTAATTCGCACTGCATTTGAGGATCGAGAAGAGCGGCGCCTGGCAGTGGCGGTCTGGGCAACTTGCCTGACTGTCGGGTCGGCTTTGGGGCCATTGCTGGGCGGTGTGCTGTTGCAGTATTTCAATTGGCAGTCGGTTTTTTTGGTGGCTTTGCCGTTCCTGTTGCCCGTGTTGCTCTTTGCGCGGATGATTACCGAGTCGCCAAAGCAGCTGGGTAAATCGACCGATTACCTGAGTATCTTGTTGAGTCTGGGTGCCATGACGGGTGTGATGCTGGGTCTCAAGCATCTGGCCACGGTCGGCTTCGACGGGCAGGTTTTGATCTGGGTGCTGTCCGGAATTTTGCTGGGCGTAGTTTTTGTCCGTCGCCAGCTAGTGTTGGAACACCCGCTGTTGGACCTCAGGTTGTTCGGCTCCTCTGCTTTCAGCGTGTCCATTGCGAAAAATCTCGTCAGCCTGGGCTTGTTGGTCGGTTTCATTTTCTTCGCCACCCAGTTGCTGCAGTTGGTATTTGGGTTATCCCCGTTGTTGGCCAGCTTGACATTGGTGCCGGGGCAGGTATTGGCGATTGTCGCCGGCCTTGCCATCGTGCCGCTGGCGCAAAAGCATGCACCGAATAGGGTCATTTCCGGATGTCTGCTACTGGCCGCTGCGGCCTTCGCGATGATGGCACTGGTTGCACCTACTGCGCTGATCGTCGGTGTGGCTTTCGTTTTGCTCAACGCTAGTATTGCCGCCATCACCACCGTGTCCAACGATCTAGTGTTGGCCTCGGTGCCAGCCGAGAGTGTCGGTAGTGCCTCATCCGTCAGTGAGACGGCTTATGAGATTGGCGTGGTGTTGGGTACCACGTTGATCGGAGGGGCAGTGGCGGCGCTGTATCGGTTGTCTTTGGTAATGCCTGAGGGCGCACCTGAAAACGTAGTGACCGCATTTGCAACGCTGGGAGGGGCTCACGCCATCAGTCAAGTCCAGCCAGAGGAAGTGGCGACGCGGATTCTGGAAGACGCTAACGCTGCATTTACAGACGGCGTGATGACGACAAGTACTATTGTGACTGGGCTCATTGTGCTATTTGCGCTGGTTACATACTGCTATTTGCGAGAGCGAAGTCCTGCGCATCCAGTTGAAAGTCGCTGAAGCACCATCGGGCCACTGAGCAAAGCTTGCTAGCGATAGCAGTGGCAAATTCACCATCAATGTTGAATGTGAGACCCTCATCGCGAGCAAGCTTTGCTACTACGGGGGGGGATGCCTTAAATCCCGGGCAAAAAAAACGCCCCGAACCAGTCGGGGCGTCAGATGTGCAGCGCTGCGGTTAGCTTTCTATCCCGTCCGCAGCGGCTGGTATTTCAGGTGAAGCAGATCAGTGGAACTGTTCTTCTTCGGTCGAACCGGTCAGTGCGGTTACCGACGACGAGCCACCCTGGATCACGGTGGTCATGTCGTCGAAGTAGCCGGTGCCCACTTCCTGCTGGTGAGCCACGAAGGTGTAACCCTTGGCGGCGTCGGCGAATTCCTGCTCCTGCAGTTTCACGTAGGCGGTCATGTCGTTGCGGGCGTAGTCGTGCGCCAGGTTGAACATGCTGTGCCACATGTTGTGAATGCCGGCCAGGGTGATGAATTGGTGCTTGTAGCCCATGGCGGACAGTTCGCGCTGGAACTTGGCGATGGTCGCGTCGTCCAGGTTTTTCTTCCAGTTGAAGGAAGGCGAGCAGTTGTACGACAGCAGTTGGTCCGGGTATTCCTTCTTGATCGCTTCGGCGAAGCGACGAGCTTCTTCCAGATCAGGCTTGGCGGTTTCGCACCAGATCAGGTCGGCGTACGGCGCGTAGGCCAGGCCGCGAGCGATAGCCTGGTCGAGACCGGCGCGCACTTTGTAGAAGCCTTCCTGGGTACGTTCGCCAGTGACGAATGGCTGGTCGTACGGATCGCAATCGGAAGTCAGCAGGTCAGCAGCGTTAGCGTCGGTACGAGCCAGGATGATGGTCGGAGTACCGGCAACGTCAGCAGCCAGACGAGCAGCGGTCAGCTTCTGTACGGCTTCCTGGGTTGGAACCAGTACCTTGCCGCCCATGTGGCCGCACTTCTTGACGGAGGCCAGTTGGTCTTCGAAGTGAACACCGGCGGCGCCCGCTTCGATCATGCTCTTCATCAGTTCGTAAGCGTTCAGTACGCCGCCGAAACCGGCTTCAGCGTCAGCCACGATTGGCGCGAAGTAGTCGATGTAGCCTTCGTCGCCTGGGTTCTTGCCGGCTTTCCACTGGATCTGGTCAGCACGACGGAACGAGTTGTTGATGCGCTTGACCACGGTTGGAACCGAATCCACCGGGTACAGCGACTGGTCCGGGTACATCGATTCGGCGGAGTTGTTGTCCGCAGCTACTTGCCAGCCTGACAGGTAGATCGCCTGGATGCCGGCCTTGACTTGTTGCACAGCCTGGCCGCCGGTCAGGGCGCCCATGCAGTTGACGAAATCTTTCTCAGGACGGAAGGCTGGCTTGGCACCTTGGGTAACCAGGTTCCACAGCTTTTCGGCGCCCATTTTTGCAAAAGTGTGCTCAGGTTGAACCGAGCCACGCAGGCGGACGACGTCAGCAGCGGAGTAAGTGCGTGTCACGCCTTTCCAGCGCGGGTTTTCAGCCCAGTCTTTTTCGAGGGCTGCAATTTGCTGTTCGCGTGTCAGTGCCATGGAGATAAACCTCGTCGCATAGGTCTTGGGGTGGAAAATTCCTGCTCCTGCCACGTACGCATCCTGAAATTGGCGTAAGAGGCTGCTCGCTGACCAGAAGCTTAAGCGGTCAAGTCGGGTTCGGCGGGGGAGGCGACGGGATGAACGATGGGCTCGAGGGGAAGTGAGCAGGTACGGGCGAACTGCGGGCGCATTCGGGCGTCGTGGGCCTTGGTGCGAACATCAGTGTGGTGCCGGGTTACCTAATTACGCTTCCGTCCCTCGGGACAACTTCGTTCCAGTCGACAACCTCGTCAAACACACCTTGTGGGCGGTACAGACACGAATCGGCTTGCGTGGGGTAAGTTGCAAGCGGCGACTCGAAGGCCCTTGCCGGGGCCTCTGATTAGCGGGAGCGAGGCCATCATGCCTTCGGTTTTTTAGCCCGTCAAACACTTTGTAGTGCTTTTTTTTAAGCACTACATCTTTGGTCTAATACGACTTGCCAGTCAGTTTTCGGTGACTTAGTCCAAGGTATCGACTTTCACCCGTAGCGTCATGTCATCCCGGCCTTGAGTCGAGTAGCTGCGGGTAAGGCCTTGTTTGTCGGCCTGTGTCTGGCCGTTTACGCCAGCCAGCAGGATCCATTCGCCCAAGTGTCCGGTGACCGTTGTGTCGGTACTTTGTACGTTCACTACATCGGGACGTTCCTGACTCATGCGGTCATGGTTGGTGCTGATCGACAGGTGAACGATGTCACCGGTGACGCTGGCGGTGACATAGAACCCCTGAGTGACGTTGCGGTATTCGGTCTGGCTGCGCAGGTCGCCGTAGGAGTCGGTCTGGCTGCTGGTGAGCGGTACGCTCTGGCCGACCTGGATCAGTGCTGGCGTGCCTTCGCTGGTCTGGACTTGCTGAATGCCGCCATTACGGCTGGCGGTGTTGTAACTGATGATGCGGGTCTGGTTGGGCTTGGCGCCGTTCACTGAATATCCCTGGTCGCCCTGGGTGTTGTTGTCACTGGTATCGACAGTGATCAGCAGGCGTTTTGGCGCCGTGTCGAGCTGGGAAAGAAGGGCTTTAAGTTCGTCGATTTTGCGCTGATCAGCGTTGACTATAAGCTGATTTCCGTAAGCGCTAACCTGGCCATCCTTGCCGATGAAATCCTGTGCGACCGGCAACATATCGGCGCTGGTGTGGTAGTTCAATGGCACGATTTCGGTGGCTGCCATGACCGAAAAACTGCAGGTCACCAACAGCGTGGTGAGCAGGGTGCGTAGGGACATATCCGTTATCTCCGCAATCAAAGGCTTGATAGTGCCACTTTGTCGGCCCGCAATGGGGCAAGTTGAATCGTAGACAGCAAAACGCCCCGGCATCCGAAAATGGCGAGGCGTTTTGTGGTGTTTGCGTGTTGCTTTTGTGGTGAGGGAGCAAGCCCCCTCACCACAGGTATCAAGCCGAATGGCGAACCATGTCGACATGCGGAATCCCTGCTTCCAGAAACTCCTCACTGACCATGCTGAAGCCCAGGCGCTCATAGAACGCCGTGGCTTGGACCTGGGCGCTGAGCATCTGTTGTTTTAGCCCGCGCTTTTCGGCTTCGCCGATGACCGCTTGCATCAACGCATCGCCAACTTTCAGGCCGCGCCAATCCTTGAGTACCGACACCCGGCCAACATGACCGTCAGGCAGCAGGCGGGCGGTACCGATTGGAAAGTCGCCTTCGAACGCCAGGAAGTGCACGGCAGTCGCGTCGTCGGCATCCCACTCAAGTTCAGGTGGAACGCATTGCTCGGCGACGAACACCGTCTCACGAATGCGCCGGATCTCGGCGTTGTCCTTCTGCCAGTCTGCGACACGTACGTGAATCTTATTCATCGGCAAACCCCAGGCTACCTTGCTTGACCAGCTCGCACAGCAGGCTGCGGCCATCTTCATCGCTCAGCCACTGACCAAGGTTGTCGCTGTGCAACGCATCGGCTGCGCAGATCATCTTCAGCAGCTCGCGCAGTTTGCCCGGCAGATAACGGCTCTGGCCGCTGGCGAACAGCAGCAAGTCATCATCGACTTCCGACCAGGCCAGGCGTGCGCTTGGGTTGCGGATCAGTACGGCGCCCTGTTCGAGCGCGCTGAGGACGTCTTCCTCTTCGACGTCTTCCGGGCCAACGACCAATTCCGGATAGCGTGGCTCGGTCATGAACTGGCCGAACCAGGTCAGCAGCAGGCGCTCATCGCTCATGTGTTCGGCCAGCAGGCCTTTCAGACGGTCGAGGGCGTCGTGCTGGATCTGGTGCGGATCGACCGCTGGCAGGGCGTCGGCGTCGGTGTAGCGCTCTTCGTCAGGCAGGAACTGGCTGAGGAAGTCAGTGAAGTGGGTCAGCACTTCAGCGGCGCTCGGTGCGCGGAAGCCGACGGAGTAAGTCAGGCAGTCATCGACCGCGACGCCGCAGTGGGCCAGGCGTGGTGGCAGGTAGAGCATGTCACCCGGTTCCAGGACCCATTCATCGGTCGCTTCGAATTCGGCGAGGATGCGCAAGTCCGCGTGCTGCAGCAGCGGGCTTTCGGAGTCGCACATCTGGCCGATCTTCCAGTTGCGCTTGCCGTGGCCTTGCAGCAGGAACACGTCGTAGTTGTCGAAATGCGGGCCGACGCTGCCACCTGGTGCCGCGTAGCTGATCATTACGTCGTCGATGCGCCAGCTCGGCAGGAAGCGGAAGTGCTCCAGCAGTTCGCCGACTTCCGGAACGAACTGGTCCACGGCTTGTACCAGTAGGGTCCACTCGCGTTCCGGCAGCTTGCTGAATTCGTCCTCGGCAAACGGGCCGCGGCGCAGTTCCCAAGGGCGCTCGCCGTGCTCGATGATCAGGCGCGATTCGACTTCTTCTTCCAGCGCCAGGCCGGCCAATTCGTCGGCATCGAGCGGGCTTTCGAAGTCTGGGATGGCCTGACGGATCAACAGTGGCTTTTTCTGCCAGTAGTCGCGCAGGAACTCCCGTGCCGTGATGCCGCCCAAAAGTTGAAGAGGAATGTCAGGATTCATGTGTAACCTATTGAAAAAATGCACTTTTCATACGGGAATAAAAACGCCCGGCGCGGCCGGGCGTCTTAAAAGGGTCAAGCGGTCGATCAGATGCGTTTAGCTTGCTCTGCAGCGTTACCGATGTAGTTTGCCGGGGTGAGCAATTTCAGTTCGGCCTTGGCGGCGGCTGGCATGTCCAGGCCGTCGATGAAAGTCTGCAACGCTTCAGGGCTGATGCCCTTGCCGCGGGTCAATTCTTTCAGCTTCTCGTACGGGTTTTCGATGTTGTAGCGACGCATCACGGTCTGGATGGGCTCGGCCAGGACTTCCCAGCACGCGTCCAGGTCGGCGGCGATTTTCTGCTCGTTGAGCTCCAGCTTGCTGATGCCTTTGAGGCTTGCTTCGTACGCGATCACGCTGTGGGCGAAGCCGACACCGAGGTTACGCAGAACGGTGGAGTCGGTCAGGTCGCGCTGCCAGCGGGAGATTGGCAGTTTGCTCGCCAGGTGCTGGAACAGTGCGTTGGCGATACCCAGGTTGCCTTCGGAGTTTTCGAAGTCGATCGGGTTGACCTTGTGCGGCATGGTCGACGAACCGATTTCGCCAGCGATGGTGCGCTGCTTGAAGTAGCCCAGGGAGATGTAACCCCAGATGTCGCGGTCGAAGTCGATCAGGATGGTGTTGAAGCGGGCGATCGCATCGAACAGCTCGGCGATGTAGTCGTGCGGCTCGATTTGCGTGGTGTACGGGTTGAAGCCCAGGCCCAGCTCGTCTTCGATGAAGGCGCGGGCGTTGGCTTCCCAGTCGATCTCAGGGTAGGCCGACAGGTGTGCGTTGTAGTTGCCGACGGCGCCGTTGATCTTGCCGAGCAGCGGAACGGCAGCGACTTGAGCGATTTGACGCTCCAGACGGTAAACCACGTTCGCCAGCTCTTTGCCCAGGGTGGTCGGCGAAGCCGGTTGACCGTGGGTGCGCGACAGCATTGGCACGTCAGCGAAACGGATGGCCAGTTCGCGGATGGCGTTGGCGGTCTGGCGCATCAGCGGCAGCATCACGTCATCGCGGCCTTCGCGCAGCATCAGGGCGTGGGACAGGTTGTTGATGTCCTCGCTGGTGCAGGCAAAGTGGATGAACTCGCTGACCTTGGCCAGTTCCGGCAGCTTGGCCGCTTGCTCTTTGAGCAGGTATTCGATGGCTTTTACGTCGTGGTTGGTGGTGCGTTCGATCTCTTTGACACGCTCGGCGTGCTCCAGAGAGAAGTTTTCCGCCAGGGTGTTCAGCACCGCGTTGGCTTCGGCGGAGAACGCCGGCACTTCGCTGATGGCAGGGTGAGCGGCCAGACGCTGGAGCCAGCGTACTTCAACCAGAACGCGGGCACGGATCAGGCCGTACTCGCTGAAAATTGGGCGCAGGGCCTGGGTTTTGCCGGCGTAGCGGCCGTCAACAGGGGAAACCGCAGTGAGCGAAGAGAGCTGCATGGGGTGTTCTCGGACAGTCGGGCAACGAAATGGGGCGCGTATCATACATGAAAAAATCCGCCGGTCCGTTGCCAACTGACCAGCGTATTACGCGTTACTGACTACAAAGGGGTGTTGCGGATACGCCTCAGCTGGCGCGCATCAACGGATAAAGCTCTTTCAGCAATTTGCGTCGGCTGATCACCAACTGCCAGCGATGGCCGCCCAGCTGCCGCCACAGGCGTGCCGAGCGAATGCCGGCCAGCAATAGCGCGCGAATTTTCGACGCGTTGCTCGGTTGCTGCAGGTTGCGCATGTCGCCGTGGACCTGGATGCGTTGGCGCAAGGTGCTCAGGGTGTCCTGGTACAGCGCGCCACACGCGGCGATCACGTTTTCATGGGCCGGGCCGAAGTGTTCGACCTGGGACTGAATCTGGGGCAGGCGTTTGCCGATGATGTCCAGCATGTCGCTGCGCTTGGCCAGTTGGCGCTCAAGGCCGAGCATGGCGAGCGCGTAGCGCAGCGGTTCGCGCTGCAGGGCGCTCGGATCGCGTTCCAGGGCGCCGATCAAGGCGCGATAGCCTTCGCGCAGATTGATATCGTCGCCGCCGTAGACTTCCAGGGTGTCCTTGGGGTCGCGGATCAGCAGGCTACCCAGCATGCAGGTCAGGCCGGCCTCGTTGGTCTGGCCGGTCTTGGCAATTTTATCGACCAGCACGGCGGCGAGAAACACGCCGCCCAGTGCCGTCAGTTGCTCCTGGGTCGGGCTCATTGGGGCTGCCCTTTGCCGGTGCTCTTGCTGGTCCAGGGTTCCGCCACTTCGATCACTCCGCCACCCAGGCAGATTTCACCGTCATAGAACACCACGGACTGGCCCGGAGTGACCGCGCGTTGCGGGTCGTCAAACGTGGCGCGGTAACCGGTGGCGGTTTTTTCCAGGGTGCAGCGCTGGTCGCTCTGGCGATAGCGGACCTTGGCGGTCAGTCTGCGCGGCTCGCTCAGGTCGATCGGATTGACCCAGTAGATGTCCGAAGCGAGCAGGGCGCGGGAGAACAACCATGGGTGGTCATTGCCCTGGCCGACGATCAGTTCGTTATGTTCCAGGTCCTTGATCAGCACGTACCACGGCTCGTCGCTGGCGTCTTTCAAGCCGCCGATGCCCAGGCCCTGGCGCTGGCCGATGGTGTGATACATCAGGCCGTGGTGGCGGCCGATGACTTCACCTTCGGTGGTCTTGATCTCGCCCGGTTGTGCCGGCAGGTACTGCTTGAGGAAGTCGCTGAAGCGACGTTCGCCGATAAAGCAGATCCCGGTGGAGTCTTTTTTCTTCGCGGTTGCCAGTTCGTATTTCTCGGCAATCGCGCGTACTTCCGGCTTTTCCAGCTCGCCGACCGGGAACAGGGTCTTGGCGATCTGTTCGCCGCCGACGGCGTGCAGGAAGTAGCTCTGGTCCTTGTTCGCGTCCAGGCCCTTGAGCAATTCGGTACGACCGTCGATGTCACGGCGGCGCACGTAGTGGCCGGTGGCGATCAGGTCGGCGCCCAGCATCATGGCGTAGTCGAGGAACGCCTTGAACTTGATTTCGCGGTTGCACAGGATGTCCGGGTTCGGCGTGCGGCCGGCCTTGTATTCGGCCAGGAAGTGCTCGAAGACGTTGTCCCAGTACTCGGCGGCGAAGTTGGCGGTGTGCAGCTTGATTCCGATCTTGTCGCACACAGCCTGGGCATCCGCCAGGTCATCCATGGCGGTGCAGTATTCCGTTCCATCGTCTTCTTCCCAGTTCTTCATGAACAGGCCTTCCACCTCATAACCCTGCTCGATCAGCAGGAGGGCGGAAACGGAAGAGTCCACGCCGCCGGACATGCCGACAATGACGCGCTTCTTTTGTGTGTCAGAAGGGGCTGGATCACGCATAGGGATTCAATGAGTGTCTTGAAAAAGGACGCGATTCTAACAGGCTGGAGCCCGCAAGGCTAAAGAGAAGGGCGGATCAATTCGAGACCGAAGTGTTTGCCGTCCAGATAGTCGTCGATACAGCGGATAATCAGCTCGCTGCGCCAGCTGTCCCTCTGCTCGATTAATTCGTCGCGGGTCAACCACTTGGCGCCGACGATACCGTCGTCCAGCTGGTAGTCCGGGTGGTGTTTGAGCGGCTTGGCGATGAAGCAGACCCGTTGGTAGGTCACGCCGTTGCTGGGTGCGGTATAGAGATAAATGCCCAGCACACCGGTCGGCTCGACGTCCCAGCCGGTTTCCTCGAGGGTTTCGCGCACGGCGGCCTCGGTCAGGGTTTCGTTCGGGTCGAGGTGGCCGGCGGGCTGGTTGAGCACCACGCGTCCGTGCTTGAGTTCCTCGACCATCAGGAAGCGGCCGTTGTCTTCTACGATGGTGGCGACGGTGATGTGGGGTTGCCAGTCCATGAAATGCCCTCAATTTTCAAAAGTTGAAACACTATCCCTGTGGGAGCTGGCAGGCCAGCTCCCACAGGGTTTTGAGTCGATCATAAATCCCAAAAACACAAACCCCGGCACGGGGCCGGGGTTTGTGATGTTCCTTGCAGCCTTAAACCAGCGCAGCAATCGCCGCGTTGAACGTGGCGCTCGGACGCATGGCCTTGCTGATCAGATCGGCATTGGCGTGGTAGTAACCGCCGATGTCCACTGGTTTGCCCTGAACGGCATTGAGCTCGGCAACGATGGTTGCTTCGTTCTCGGTCAGGGTTTTGGCCAGGGTCGCGAACTGCGCTTGCAGGGCCTTGTCTTCGGTCTGGGCAGCCAGGGCTTGAGCCCAGTACAGCGCCAGGTAGAAGTGGCTGCCGCGGTTGTCGATGTTGCCGACTTTGCGCGATGGCGACTTGTTGTTGTCCAGGAACTGGCCGGTGGCCTGGTCCAGGGTCTTGGCCAGAACCAGCGCCTTGGGATTGTTGTAGGTCGCGCCCAGGTGTTCCAGGGACGCAGCCAGTGCCAGGAATTCACCCAGCGAGTCCCAGCGCAAGAAGTTTTCTTCCAGCAGCTGTTGAACGTGCTTCGGTGCGGAACCGCCAGCGCCGGTTTCGAACAGGCCGCCGCCCTTCATCAGCGGAACGATCGACAGCATCTTGGCGCTGGTGCCCAGTTCCATGATCGGGAACAGGTCGGTCAGGTAGTCGCGCAAAACGTTGCCGGTCACCGAGATGGTGTCCTTGCCTTCGCGGGTGCGCTTGAGGGTGTACTTCATCGCGTCGACTGGCGCCATGATCTGGATGTCCAGACCGGTTGTGTCGTGATCCTTCAGGTAAGCCTGAACTTTCTCGATCACTACGCCGTCGTGAGCGCGCATCGGGTCCAGCCAGAAGATCGCTGGTGTGTTGCTTGCGCGGGCACGGTTGACGGCCAGTTTGACCCAGTCCTGGATCGGCGCGTCTTTGGCCTGGCACATGCGGAAGATATCGCCGGCTTCAACCGGTTGTTCCAGCAGCAGGGTGCCTTTGGTGTCGGTCACACGGACAACACCGTTGGTCTTGATCTGGAAAGTCTTGTCGTGGGAACCGTACTCTTCGGCTTTTTGCGCCATCAGGCCAACGTTCGGCACGCTGCCCATGGTGGTTGGATCGAAAGCGCCATTGGCCTTGCAGTCTTCGATCACTGCCTGGTAGATGGTGGCGTAGCAGCGATCCGGAATCACGGCCTTGGTGTCGTGCAGCTGGCCGTCGGTGCCCCACATTTTGCCGGAGTCACGGATCATGGCTGGCATCGAGGCGTCGACGATGACGTCGCTCGGCACGTGCAGGTTGGTGATGCCTTTGTCGGAGTTGACCATCGCCAGCGATGGGCGAACAGCGTAGACCGCTTGAATGTCTGCTTCGATATGGGCTTGTTGCTCGGCGGGCAGGGCCTTGATGCGAGCGTACAGGTCGCCGATGCCGTTGTTCAGGTTAAAGCCGATCTGCGCCAGCACGTCAGCGTGCTTGGCCAGTGCGTCTTTATAGAACTCGGCAACGATCTGGCCGAACATGATCGGGTCGGAAACCTTCATCATGGTCGCTTTCAGGTGAACCGACAGCAGCACGCCTTTGGCTTTGGCGTCTTCGATCTCGGCAGCGATGAAGCTGCGCAGAGCGTTTTTGCTCATGACCGCGCAATCGATGATCTCACCGGCTTGCACGGTGGTTTTTTCTTTCAGGACGGTGGTGGTGCCGTCTTGAGCGATCAGTTCGATTTTCACAGCGCCAGCGGCGTCGATCAGGGCAGCTTTTTCGCTGCCGTAGAAATCGCCGGTGGTCATGTGCGCGACATGGGATTTGGAGTCAGCAGCCCAGACACCCATTTTGTGCGGGTGCTTGCGCGCATAGTTCTTGACTGACAGCGGAGCGCGACGGTCGGAGTTGCCTTCGCGCAGGACCGGGTTCACGGCGCTGCCCTTGATCTTGTCGTAACGGGCCTTGGCTTCTTTGTCGGCTTCGGTGGTCACGGTTTCCGGGTAGTCCGGCAGTGCGTAGCCCTGGGCCTGCAGCTCTTTGATCGCGGCCTGCAGTTGCGGAACCGAGGCGCTGATGTTCGGCAGCTTGATGATGTTCGCTTCAGGCGTAATCGCCAGGGCGCCCAGTTCGGCGAGGTGGTCGGCTACGGCTTTGTCGCCCAATTGCTCGGGGAAGCTGGCCAGGATACGCCCTGCAAGAGAGATATCGCGGGTTTCAACGGCGATATCAGCCGAGGCGGTGAAGGCCTCTACGATAGGCAACAGTGAATAGGTGGCGAGGGCGGGAGCTTCGTCGGTGAAGGTATAGATGATCTTCGAGCGGGTGGGCATATTCGGATTAACTCTCTCTTCTTTGCTAAAGCGTGCGCAGAAACTCGAGGGCGCCGGGTAAGCGCGTTCGTTCAAAGTCATCCATGAGCCGAATATCGAGGTTTCGTTGCTGTGATGTTGGGTGCATCAGTAGAGCGACAAGCAAGCGGGCTGCGGTAACAGACCGGCTTATGCGGCGGAAAGGCTCATCATGGAGCAGTTCAGTCGTCGTGACTCTGTGGTCAGCGGGCAGCATTATACATAGGTAGCTGGCAATCTGTTGATGGTTCATACGCGACGATTGTCGTCCATTGGTCTAAAGGTCGCAGGGGCGCGTCGGGCGTAGAGTCATTCGTCGTGCTGTAGTTTGGCGCTTTTCCCTTTGCTTTCAGACTTGTAGGCCGCCAGTTGTGCAGCTTTGCGGCACGTGGATGGAACATAGGGTTTGCGCGCAGATTTAACTGGGTTACGCTCGAATGAAGCCAGATGTTCAATCCAATCAATGGAGTTCAGCATGGGTTACAAGAAGATTCAGGTTCCAGCCGTCGGCGACAAAATCACCGTCAATGCAGACCATTCTCTCAATGTTCCTAATAACCCGATCATTCCCTTCATCGAAGGCGACGGCATTGGGGTTGATATCAGCCCCGTCATGATCAAGGTTGTCGATGCTGCCGTGAAGAAGGCTTACGGTGGCGAGCGCAAGATTTCCTGGATGGAAGTGTACGCCGGGGAAAAAGCGACTCAGGTTTACGACCAGGACACCTGGCTGCCCCAGGAAACCCTGGACGCGGTCAAGGACTACGTGGTTTCCATCAAGGGTCCGCTGACTACCCCGGTCGGTGGTGGCATTCGTTCGCTGAACGTGGCGCTGCGTCAACAACTCGATCTCTATGTCTGCCTGCGTCCGGTGCGCTGGTTCGAAGGCGTGCCGAGCCCGGTCAAGAAGCCTGGCGACGTCGACATGACGATCTTCCGCGAGAACTCCGAAGACATCTATGCCGGTATCGAGTGGAAGGCCGGTTCGGCCGAGGCCACCAAAGTCATCAAATTCCTTAAAGAAGAAATGGGCGTTACCAAGATCCGTTTCGACGAAAACTGCGGTATCGGCATCAAGCCGGTTTCCCTGCAGGGAACCAAGCGTCTGGCGCGCAAGGCGCTGCAATATGTGGTCGATAATGACCGCGATTCGCTGACCATCGTGCACAAAGGCAACATCATGAAGTTCACCGAAGGTGCCTTCAAGGAATGGGCCTACGAAGTGGCCGCCGAAGAGTTCGGCGCGACCCTGCTCGATGGTGGTCCGTGGATGCAGTTCAAGAACCCTAAAACCGGCAAGAACGTCATCGTCAAGGATGCCATCGCCGATGCCATGCTCCAGCAGATCCTGCTGCGCCCGGCCGAGTACGATGTCATCGCGACCCTGAACCTGAACGGCGACTACCTCTCCGACGCCCTGGCGGCGGAAGTGGGCGGTATCGGTATCGCGCCAGGCGCCAACCTGTCCGACACCGTGGCGATGTTCGAAGCCACCCACGGTACTGCGCCGAAGTACGCCGGCAAGGACCAGGTCAACCCGGGTTCGTTGATTCTGTCCGCTGAAATGATGTTGCGCCACATGGGCTGGACCGAAGCGGCTGACCTGATCATCAAAGGCACCAACGGCGCGATTTCCGCCAAAACCGTGACCTACGACTTCGAACGCCTGATGGACGGCGCCACGCTGCTTTCGTCTTCGGCCTTCGGCGATGCCCTGATCTCGCATATGTAAGCGAAACCAGGTTGCAAAAAAATACGCCCGGCTCAATTGATCCGGGCGTTTTTCATGGCCGGGGCGGTCAGCTCAGAGCTGTGCCGTGGGTGCTGGTGGAGGCGGTGGTGGCAGTCGCGGTGGTGGTTTTGGCCAGGGCGTCGTTGATCTCGACCGCATGCAGCCCCTTGGGCCCCTGGATGATGTTGAAGGTCACAGCCTGTCCGGCCTTCAGGGTTTTATAGCCATCCATTTTGATGGCCGAGTAGTGGGCAAACAGATCTTCTGTCTTGCCGTCCTCGTTGATGAAGCCGTAACCCTTGGCGTTGTTGAACCACTTGACCTTGCCGACTGCCATACACATATCCCTCTGCAACAGACTCCATCACTGGAGTATCATCCAGTTCATCCGCAGTCGCTTTTTAGAAAAAAGTTGACTCCGCGGACCTTTTTTACCCACTGTGGGCTCTATTGGTTGTAACACCGTTTTGCTGATAGTCAAGGTGACCCGGCAGTCGGAGTTGAAATTGGCCATAGCTGCCCCCACCACTGTATTTGCACAACTGACGAACCTTTCTTTCCATGCATGCAATCAGCCAGATTCGACTAACATTCAATCAGGATCGCCCTGATTTACACGACGACGATTCCGCAGGCATTGCTGTTCAGGAGGCCAAGCCTGCTCTACAGGCGCCGCCGATGTACAAGGTGGTTTTGTTCAATGATGACTACACACCGATGGATTTCGTCGTCGAAGTGCTCGAGGTGTTTTTTAACCTGAATCGCGAGCTGGCGACCAAGGTCATGCTGGCCGTCCATACAGAAGGGCGGGCAGTATGTGGAGTGTTTACCCGCGACATCGCCGAGACCAAGGCCATGCAGGTCAACCAGTACGCCAGGGAAAGCCAGCATCCGCTACTCTGTGAAATCGAGAAGGACGGTTAATCGCCGGACACTTGGGTATGAGGTGAAGCTATGTTAAACCGCGAGCTCGAAGTCACCCTCAATCTTGCCTTCAAGGAGGCCCGTTCGAAGCGTCATGAATTCATGACCGTCGAGCATCTCCTGCTGGCCCTATTGGACAATGAGGCTGCCGCCACCGTATTGCGTGCCTGCGGCGCAAACCTCGACAAACTCAAGCACGACCTGCAGGAGTTCATTGACTCCACCACGCCGTTGATCCCCGTGCATGACGAGGACCGCGAAACCCAGCCAACCCTGGGCTTCCAGCGTGTACTGCAACGTGCTGTGTTTCATGTACAGAGCTCGGGCAAACGTGAAGTGACTGGCGCCAACGTGCTGGTCGCGATCTTCAGTGAGCAAGAGAGTCAGGCAGTGTTCCTGCTGAAACAGCAGAGCGTTGCCCGTATCGATGTCGTCAACTACATCGCCCATGGCATTTCCAAGGTGCCAGGGCATGGCGATCACTCTGAGGGTGAGCAAGATATGCAGGACGACGAGGGCGGTGAGTCTTCTTCTTCAGGCAACCCACTGGATGCTTATGCCAGTAACCTCAACGAACTCGCGCGCCAGGGTCGTATCGATCCGTTGGTCGGTCGTGAGCTGGAAGTCGAGCGCGTTGCGCAGATCCTGGCGCGTCGTCGCAAAAACAATCCACTGCTGGTAGGCGAGGCGGGCGTGGGTAAAACCGCGATTGCCGAAGGTCTGGCCAAGCGCATTGTCGACAACCAGGTACCGGACCTGCTGGCCAACAGCGTGGTTTACTCCCTCGATCTGGGTGCCTTGCTGGCCGGGACCAAATATCGCGGTGATTTCGAGAAGCGCTTCAAGGCGTTGCTCAATGAACTGAAAAAACGTCCACAGGCAATCCTGTTCATCGACGAGATCCACACCATCATCGGTGCGGGTGCAGCGTCCGGTGGCGTCATGGACGCTTCGAACCTGCTCAAGCCGCTGCTGTCGTCGGGTGATATCCGTTGCATCGGTTCGACGACCTTCCAGGAGTTCCGCGGCATCTTCGAGAAGGACCGTGCCTTGGCTCGGCGCTTCCAGAAGGTCGATGTGTCCGAGCCTTCGGTGGAAGACACCATCGGTATCCTGCGCGGCCTGAAAGGGCGTTTCGAGACCCATCACAATATCGAATACAGTGATGAAGCCCTGCGCGCCGCTGCCGAACTGGCCTCGCGCTACATCAATGACCGGCACATGCCGGACAAGGCCATCGACGTCATCGACGAGGCGGGTGCCTACCAGCGCCTGCAGCCGATCGAGAAGCGCGTAAAACGCATCGAGGTGGCTCAGGTCGAGGACATCGTCGCGAAAATCGCGCGGATTCCGCCAAAACACGTCACCAGTTCCGACAAGGAACTGCTGCGTAACCTTGAGCGTGACCTGAAATTGACGGTGTTTGGTCAGGATGCCGCGATCGACTCCCTGGCGACCGCGATCAAACTGTCCCGTGCCGGACTCAAGTCGCCTGACAAGCCTGTCGGTTCGTTCCTGTTCGCCGGTCCTACCGGTGTCGGTAAAACCGAAGCGGCGCGTCAGCTCGCCAAGGCGTTGGGTGTCGAGCTGGTTCGTTTCGACATGTCCGAGTACATGGAGCGCCACACCGTGTCGCGTCTGATCGGTGCGCCTCCGGGCTACGTCGGGTTCGATCAGGGCGGTCTGCTGACCGAAGCCATTACCAAGCAGCCTCACTGCGTGCTGTTGCTCGATGAAATCGAGAAAGCGCATCCGGAAGTCTTCAACCTGCTGCTGCAGGTCATGGATCACGGTACGTTGACCGATAACAACGGGCGCAAGGCGGATTTCCGTAACGTGATCGTCATCATGACGACCAACGCCGGTGCCGAGACCGCAGCCCGTGCCTCGATCGGTTTCACCTATCAGGATCACTCTTCCGATGCGATGGAAGTGATCAAGAAAAGCTTCACGCCGGAATTCCGCAACCGCCTGGACACCATCATTCAGTTTGGTCGCCTCAGTCACGAGGTTATCAAGAGCGTGGTGGACAAGTTCCTCATCGAGCTTCAGGCGCAGCTGGAAGACAAGCGTGTGCTGTTGGAGGTTTCCGATGCGGCCCGCAGCTGGCTGGCGGCCGGTGGTTACGACGCAGCAATGGGTGCTCGACCAATGGCTCGCCTGATCCAGGACAAGATCAAGCGTCCGCTGGCAGAGGAGATTCTCTTTGGCGAACTGGCCGAACATGGCGGTGTGGTGCACATCGACATCAAGGACGGCGAGCTGACCTTCGAGTTCGAGACCACGGCCGAAATGGCCTGACGTTAAACCGCTGCAAAGCAAAAAGGCGCCGATTGGCGCCTTTTTGCTGTCTGTCAGATGTGCGCCTGCCCCCTGTGGGAGCGAGCCTGCTCGCGAATGCGTTATATCAGTGAAAGAGATGCTGGCTGACACGACGCTTTCGCGAGCAGGCTCGCTCCCACATTGGTTGCGGTGGGCTTCAAATTTCGGACATACAAAAACGCCCGGCATAGCCGGGCGTTTTGTATTGACTTGATTAGCGAGCGCGGTAAGTGATGCGCCCTTTGCTCAAGTCATAGGGCGTCAGCTCGACGCGCACTTTGTCACCGGTAAGAATACGGATGTAGTTCTTGCGCATCTTGCCGGAGATATGCGCGGTTACGACGTGCCCATTTTCCAACTCCACACGAAACATGGTGTTGGGCAGGGTGTCGACGACAGTGCCTTCCATTTCGAAGCTGTCTTCTTTCGACATGCAGTAAAGCCCTCGGTGTCCAATGAATGGCCCGGTGCAACTGCGCCAGGCAAAAGCGGCGTGCATTGTGCCCGAAAAGTGGGGTTCAAGCCAAGGGGTTTAGGCCGTGCTCTAGTTCAGGGCAACCCAACGCTGGTTAATCAGCAGTTCAATGGGTCGATATTGCGTCTTGTAGCTCATTTTTTTGCAGTTCTTGATCCAGTAACCCAGGTAGACTGCGTCCAGCCCCAGGCGCCGGGCCTCGCCAATCTGCCACAGGATCGCGAAACGCCCCAGGCTTCGGCGGTCTTCTGCAGGCTCATAGAAGGTGTAGACCGCCGACAGACCGTTCGGCAGAAGGTCAGTGACAGCGATGGCTAGCAGCCGCCCGTCGAGGCGAAATTCATAGAAGCGCGAGAAAGGCAGGTCACGTACCAGGAATGTCGAAAATTGATCGCGACTCGGCGGATACATGTCGCCATCGGCATGACGCTGTTCGATATAGCGCTGGTAAAGGTCGAAATACTCTTCGCTGAAGCCTGGTTTTGCCGGGCGTACCTGCAAGTCGGCATTGCGTTTGAAAATGCGCTTCTGCTGACGGTTGGGGGTGAATTGTCCTACAGGGATGCGTGCAGGCACGCACGCATTGCAGTTTTGACAATGCGGCCGATAGAGGTGATCGCCACTGCGACGAAAACCCATTTCCGACAGGTCCGCATAGACATGCACATCCATGGGCTGGCTAGGATCGAGGAACAGGGTTGTAGCCTGCTCCTCTGGCAGATAACTGCAAGAGTGGGGCTGAGTGGCATAGAACTTCAAGCGCGCCAACTCGGTCATGATCAACCCTCGGGATAAACTTTTAATTAGGGGCGTCTCTAAGTGTAAGCCACGCGCGCGAAAGTCGCTCAGCAAACCCAGGTCGCACGGCTGGGCTGGTCCAGGTACTGCGACAGATAGCCGGCAAACGCGCTGCGGGGAATCGCTCGCGCACCGAGGCTATGCAGGTGGTCGGTCGGCATCTGGCAATCGATCAGCACGAAACCCCATTCTTTCAGGTGTTGCACCAAGGTGGCAAAGCCATACTTGGAGGCGTTGTCGGCGCGACTGAACATGGACTCGCCGAAAAACAACCGACCCATTGCCAGGCCGTACAGCCCGCCAACCAGTTCACCCTGATCCCAGACCTCCACCGAATGCGCATAACCGCGCTTGTGCAGCTCCAGATAGGCGTCCTGCATGGCTTGCGTGATCCAGGTGCCATCGGCGTAGTCGCGCGGTGCTGCGCAGGCACGGATGACGGCGGCAAAATCCTGGTCGAAGGTCACCTGATAGCGTTGTTGGCGCAGCAATTTGTTCAGACTGCGCGAGACGTGCAGTTCGTCGGGAAAAAGCACGGTGCGCGGGTCCGGCGACCACCAGAGAATCGGCTGTCCTTCCGAGAACCAGGGAAAGCAACCGTGCCGGTACGCCCGGATCAGCCGGTCGGCGGACAGATCGCCGCCGGCGGCCAGCAGACCGTTGGGGTCGCGCATGGCTTTATCCAGCGGCGGGAACGTCAGGGTATTGCGTTGTAACCAAGTCAGCATGGCGTCCGGGCTTGCAGAGAGGGGAGGGCAGTGGCGGATTGTCGATCCGCCACTTAGTGTGCCGTCAAACGACGGGAATGTCGTCGAGGTATTTTTCCGCGTCCAGTGCCGCCATGCAGCCGGCTCCGGCCGAAGTGACGGCCTGGCGATAGACATGGTCGGCCACATCGCCGGCGGCAAATACGCCAGCGATGGCCGTCGCTGTGGCGTCGCCTTCGCTGCCACCCTTGACCAGCAGGTAGCCGTCACGCATTTCCAGCTGGCCGGTGAAAAGGTCGGTGTTGGGCTTGTGGCCGATGGCAATGAACACGCCAGCGAGCGGCAGCTCCTGGGTGGCTCCGGTGTGGCTGTCACGCAGGCGCGCACCGGTGACGCCACTGGCATCGCCCAACACTTCATCCAGATGCTGGTTCCAGTGCAGGCGGATATTGCCATTGGCGGCTTTCTCGAAGAGTTTGTCCTGAAGGATCTTCTCCGAGCGCAACTTGTCCCGACGGTGAATCAGATGCACTTCCCTGGCAATGTTGGACAGGTACAACGCTTCTTCAACCGCCGTATTGCCGCCACCGATCACGGCGACGACCTGATTGCGATAGAAGAAGCCGTCGCAAGTCGCGCAAGCCGAAACCCCTTTGCCGGCAAACGTTTCTTCCGAGGGCAGACCCAGGTATTGCGCGGAGGCTCCGGTGGCAATAATCAGCGCATCGCACGTGTAGGTTCCGCTGTCTCCCGTGAGTTCAAACGGGCGCTGTTGCAACTTGGCCGTGTGGATGTGGTCGTAGACGATCTCTGTGTCAAAGCGTTCGGCGTGTTTTTGCATGCGCTCCATCAGGGCAGGGCCGGTGAGGCCTTCGACATCGCCGGGCCAGTTATCGACTTCGACGGTGGTGGTGAGCTGGCCACCTGCCTGTATGCCGGTAATGACAACGGGTCTGAGGTTGGCGCGGGCGGCATACACGGCTGCGCTGTAACCGGCGGGGCCGGAACCCAGAATGATCAGGCGGTGATGCTTCGCTTCGCTCATAAAAACACCTCATAAGCCTTTGTCACAAAAGAGAATGCGTGCTCAAATTGAGTCGCACGTAATGTGCTTTTGACTATGCTGCAACCTAAGGTTTCAAGCATGGCATCGGACGAACAAACCCGTACAATGCGTGGCTGTCACAGTGTCTGTAACAAAATATGCAGTGCACTTCGTATTTATAAAAACCGAGGCGCAATGTTAAAAGTAGTACTTGTTACGCCCGTTAACTTTTTACCTGCCTGGATTGGGCAGTTTTTTTGGCAGTTTTTATAGTCATTCAACAGATGGACGCGCCATAGGCGCAGGAAAAGAAGCGTTTTGAAGAAATCCACCGCAGCACCTAAACCAGCCGTCGTTCCGCTCTGGCGCCAGCATTTGCACTACCGACTCAAGGAAGGTGCATTGATCGCCATTGGTGCCTTGTGCCTGTTCCTGATGATGGCCTTGTTGACCTATGGCAAGGACGATCCGGGGTGGAGCCACAACAGCAAGATCGACGACGTACAGAATTTCGGCGGGCCGGCGGGCTCCTACAGCGCCGATATCCTGTTCATGGTGCTCGGTTATTTCGCCTACGTCTTCCCGCTGCTGCTGGCGATCAAGACCTACCAGATATTCCGTCAACGCCACGAGCCATGGCAGTGGAGCGGCTGGCTGTTTTCCTGGCGGCTGATCGGCCTGGTGTTTCTGGTGCTGTCCGGCGCTGCGTTGGCGCACATCCATTTCCATGCCGCGACCGGGTTGCCGGCCGGTGCTGGCGGCGCGCTGGGGGAAAGCCTCGGCGATCTGGCAAAGAACGCCCTGAACATCCAGGGCGGAACGCTGCTGTTCATTGCGCTGTTCCTGTTTGGCCTGACGGTGTTCACCGACCTTTCCTGGTTCAAGGTGATGGACGTCACCGGCAAGATCACCCTCGACCTTTTCGAACTGTTCCAGGGCGCGGCCAATCGCTGGTGGGCGGCCCGTACCGAGCGCAAGCAACTGGTCGCGCAGTTGCGTGAAGTCGATGATCGCGTGCATGACGTGGTCGCGCCGACCGTCACCGACAAACGCGAGCAGGCCAAGGTCAAGGAGCGCCTGATCGAACGTGAGCAGGCGCTGAGCAAGCACATGTCCGAGCGCGAGAAGCAGGTACCGCCTGTGATCGCGCCGGCCCCGGTCAAGGCGCCCGAGCCAAGCAAGCGCGTACAGAAAGAGAAACAGGCGCCGCTGTTCGTCGACAGCGCCGTGGAAGGCACCTTGCCACCGATCTCGATTCTCGACCCTGCGGAAAAGAAACAGCTCAATTACTCACCGGAGTCCCTGGCGGCGGTCGGTCACTTGCTGGAAATCAAACTCAAGGAATTCGGCGTCGAAGTTACCGTGGACTCGATCCATCCGGGTCCGGTGATCACCCGTTACGAAATCCAGCCGGCGGCCGGGGTCAAGGTCAGCCGTATCTCCAACCTGGCCAAAGACCTGGCGCGCTCCCTGGCCGTGACGAGTGTGCGGGTCGTGGAAGTGATTCCCGGCAAGACCACGGTCGGTATCGAGATCCCCAACGAAGACCGCCAGATCGTGCGTTTCTCCGAAGTGCTCTCGACGCCCGAGTACGACAATTTCAAATCGCCGGTCACCCTGGCCCTGGGCCATGACATCGGCGGCAAGCCGGTGATCACCGACCTGGCGAAAATGCCTCACCTGCTGGTGGCCGGTACCACCGGTTCCGGTAAGTCGGTGGGCGTGAACGCGATGATCCTGTCGATCCTGTTCAAGTCCGGCCCGGAAGACGCCAAGCTGATCATGATCGACCCGAAAATGCTCGAGTTGTCGATCTACGAGGGCATTCCGCACCTGCTTTGCCCGGTGGTTACCGACATGAAGGACGCCGCCAACGCCCTGCGCTGGAGCGTTGCCGAGATGGAGCGGCGCTACAAGCTGATGGCGAAGATGGGCGTGCGAAACCTGTCGGGCTTCAACGCCAAGGTCAAGGAAGCCCAGGACGCTGGCGAGCCGTTGAGCGATCCGCTGTACAAGCGCGAAAGCATCCACGACGAAGCGCCGCTGCTGCAAAAGCTGCCGACCATCGTCGTGGTCGTCGACGAGTTTGCCGACATGATGATGATCGTCGGTAAGAAGGTTGAAGAACTGATTGCCCGTATCGCGCAGAAGGCGCGAGCCGCCGGTATTCACTTGATTCTTGCGACCCAGCGTCCGTCGGTGGACGTGATCACCGGTCTGATCAAGGCCAACATCCCGACCCGCATGGCGTTCCAGGTATCGAGCAAGATCGACTCGCGCACCATCATCGACCAGGGCGGCGCCGAACAGCTGCTGGGCCACGGTGACATGCTGTACATGCCGCCGGGCACCAGCCTGCCGATTCGCGTCCACGGTGCGTTCGTTTCCGATGACGAGGTACACCGGGTGGTCGAAGCCTGGAAACTGCGTGGGGCGCCGGAGTACAACGACGACATTCTCAACGGTGTCGAAGAGGCCGGTAGCGGCTTTGAAGGCAGCAGCGGTGGTGGCGACGGCGATGATCCCGAAGCTGACGCGCTGTACGACGAGGCGGTGCAGTTCGTTCTGGAAAGCCGTCGCGCGTCCATTTCCGCGGTTCAGCGCAAGCTGAAAATCGGCTACAACCGCGCTGCGCGCATGATCGAAGCCATGGAAATGGCCGGGGTCGTGACGTCCATGAACACCAATGGCTCGCGTGAAGTCCTGGCCCCCGGCCCGGTGCGCGACTGACCTGATTTTTGAAGGACGGCGTCTTGAGGCACCGTCCGCACTCCCACGAATATTATGAGGACTCCCATGCGTCTTATCCGCATGCTGTTGCCGGTACTGGCCTTGACCACGCTCTCGGCCCACGCCGATGAAAAGGACGTGGCGCGTCTGACCCAACTGCTGGAAAAATCCCAGACCCTGACCGCACGTTTCTCCCAGTTGACCCTCGATGGTACAGGCACCCAATTGCAGGAGACGGCCGGTGAAATGTCCCTGCAACGCCCGGGATTGTTCTACTGGCACACCAATGCGCCAGCCGAACAGACCATGGTCTCCGACGGTAAGAAAGTGACCCTGTGGGACCCCGATCTGGAGCAGGCCACCATCAAGAATCTCGACCAGCGCCTGACCCAGACCCCAGCCTTGCTGCTGTCCGGTGACGTGTCCAAGATCAGCCAGAGCTTCGACATCAGCGCCAAGGAAGCCGGCGGCGTGATCGACTTCACCTTGAAGCCGAAAACCAAGGACACCCTGTTCGACAGCCTGCGTCTGTCGTTCCGCAATGGCCTGGTCAATGACATGCAATTGATTGACAGCGTCGGTCAGCGCACCAATATCCTGTTCACTGGCGTGAAGGCCAACGAGCCGATCCCGGCTTCGAAATTCAAGTTCGACATCCCCAAGGGTGCCGATGTGATCCAGGAATAAGACACAACACCCTTGTAGGCGCGAGCCTGCTCGCGATGGGCGTTAACGATAACGCTGGCGGCCTGACACCCAGCGGTGCCCTTGAGTCCATCGCGAGCAGGCTCGCTCCTACAGTGGGGACGGTGTTCAATTGAGGTTTCAGAGGTAGTGATGGACTTGTTTCGCAGTGCCCCGATTGCCCAGCCATTGGCCGCCCGTTTGCGCGCGACCAATCTGGACGAGTACGTCGGTCAGGAACACGTGCTCGCTCGCGGCAAGCCATTGCGCGAAGCCCTGGAGCAGGGTGCCCTGCATTCGATGATCTTCTGGGGGCCGCCGGGCGTGGGCAAGACCACCCTGGCGCGTCTGCTGGCGGAAGTCTCGGACGCGCACTTCGAAACGGTGTCGGCGGTGTTGGCCGGGGTCAAGGAAATCCGCCAGGCCGTGGAAATCGCCAAGCAACAGGCCGGGCAATACGGCAAGCGCACCATCCTCTTCGTCGATGAGGTTCATCGCTTCAACAAGTCGCAGCAGGATGCGTTCCTGCCGTACGTCGAAGACGGCACGCTGATTTTCATCGGCGCGACCACGGAAAACCCGTCTTTCGAACTCAATAACGCCTTGCTCTCCCGTGCCCGCGTCTACGTGCTCAAGAGCCTCGACGAAGCGGCGCTGCGCAAACTGGTGCAGCGTGCGTTGACCGAAGAGCGTGGCCTGGGCAAACGCCAGCTGACCTTGAGCGATGAAGGCTTCCAGATGTTACTGTCGGCGGCCGATGGCGATGGCCGGCGCCTGCTCAATCTGCTGGAAAACGCCTCGGACCTCGCCGAAGACAACAGCGAGATCGGCGTCGATCTGCTGCAAAGCCTGCTGGGCGATACCCGTCGGCGTTTCGACAAGGGCGGCGAAGCGTTCTATGACCAGATATCCGCGCTGCATAAATCCGTACGCGGCTCCAACCCCGATGGCGCGTTGTACTGGTTCGCGCGAATGATCGACGGCGGTTGCGATCCGCTGTATCTGGCCCGGCGCGTGGTGCGCATGGCCAGCGAAGACATCGGCAATGCCGACCCGCGTGCGCTGAGCCTGTGCCTGGCGGCGTGGGAGGTGCAGGAGCGCCTCGGCAGTCCGGAAGGCGAACTGGCGGTGGCCCAGGCCATCACCTACCTGGCCTGCGCGCCGAAAAGCAACGCGGTGTACATGGGCTTCAAGGCCGCGATGCGCAGCGCCACCGAGCACGGTTCCCTGGAAGTGCCACTGCACCTGCGCAATGCCCCGACCAAACTGATGAAACAACTGGGCTATGGCGATGAATACCGTTATGCCCACGATGAGCCGGATGCCTACGCCGCTGGCGAAGACTATTTTCCGGAAGAGCTCGAACCTCAACCCTTCTATCAGCCCGTACCACGTGGGCTGGAATTGAAGATTGGCGAGAAGCTCAATCACTTGGCGCAACTTGACCGTTTAAGCCCCCGGCAGCGGAGAAAATAGTGGTTCCCTTGATCATTGCGGTTTCCGTCGGCGGGATGGCCGGCACGCTGTTGCGCTTCGCCACCGGTAACTGGATCAACGCTAATTGGCCGCGGCACTTCTATACCGCGACGCTGGCCGTTAATATCGTCGGCTGTTTGCTGATCGGCTTTCTATACGGTCTGTTTTTGATCCGCCCGGAGGTGCCGTTCGAGGTGCGCGCCGGGCTAATCGTCGGCTTCCTCGGAGGGCTGACGACTTTTTCATCCTTTTCACTGGATACGGTGCGCCTGCTGGAAAGCGGGCAGGTGCCGCTGGCCCTGGGCTATGCTGCCATCAGCGTATTCGGCGGGCTGCTCGCCACCTGGGCTGGCCTGTCCTTGACCAAACTTTGATAACGAGAGACCGACATGCTCGATTCCAAACTGTTACGTAGCAACCTTCAGGACGTAGCGGACCGCCTGGCATCCCGTGGCTTTGCCCTGGATGTTGCGCGCATCGAAGCGCTGGAAGAACAGCGCAAGACCGTCCAGACCCGCACCGAAGCCCTGCAGGCTGAACGTAATGCGCGCTCCAAATCCATCGGTCAGGCCAAGCAGCGCGGTGAAGACATCGCGCCGTTGATGGCCGACGTCGAGCGCATGGCGGGCGAGTTGAGTGCCGGCAAGGTCGAGCTGGACGCGATCCAGACTGAGCTGGACTCGATTCTGCTCGGTATTCCGAACCTGCCGCACGAGTCGGTGCCGGTCGGCAAAGACGAAGACGACAACGTCGAAGTGCGCCGCTGGGGTACGCCGACCACATTCGATTTCCCGGTTCAGGACCACGTGGCCCTGGGCGAAAAATTCGGCTGGCTGGACTTCGAAACCGCCGCCAAACTGTCTGGCGCCCGTTTCGCCTTGCTGCGTGGCCCGATTGCCCGCCTGCACCGCGCCCTGGCCCAGTTCATGATCAACTTGCACGTCACCGAGCACGGCTATGAAGAGGCTTACACGCCTTATCTGGTCCAGGCCCCGGCGCTGCAAGGCACTGGCCAGTTGCCCAAGTTTGAAGAAGACCTGTTCAAGATCGCCCGCGAAGGCGAGGCCGATCTGTACCTGATCCCGACCGCCGAAGTGTCCCTGACCAACATCGTGGCCGGCGAAATCGTTGATTCGAAACTGCTGCCGATCAAGTTCGTTGCCCACACCCCATGCTTCCGCAGTGAAGCCGGTGCATCGGGCCGCGACACCCGTGGCATGATCCGCCAGCACCAGTTCGACAAGGTCGAAATGGTCCAGATCGTCGAGCCATCGACCTCGATGGAAGCCCTGGAAGGCCTGACCGCCAACGCCGAGAAAGTCCTGCAGTTGCTGGAGCTGCCATACCGCACCCTGGCGCTGTGCACCGGCGACATGGGCTTCAGTGCAGTCAAGACCTACGACCTGGAAGTGTGGATCCCGAGCCAGGACAAGTACCGTGAAATTTCGTCGTGCTCCAACTGCGGCGATTTCCAGGCCCGTCGCATGCAAGCACGTTTCCGCAACCCGGAAACCGGCAAGCCTGAACTGGTCCACACCCTGAACGGTTCCGGCCTGGCAGTCGGTCGTACCCTGGTGGCGGTGCTGGAGAACTATCAGCAGGCCGACGGTACGATCCGTGTGCCTGAAGTGCTGAAGCCGTACATGGGTGGCCTCGAGGTCATCGGCTAAATGAACTATCTGCCGCTGTTCCATAACCTTCGCGGCAGTCGTGTGTTGGTCGTCGGCGGGGGGGAGATTGCCTTGCGCAAATCCCGCCTGCTGGCCGATGCCGGTGCGCTACTGCGGGTGGTCGCACCTGAAATCGAAACCCAATTGAGCGAACTGGTCGCCCTCAGCGGTGGCGAGTGCGTGCTGCGTGGTTACGTCGAGGCGGACCTAGACGGTTGCGGGCTGATCATTGCCGCCACCGATGACGAATCGCTGAACGCACAAGTCTCCTCCGATGCCCATCGGCGTTGCGTGCCGGTCAATGTGGTGGACGCGCCGGCCCTGTGCAGCGTGATCTTCCCGGCCATCGTCGACCGCTCGCCGCTGGTGATTGCCGTGTCCAGCGGCGGCGATGCGCCAGTCCTGGCGCGTTTGATCCGCGCCAAGATTGAAACCTGGATTCCCTCTACCTACGGTCAACTGGCCGGTCTGGCCGCGCGCTTCCGTAACCAGGTCAAAGGCCTGTTCCCGGACGTGCAACAGCGCCGGGCATTCTGGGAGGACGTGTTCCAGGGGCCGATTGCCGACCGACAGCTGGCCGGGCAGGGCGCCGAAGCCGAGCGTTTGCTGCAAGCGAAAATCGACGGTGAAGCACCCGTGGCGACCGGTGAGGTGTATCTGGTCGGCGCCGGGCCGGGTGATCCCGACTTGCTGACCTTCCGTGCCCTGCGCCTGATGCAGCAAGCCGATGTGGTGCTGTACGACCGCCTCGTGGCGCCGGCAATTCTCGAACTGTGTCGGCGTGATGCCGAGCGGGTTTATGTCGGCAAGCGTCGCGCCGATCACGCCGTGCCACAGGATCAGATCAACCAGCAACTGGTGGACCTGGCCAGGCAAGGCAAGCGTGTGGTACGGCTGAAAGGCGGCGATCCGTTCATCTTTGGCCGTGGCGGTGAAGAGATCGAGGAACTGGCGGCCCAAGGCATCCCGTTCCAGGTCGTGCCGGGCATCACGGCGGCCAGCGGTTGCGCGGCGTACGCCGGGATCCCGCTGACTCACCGTGATTACGCGCAGTCGGTGCGGTTCGTCACGGGGCATCTCAAGGACGGTTCCACCGATCTGCCGTGGGCCGATCTGGTTGCGCCGGCGCAGACCCTGGTGTTCTACATGGGCCTGGTAGGCCTGCCGATCATCTGCGAACAGTTGATCAAGCATGGTCGCAACGCGGATACCCCGGCGGCATTGATCCAGCAGGGCACCACGGTCAATCAGCGGGTATTTACCGGCACATTGGCCGATCTTCCACGGCTGGTGGCGGAGCATGAAGTGCATGCGCCGACGCTGGTGATCGTGGGTGAGGTGGTGCAACTGCGCGAGAAACTGGCGTGGTTCGAAGGGGCTCAGGCGCAGGTCTGAAAACCGAGTCGCGCCCTTCGCTAGCAGGCTAGCTCCCACAGGGGGTTTGTGAACGACACAAATCCTGTGTGGGAGCTAGCCTGCTAGCGTTGGGGGCCTGAAAAACGGCACAAGCTTCAGGCCTTGCGCCAAACCCCTTTACCGCTCAACCGCTCCCGATCATGGGGCGCGGTGAAATCCTGTTCCGGGCCTTTAGGCACGATGCCGGTCGGGTTGATGGTCTTGTGGCTGCCGTAGTAGTGATGCTTGATGTGGGTGAAGTCCACCGTCTCGGCAATCCCTGGCCACTGATAAATCTCCCGCAGCCAGTTCGACAGGTTCGGATAATCGGCAATCCGCCGCAGGTTGCACTTGAAGTGCCCGTAATACACCGCGTCGAATCGAATGATTGTGGTGAACAGACGGATATCCGCTTCGGTCAGGTATTCCCCCGTCAGATAACGGTTGGCCCCCAGCAATTGCTCCAGCCGATCCAGTTCGGCGAACAATCCATCAAACGCTTCTTCATAAGCCTGTTGCGATGTGGCAAACCCCGCACGGTACACGCCATTGTTGACCGCCGGATAAATCCGCTCGTTCAGCGCATCGATCTCGCTGCGTAGTGGTGCCGGGTAGAAGTCCAGGTCGTTGCCGGTCAATGCGTCGAACGCGCCATTGAACATGCGGATGATTTCCGCCGATTCATTGTTGACGATGCGTTGCTGTTGTTTGTCCCACAGCACCGGTACGGTGACGCGGCCGGTGTAGTCGGCGGTGTCGGCGGTGTAGCGCTGGTGCATGAAGTCGAAGTGATCGAGCTTGTCGCCGGTTGAGCCGTGGGACTTGTCGAAGGTCCAGCCGTTCTCCAGCATCAAGTAGCTGACCACCGATACGTCGATCAGCTTTTCGAGACCCTTGAGTTTGCGCAGGATCAGCGTGCGATGGGCCCACGGACAGGCCAGGGAGACATAAAGGTGATAACGACCGGCCTCGGCCGCAAAGCCGCCGACACCCGTCGGTCCCGGCTGGCCGTCGGCCGTAACCCAGTGACGGCGCTGCGCCTGTTCACGCTGAAACGCGCCGTCCTTGCTGCTTTCGTACCATTTGTCCTGCCAGCGGCCTTCGACTAACAAACCCATGCTCAGACTCCTCAACCAATAATCGTTGGAGTCGAGTCTATTCCCATGAGTTCGAACAAAAAGCGCAAAGGTTGGGCAGTTATGATCGATTAAATCGATTTGTCCCGGGCATCCCAGTAACGCTGTGCGGTTTCGAACGCTTGCTCGCGACTTTGTCCGAGGCCGCGCAACGCCAGGGCCATAGTGGAAATCAGGGCCATCTGCGGATAGCTGTCGACCACATCCCCTCGCCAGACGGCTTTGAGGTGCTCGGGGTCGAGGCTGGCCGGTTTGACATGGCGCTGGCTCGACAGCTGTGGCCATTCCTCGTCCCAGCTCTCGCCGCCCGTGGTGCCATACAGGTGGCTGTCGGCATCCGGGTTGATCTCGATTTCGCCACCATCGCCCTTGATCACAATCGCGGTGTCGCCGAGCAGGCCGCTGGCATCGCGGTGCACCGCCTGATAACCGGGATGGAAAATGCTTTGCAGGCCGCAGCGTGCACCTAGCGGGTTGAGAATGCGCGTCAGGGAATGGATCGGCGAGCGCAGGCCCAGGGTGTTGCGCAAGTCGATCATCCGTTGCAGCTGCGGTGCCCAGTCCACCAGTGGCATGAAGGCCAAGCCGCCGTTGTCCAGTGCCTCACCGACCTGCTGCCAATTGCGGCACAGCGGGATCTGCAAAGCCCCCAGCAATTGTTCACTGTACAGGCGACCCGCCGTGTGGGCGCCGGCGCCGTGCATGAAGATGCGAACGCCGTTCTGTGCCAGGCATTTGGCCGCCAGCAAATACCACGGCAGATGACGCTTCTTGCCGGCATAGGTCGGCCAGTCCAGATCGACCGCCAGTGAGGGTGGCTGCAAGCGCTCACGCAAGGCTTCGGTGAAGCCGGCCATTTCCTCGGCGCTTTCTTCCTTGTGCCGCAGCAGCATCAGGAACGCGCCGAGTTGGGTGTCTTCGACCTTGTCGTCGAGCACCATGCCCATGGCTTCGCGGGCTTCCTCGCGGGTCAGGTCGCGGGCACCGCGCTTGCCTTTGCCGAGAATCCGCACGAATTGGGCGAACGGGTGTTCGGCGGGCGTTTCGAGTATCAGCGCTGGGTAGTCAGTCATAAGCAATTCGTCGGTTTGGGCAGGCCCGCCAGTTTCGCGGCGAGTTTGGCGGGGGTGCCTTTGAACAGTCGGTTCAGGTGCAGGCTGTTGCCCTTGGCCGGACCGAGTTTCAAGGCGGTGTATTTGATCAGCGGACGGGTGGCCGGCGACAACTGGAATTCGGCGTAGAAACTGCGCAGCAGTTCGAGAATTTCCCAGTGCTCGGGGCTCAGCTCGATGTCTTCGGCCGCCGCCAGGGCGCTGGCGACGTCGGCAGACCAGTCACTCAACTCGACCAGAAAACCGTCCTTGTCCAACTCGATGGTACGGGCGCCGACTGTCAGGGAATTCATAGCCACGTGTTGACCTTGTCGTGTTGGATCGACAGCTCGACGAAGGCCGGGTAATCGATGGCCCTGGCCCAGTCAGGAACGTCGATGGCCCGGGCCTGGGCATCTTCGGCCAGCACGTAGAGTTTCAGGCCACGGGTTTGAAGCGTGGCGAAAGGCACTGTGCCCGGCTGCAAGGCATAAGCTGCGTCGCCGGACAACAGCAGCGCGTCTGCGGCGCCGATGATGCGCAGGCAACTGCTCAGGCGCGAGTCACCGAACGGGGAGTGAGACAACACATGCAAAGTCGACATCAGAGGGTGATCACCTGGTCGTAACGGTCAATGAGGGCGGTGATTTCGCCGGCTGTCAGCGGTCCGGCTTCTTCCAGCGACAGGGCGCCAGGGTCCAGGCCACGTTCGGCGGCGCTGTCGGCACAGAAAAACAGCGCTTCGACGCCGAACATCGGCAGGGCCTGCAGGTTGGCGCTCAGGTCTTTCTGTTGCAGCGATTTGGCGTCCTGTCTGGCGGCGAGCTGGAACACGCCATCGTCGAGAAACAACAGGCCGATGGGCAGGTCGAAGGCACCGCCGGCCAGCACGATGTCCAGCGCTTCGCGCGCGCCGGGGCCGGACCAAGGCGATTGGCGACTGATGATCAATAAGGATTTGGCCATCTCAAGCGCCTCCGAAACAGATCAGGCGGTCGGCGTCCTGAACGGCGTCATGCAACTGACCGAGGCCGGACAATTCCCATGGCGCGTCGACGGCGACGGCTTCACGTTGATAGCGCCTGGCTTCTTCTTCGTTCAGCACACCACGGCGCAAGGCGGCGGCGATGCACACCACGCCGTCCAGCTGGTGCTCGGAAACAAAGGCGCGCCATTGCTTGGGCACGTCCTGCTCGTCCTGGGGCGTGACCACGCTGCTGGAGGCGTTGTACACGCCGTCCTGGTAGAAAAACAGCCGGACAATTTCATGCCCGCCGGCCAGCGCGGCCTGGGCGAACAGCAGGGCACGGCGCGAGGAGGGTGCATGGGCGGCGGAAAACAGCGCGATGGCGAACTTCATGACGGACTCGATCAGCGAAACTGCGGCCATGATAAAGCTTTATCGGCGGGGCGGCGAAGGGCGTTTTCGCGGGGACCGGGTTGCCGCCAATCGCTGGCAAGCCAGCTCCCACAGGTAATGCGTCGATCACAGAATCGTCGTTCGCCGCAGATCTACTGTGGGCGCTGGCTTGCCAGCGATTGCGGACTGCAGTCAACGCGGCATATACCCCAACTGCCAACGCCGCGGGATCTTCAGCGATAGAAACCCCAGTCCCGCAGCGAGCAGGCCGCTGGCGAACAGCGCCTTGAGCCCCAGATGATGTTCGAGCACGGCGCCCAGTACCGCACCGGCGAACATGCCGGTCCACGGAATCAGTTGCACACGCCAGCCGTTACGGCGCTCACCGAGCATCCAGCGACCCAGTCCGCGTCCGAAGCGCGACAGGGCGCCGGTGACATACGTCAGGCCCACCGGCAAACCATTGACCTCTTCCACGGCGGCGTTGAGCATGCCCATGGCAATAATGGCCGCGAGCAGGGCTGGCAGCTGTGAATCAAAAGGCCAGGCGGCGGCAGCACATAGCAACGCGGCGATGGTCAGCAACAGCGGCAGCGCCCGGCGCCCACCCAGCCGGCTGACGATGATGCCCAGCGCATTGCCGACAATGAAGGTGGCGACAAGCAGCGCCAGGCGCAAGGTCAATCCCGCGTCGCCAGCGCCGATGGCAACCGCCATACGGGTGGTGTTGCCGCTCATGAACGAAACGAAGTCACCGCTGGCCATGAAACCGATGGCGTCCGTCATGCCGGCCAGCACCGAGAGCAACGCCACCAGGCTCAGGCCGATGCGCCCGCGCCATTTCTGAGTGTGCAAATGTCTGGAACTGGCGTGGGTACTTGAAGACGAAGGCAACATCGGCAGCGGCATCCTTGAGCGAGACGTTAGGGGGTTAATCCATATAACTCGCAATATTCCTGCCAGTCTAGCCCGGCCATTTCCGCGACTTCCCTGTGCACGTCCAGCCGCTGGGCCTGATAGTCCTCGGGTGTGGCGGCGGTCAACAGCAGCGTCAATTCCCAGGCAAACAGACCGAGACGCTCGGCTTCGGCCTCGAAGGCTTCGTGTAAACGCTCGTCGCGATACTGCGCGAGGGTCTCGCCCTTTACCTGAGCGAGCAATGGATTCAGGTTGTCGAGCTCCACACGCAGCTCGGGGCGTTCTTCGAGAAACCGCTTCAGTGCCTGTTCGTGTTGCTGCCCGGATGCCGCCATGGTCACTCCTTGGGTAGGGATTGCGAAGCCTGCTTCTTGCTGGCCTTGGCCGCTGCCGCCAGGCACTCCAGGGCAAACTGCTCGGTGTAGGTCATCTGGATCGGTGTGGTTTCACCCTTGACGGTTCTTTCGCCGTCGAGGATGTAACGGATGCGCTTGTCAGTCACGCCGATTCGCTTGGCGATCCAGGAGGGGGTCTGACCGATCTGACTGATCAGCTTGTCGGCGTATTCAGTGGTGGGTTTGTAAAACTCGGCGTTGGGTGTCATTGGGCTTCCACAATAGAGGTCGATGCGACGCGAAGGGCGCGACAGGGTGCGCGATTCGTCGCGCGATGTCGCGGTATAAATGCAGTAAAGCAGAACGAAACGCCGTGCCACGGTGATACAGTCCGCTTTTTCCTGATGAGCGACTGCAATGCGAATTCTGATGGTAGCGCTGGCCGTGACGTTGCTGGCCGGTTGCGCGGGCTCGGTGATGAGCGATGCCCGCAGCAAACCTCCGTACAAAACCCTCAACTCGGACAAGCCGGCCAGGGATGTTGCCCAGTGCGTGCAGTTTTCCTGGCAGGACGAAGCGGTGTTCGGTGTCGATGCGGCGGCTTACCTGCAGCCAGGCGAGAAGGGCGGGACTACCGTCTACACGCGTTCGGCGGAGTCGTTCGTCGACGTGACCACCGATGCCTCGGGCACCGTGTTGAGCTACTACGCGCAGCATGATGACTTTGTCGCCAAGCGTCGGTTGGCGGCGTTGGCCACCTGCCTCTGATTTGATGCACGCCGGTGTAGGAGCGAGCCTGCTCCGGTCGGCGTTCCGACGATGGACTCAAGGGCAACGCGTTAAGTCAGCCTGCCCGCGTTATCGTTAACGTCCATCGCGAGCAGGCTCGCTCCTACAGCAGGCGTGTTGATTCAGTTGTTCAGGCGCTTCTGAAAAAAGAAGTGCTTATACCCCGGCGGGTAGTCGGCAATGTGCCCGATCTCGCTGTAGCCGCATTTCTTGTAGAACTCCGGTGCCTGGAATTCGAACGTGTCGAGCCACAGCCCGATGCATTTCCTCTCCCGCGCCAGGTCTTCGGCCATCTGCATCAGCCGGGTTCCCATGCCCTGTCCCCGCGCCTGCTCCGGCACCGACAACAGGTCGATGAACAACCACTGGTAGAACAACCGGGCGTAGAGCCCGCCGAGGATTTCATCGTTGTCATCGCGCACCAGCAATGCAATGTGCTCGGGCACGGCACCCGCGGCCTTCGAGGCGTTATAGGCGCGCAGTGGCTGCAGGATGGCCTGGCGCTCTTCTTCCGTGGGGTTTGGCGACAGCTCGATTCGCAGGGTCATGGCTATGTCCTTATGGCAGTAAGCCGCAGACTATCTTGGTCGCGGCGGTTGATCTATCCCCGCACGCGTGGAACCGTAGCCTGCACGCAGATGTCTAGCCTCAGAGAGCGTCATTCCAGAACGCCGCCCATGAGGACACTCCGTGAATATTTTCGAAGCCTTGCGCGAAAGCCACGAACGCCAACGTACCTATGCCAAAGCGCTGATTCGCACCAGCGGCGACACCCCGGAACGGGTTGCGGCCTACAAACAGCTCAAGTCCGAACTGCAGGCCCACGAAACCGCTGAGGAGCGGCACTTCTACATCCCGTTGATGGAGTTCGATAACGGCGTCGACCTCAGCCGCCACGCGATCGCCGAACACCACGAAATGGACGAAATGATGGAAGAGCTGGATGGGACCGAGATGTCCAGCCCGGCCTGGCTGGTCACCGCGAAGAAGCTGTCCGAGAAGGTCCATCACCATCTTGAAGAGGAAGAGCAGAAGTTCTTCCAGATGGCCGGCAAGCTGCTCGACGACAAACAGAAAGAGTCCCTGGCCGGTGCCTATTTGAAGGAATACAAGGCTCAGCTTGTTTGAGGGATCAAACGCCGGGCGTTTTCACCTAAGATGCGCAATCTCGATAAAACAGGATGCGTTGTCATGTCGAACACAGCCGAGCGGGTCAATATCCTTGAGTCACAGGTGTTGTCCCACGACTGGTACCTGCTGCGGAAAATCACCTTCGATTATCAACGCAACAACGGCGATTGGCAGCGCCAGACCCGCGAGGTCTATGACCGTGGCAATGGCGCGGCGATTCTCCTGTACAACCGCGAGAAGAAAACGGTGGTCCTGACCCGGCAATTCCGCTTGCCGGTGTTCGTCAACGGCCACGACGGTCTGCTGATCGAAGTGGCGGCAGGGCTGTTGGAAGGTGCAGCGCCGCAGGAACGCATTCGTGCCGAAGCGGAAGAAGAAACCGGTTACCGCGTGCACCACGTGCAGCCGGTGTTCGAGGCCTACATGAGTCCGGGCTCGGTGACGGAAAAACTGCATTTCTTCATCGCCGAATACGATGCGGCGTCGAAGGTCAGCGAAGGCGGCGGGCTGGAGGAAGAGACGGAAGAACTGGAAGTGCTGGAATGGGCCTTCGATGAAGCGATCGAGGCGTTTTATCGTGGCGAAATCTGCGATGCGAAGACCATCATGCTGCTGCAGTATGCGGCGATGAAAAACATCTTCGCGGCTTAAGCCTTGGGCCTTCTGTGGCGAGCGAGCTCCCTCGCCACAGAGAACTGTGTTTACCCGAACAGATCAGCGGTCATTCCGGCTCCGAGCCATTGAGCACCTTCCAGCGTCAGTAGCTTCTCCTTCGCCTCAAGCCCCCCGGCAAATCCCGTCAGCTTCCCCGACGCACCAATCACCCGATGGCACGGCGCGATAATCGAAATCGGGTTCTTGCCATTCGCCGCACCCACCGCCCGGACCGCACTCGGGGTGCCGATCTGCTCGGCGATCTGGCTGTAGCTACGGGTCTCGCCGAACGGAATGGTCAACAGCGCTGCCCAGACCTTTTTCTGGAACTCCGTGCCGACAAACTCCAGATCCAGCTCGAAATGATGGCGGCCGCCGGCGAAGTATTCGCGCAGTTGTTGCGCCGTGCGCAGCAGAATCGGATTGTCAGGCGCTTCGCTCATCGGGCCGAGCCGCACCCGGCCGGGTTTGTCGTTTTCCCAGAGGATGGCCGCCAGTCGCGAGCCGTTCGCAACCAGCTTCAACTCGCCGACCGGAGACGCCAGGGTGCTGCAGGTGTAGGTCATGCCGAAGGCCGCGCCGAATGGTTGAACGGGCGTTAAGGATACTGTCTCGCCGGGGAGGCGCAATACGCAATCGCGACCATACTTGCCTACGGCTCCTGAAGCGTTCCCCTGTTCAATAACAAGAAGAGACCGACTGATGAAGTACGAACCTTTTGCCAAATCGCTGATAGCGACCTCATTGGCACTCAGCTGCCTGATGGCCCACGCCGCCTCCGTAGCCCCGGTCGCGGCCGAAAACGGCATGGTGGTCACTGCCCAGCATCTGGCCAGCCATGTGGGTGTGGACGTGCTCAAGAGCGGCGGCAACGCCGTCGACGCCGCCGTGGCGGTGGGGTACGCGCTGGCGGTGGTCTATCCCGCCGCCGGTAACCTGGGCGGTGGCGGTTTCATGACCATCCAACTGGCCGATGGACGCAAGACCTTCCTCGATTTCCGCGAAAAAGCCCCGCTGGCCGCCACCGCCAACATGTACCTCGACAAAGAGGGCAACGTTGTGCCGGACCTGAGTACCCGCGGCCACTTGGCCGTCGGCGTGCCCGGCACGGTGTCCGGGATGGAACTGGCCCTGAGCAAATACGGCACCAAACCGCGCAAGGAAGTGATCGCCCCGGCCATCAAGCTGGCCGAAGACGGCTTCGTGCTGGAACAAGGTGATGTCGATTTGCTGGACTACGCCACCGACGTGTTCAAGAAGGACATGAAGGATTCCGGGGCGATTTTCCTGAGCAACGGCGAGCCGATGCAAGTCGGACAGAAGCTGGTGCAGAAAGACCTCGGCAAAACCCTGAGGACCATCTCCGAGAAGGGCGCCGACGGCTTCTATAAGGGCTGGGTCGCCGACGCCATCGTCACCTCCAGCCAGGCCAACAAGGGCATCATCACCCAGGCCGACCTGGACAAATACAAGACCCGCGAACTGGCGCCGATCGAGTGCGACTACCGTGGCTACCACGTGGTCTCGGCCCCGCCTCCGAGCTCCGGTGGCGTGGTGATCTGCCAGATCATGAACATCCTCGAAGGCTACCCGATGAAGGACCTGGGCTATCACTCGGCCCAGGGCATGCACTATCAGATCGAAGCGATGCGCCACGCGTACGTGGACCGCAACAGCTACCTTGGCGACCCGGACTTCGTGAAGAACCCGATTGCTCATCTGCTGGACAAGAATTACGCGACCAAACTGCGCGAAGCCATCAATCCGCAAAAGGCCGGTGTGTCCCGCGAGCTCAAGCCTGGCGTCGCGCCGCATGAAGGCAACAACACCACCCATTACTCCATCGTCGACAAATGGGGCAACGCAGTGTCGGTGACCTACACCCTCAACGACTGGTTCGGTGCCGGGGTCATGGCCAGTAAAACCGGGGTCATTCTCAACGACGAAATGGACGACTTCACCTCGAAGATCGGCGTGCCGAACATGTACGGCCTGGTGCAGGGTGAAGCCAACGCCATCGCCCCCGGCAAGGCGCCGCTGTCATCCATGAGCCCGACCATCGTCACCAAGGACGGCAAAGTGGTGATGGTGGTCGGCACCCCCGGCGGCAGTCGCATCATCACCGCAACCTTGCTGACCATGCTCAACGTCATCGACTACGGCATGAACATCCAGGAAGCGGTCGATGCACCACGTTTCCACCAGCAATGGCTGCCGGAGGAAACCAACCTCGAAGCCTTCACCACCAGCCCGGATACAGTGAAGATCCTCGAAAGCTGGGGCCACAAGTTTGCCGGGCCGCAGGACGCCAACCACCTGGCGGCGATTCTCGTCGGCGCGCCGTTCCTGGATGGCAAACCGGTAGGCAAGAACCGCTTCTACGGCGCCAACGATCCACGGCGTAACACCGGGTTGTCGCTGGGTTATTGAGCCTTGTGTTTGGACGGGGACGGACTTATGTTCGTCCCTGTTCCACTGACTTCTCAAGGAAGGAACCATGACTACCGCACTGTTAATCATCGACGTCCAGCAGGCCTTGTGCTCCGGCGAGTATGAGTGCTTCCAGATCCAGCGCGTCATCGACAGCATCAACGGCCTCAGTGCCAAGGCCCGAAGCAAAGGGCTCCCCGTGGTGCTGATCCAGCATGAAGAAAAGGGCAGTCCCCTGGCACGCAACGCCGAAGGCTGGCAACTCGCCGAAGGATTGCAAACCGTGTCCCAGGACCTGCGCGTACGCAAGACCACCCCGGATTCGTTCTACCAGACCCACTTGCATGACCAGTTGCAGGAGCTGGACGTCAGCCGCCTGATCATCTGCGGTCTGCAAACCGATTACTGTGTCAACGCCACCGTGCGCCAGGCATTGAAACTGGGTTACGACGTCGTGCTCGCGGCCGACGCCCACTCCACCGTCGACAACGGCAATATGGCCGCTGAAGACATCATCGCCGAGCACAACAAGGATCTGGCGCACCTGACCAGCGCTGTTGCCCGGATCGACGTCGTCCCGGCCAACGATATCCGACCCTGAAACCACCCCATTTGGGAGCGAGCCTGCTCGCGATGGCGCCTTCGCTGGCAAGCCAGCTCCCACAGGCATTGCGCTGATGCCTTTATCTAAGGCGCGCCAAAGATGTCGATCAATTCGTTCAGGAAGGCACTGACCAGATCGCGCTGTCGCGATGAATGCCGCACCGCCGCGTGGAAACCCACCTCATAGCGCAGCAACTCGGGGTTGAGCGGGTGCAGTTGCCCCAATTGTTCATGCCGTGCCGCGTAGTGTTGCGGCAGAAAACCCAAATGTTGGCCCGACAGAATCAACAGGGCGGCGCCGTCCATGCTGTCGGTCAGCACCGTCAGGCGTTCGATGGAGGTGGGTGCCGGCATTTCCGGCAAGGGGTGGCTCGGCCAGACCCAGTCATAGTGGCTGACATCGTCACGGGTCAGTGCGCCCACCTGGCCAAACAGCGGATGAGACGGTGCGCAGTAGGCGATCTGGGTTTCCTGGAACAGGGGGAAGTAGTCGATATTGGGCAAGCGGTGCCAGAAATAACCGATGGCCAGGTCGATGTGGCTGTTGATGATTTTCTCTTCCAACAGCGACGACGACAGTTCGGTGAAGTGAAAGTACAGGCCTTCATGCCTGGCCCGCAGGCGCGCAATCGCCAGGCCGATCTTTTTGTTGGCCACCGGGTCGATCTGCCCGAGCAGGCCGATGTTGATGTTGCCCGAGACTTTGCGGTTGATGTGCTGCACTTCAACCCGGAAGCCTTCGGCTGCCGCGAGCAAGCGCCGGGCCGCCTCGACAAACTGGCCGCCCTTGGGCGTCACCGAAAATCCGCCCCGTCCACGCTCGCACAGACGAAATCCGACCCGCGCCTCAAGCGTCGCCAACTGTGCGCTGATGGTCGGCTGCGTGGTGTTGAGGGCGGTTTGCGCCGCCGAAATCCCGCCCGCCTCGACGACGGTAAGAAATACCCGGATCAAGCGTAGATCCAGCTCCGTTACATTCCCCAGCATGGGCGCTCCCGATGTTCAATTACATAGGTGTAGATCTATGTAAACAGTGTGCCTGCGATATTTTACCGCCCTGACCAACGCCATACATTGCAGGGAAACCAGGGTCATCGTCAGCTTTTTCGGGATTTTCATCTGATCTGGACGTCGAAACGACCGCTGCGCCCACAATAAAAACAATCAACTGCATAGGAACCATCGTATGTCAGGAACCCCACTTTCTGCGCGCGCCGCCGAGGCCGGCAGCGGGTTGGCCATCGAAGGCCACTCGATCGATTACATTCCGGAAAGCGAACGCCACGCCAAGCTCAGCAGCCAGGGGCCATTCTGGTTTCTCGGCAATTTCCATTTCTTCACCATCTCCATCGGCTTTGTCGGCCCGAGCCTCGGGTTGTCTGCTCTGTGGACCATGCTGGCCGGCGCCCTGGGCATCATGTTCGGCACCATTTTCATGGCCTTCCACGGCTCGCAAGGGCCGGAAATGGGCCTGCCGCAGATGATCCAGTCGCGCGCCCAGTTCGGTTATCGCGGGGTGATCCTGGCGTTGATGGCGACGATGTTCGTGTTCGTCGGATTCAACGTGGTCAACATCTCGCTGATCATGAACGGTCTTGAGCATGTGTTCGGGATCAACCCGACTTACGTCGCCGTGGCTGTGGTGCTCATTGGCGCGCTGCTGTCGATCTACGGCCACGACCTGATGCACAAAGCCTTCAAGTGGGCATTACTGGCGACGTTGCCGTTGTATGCGCTGGTGACGATCGCGTTGATGTTCGGCGCCGGTTCCGAAGGCGTCACGCCAGCTACTGACCTGGGCTTCAACTGGGTTGCCTTCGCCACGCTGTTTGCCATCGGCGCCAGCTACAACATTTCCTATGCACCTTACGTTTCCGACTATTCCCGTTACCTGCCGAAGAACACCAGCCGGCCGAAACTGATCGCGGCGGTGTTCATCGGCGCCTCGTTGTCGGGTAGCTGGATGATCGGCCTCGGTGCCTGGCTCGCCCAGGAACTGAAAGCGGCGGACGCGCTGGTGGCGCTCAATCAGGTCGGTTCTTCGATGGTGCCGGGGTTGGGCAATCTGCTGGTGGTCGTGTCGGTGGCGGGTTTCCTGCCGATCATTGCGCTCAATACCTATAGCGCCATGCTGACGCTGCTGACCGGTGTCGACTCGATCAGCAAGATCACCCCGACGCCCCGTGCCCGGGTGCTGTCGATCAGTGTCATCAGCGTGATTTTGTTGACCTGCGTGCTGTCGATCAAAGGTGACGGCATTGCACTGTTGAACACCTTCCTCGTCTTGCTGCTGTACTTCCTCGTGCCCTGGACCGCGGTCAATCTGGTGGACTACTTCTTCGTCCGCAAGGGCCGCTACGCGATCCCGCACTTCTTTACACCGAACGGTATCTACGGCGCCTGGCAATTTCGTGGCATCGCCTCCTACCTGATCGGGTTTGCCGCGATGGTGCCGTTTTTCTACATCTTCGATGCCGCCGCCAACAAGGAAGTGTTCGTCGGCCCGCTGGCACGCATGCTTGAAGGGGTCGACATTGCCTGGCTGGTGGGTCTGGTGGTGTCCGGCCTGACTTATTTCCTTCTCAGTCGTTCGCTCGACCTGGTCGCCGAGCGCCGGGTCATCGATGGGATCAGCGAGAAGGACATTGTCGCCATGGCTCATCAAACGGAGGAGGCAGGGCGTTGAACACTGCAAAAAGTACCGTGGTCGCTTGCTGTCAGTTGGCGCCGAAAATCGGTGACCTCGCTTACAACCGCAGCCTCACCGAGCGTGCCATTCGCTCGGCGGCCCTGCGAGGGGCGCAGGTTGTGGTGTTGCCGGAACTGGTGCAGAGCGGTTACCTGTTTGCCGACCGCAACGAGGCCCTGGCCCTGGCGGAAACCCGCGATGGCCCGGCGCTGCGCCTGTGGCAAGCGCTGGCCCGGGAACTGAACCTTGTCATAGTGGGCGGCTTCTGTGAGCACCTGGGCGGCGATGATCTGGCCAACAGTGCGGCGCTGATCGATGCTCAGGGCGTGCGTGCGGTGTACCGCAAGGCGCATCTGTGGGATGCGGAGAAGGAGATCTTCACTGCCGGCAGTGAAGCGCCGCCGGTCATTGAGACCGACCACGGGCGTATCGGAATGCTGATTTGCTACGACCTGGAATTCCCCGAGTGGGTGCGCCTGCCGGCGTTGGCCGGCGCAGACCTGCTCTGCGCCCCGGTCAACTGGCCCGACGGCCCACGTCCGCAAACCGAACGCCCGGCGGAAGTCTTGCGGGTACAGGCCAATGCCTCAGTCAACCGTTTGTTCATCGCCGCGTGTGACCGCTACGGCCATGAGCGCGGAGTGGGCTGGGTGCAGGGCTCGGTGATCGTCGACGCCGATGGCTATCCGGTAGCCGGGCCCGCGGAGCAGGGCGGTGAGCAGATTTTGCTGGCCACCCTGAACCTCGCCGAGGCCCGCAACAAGCGCATCAGCGAGCGCAATGACCTGCATCGCGATCGGCGCCCGCACCTGTACGGGATGGACCGCTCGCTCGACTGACGGCCAGCGCAATACCCGTCACGCCCATCCTCTGTAGAAACCTGGTTTGCCAGCGAAGACAGCCTTGCGGTGGGTTCTGTGGACGCCATCGCAGCGCCTGTGGCATGGTCGAATCGAAAACCATGCAGCGAACAGGATCGACAGGATGGAGGAGGGGAGCAAGATTGGCGTCGACACGTCGATGGTCACGCTGCGAGCGTTCAACCAATGCGTATTGCACTTGGGACGTCTGGCACGGGAATGTGGCGCCGCCGAATTCATCGCCGACGGCCTGCAGGCATTTCGGCACTTGGTGCCTTTCGCATCGGCATGGTGGGGCGAGATGTCCACCTCGGTGGCCAGCGCACCTCCGCAGAGCTGGATGCACGGGCGCATCGACCTGCCCGATTCCTTCGCTGGCGATTGGCAAAAAAGCGCCGGTAGCGACAAGTTTTCCCACGACACCTTGAGCCAACCCGGCGCAGTCATCCGTGACAGTGGCTTCACCGACCCCAATGCCGAGGTGGATGCGTTCGCCCGGCGCCATGACCTCTATCACCCGATGTGCATCACCTTTGAGTTGCCGGAAAGCGGCCTGATGTTTTTTGTCTGTCTTTATCGGGGGGCCGAGGCCCCGGGTTTCAACGACATTGAGGCCGAGTTGTTTTCGGCATTCTGCGAGCACCTGTTGCAACTGTGGCGGTTTCAGGTGCAGGACATGATCCGCGTCGACACCGGCAACGGCGCCAGCGACTTCGGCGTCGCGCGCCAGGACGGGGGCCTGCTCTACATCGGCGCCGGGTTGTGCACCATGATCCAGCGGGAACTGCCTGGCTGGAACGGTTCGACACTGCCCGCCGAAGTCATTGCGCAGTTACCCAAGGCGCCTTGCGTCATGCGCCTGGGGCGCTCTGCGCTGGCCCTGACCCCCAACGCGGAACACGTGATCCTGTCGCTGGAAACCCAACCACGCGGCGCGGTGCTGGCGCCTCGCGAACGGACCGTGGCGATGCTGTTTGCCGCCGGTCATTCCTACAAAGAAATCGCCAGAATTCTCTCCCTGAGCCCGGCGACGGTGCGCACCTACTTGCGCAACTGCTACCTGCAACTGGGTGTGAAGAGCAAGGTGGAGCTCGGCTCGGTGCTGCGTTTGCCAAATTCACCGGAGATCGTGCGCCGGGAGTGAGCGCCATGGCGCAAATAACCACCTGACCCTCCTCATTTGAAGAGGTCCATCCAACCGCCGCGCTCTATAGGGTATGCCCTGCATATCAAGGGCTTGCGCGGCAGTCTGTTCGGGCCACTTCAAAACTATAAAAACAGGGGTGAGGCAATTGAAATTGTCCAGGCTATTTATCGCCGTTGCCGGTGCAACGGCCGTTTCCTGCGTGGCGCTGGTGGGGTGCCAGACCGAGGGTTCGACAAGCGCTGACGTGGTCATGCGCAACGGCTACGTGTACACCGTCGACGGCAAGAATTCGGTGCAGCAGGCGGTGGCGGTCAAGGACGGCAGGATTGTCTATGTCGGCAGCGACGAGGGGGCCGCTTCCTACATCGGCACCCAGACCCAGCAGATCGACCTGGCCGGGCGCATGCTGATGCCGGGCTTGATCGATGCGCACATGCACCCGGGGGACGGCGGCCGGGCCATGACCCTGTGTGACCTGAAATACCAGACCATGACCCGCAAAGTCTTCCAGGAAACCATCCAGGCCTGTCTGGATGCCGAAAAGGACAAGGGGCCCGACGTCTGGCTCGAGGTCGGCAGTTGGGACCGCATGGGCATGGACGGCCTTGATGGCGACCCAGACAAATCGACCCTCGATGCGCTGAAGACCCAGCGTCCGATCCAGGTGCGTTCCACCGATTTCCATACCGTGCTGGTCAACTCCCGTGGCCTCGCGGTGGCGGGCATCGACAAGCACACGGCCAACCCCGGCGATGGCAAATACGTGCGCGACAGTACCGGCAACCCGACCGGCATCTGCGAGGACGGCGCGGCCGATGCCATGGCCGCGGTGGTACCGCCCGCCACCGAGGCCGAGAAGTTGATTCAGAGCCGCGCCGCGCTCGATGCCATGCGCCAGCAAGGTATCACCAGTTTCTTCGATGCCCTGTCCGGGCCGGAGAACGCCAAGGCGTTCACCATGCTGGAGCAATCGGGCGAGTTGACCGCTCGGGCCTTGCTGGCCATCAAGCTCGATCCGGCCGCCGCGGCTGCCGACCCGGACAAGACCATTGCCGAAGCCAAGAGCCTGGCCAGCCTGTATGACCAGGGCGAGGCCAAAGTCACACCGGGTGTGAACATGCGCCACGTCAAATTGTTCATGGACGGCATCATCAATGCGCCGGCCGACACTGGCGCCATGTTGACGCCCTACCTGCACAACGCCGGCACGGAAAAGGCACCGAAATGGACGCCTGGCAAGAATCGCGGCGAATTGTATTTCCCGCCGCAAGTGCTGGACCCGCTGCTATTGAAAGCGGTGCAGGCCGGTTTCGATCCACACCTGCATGCCACCGGTGACCGCGCGGTGCGTGACTCGCTCGACGCCATCGAATACGTGCGCAAGCAATTGCCCGGCAATGCCTTCCGACCGACCATCACCCACGCCGAATCGGTGGACCCCGCGGACTACGGGCGCTTCAAGGCCCTGGACGTGACCGCCAACATGTCTTTCCAGTGGGCACAGCAAGCGCCGTCCACGGTCGATGGCACCAGCGATCACCTCGGTGTCGAGCGCTTCGCGCGCATGGAACCGTCGGGCAGCATCGCCCGCGCCGGTGGCCGCGTGGCCTATGGCAGCGATTGGCCGGTCGATCCGCTCGATGAATTCCTGGCATTGAAGATCGGCGTCACCCGCTCGGGCGATCCGCAGAACCCGCACAGTTATGGCCCCGACTATGCGGGCAGACTCAACGCCGAGCCGGCACTGTCCCGTGCCGACGTACTGCGCACCATCACCCTGAATGCCGCCGAGCAACTGAAACTGGATGCCGTGGTCGGTTCGCTGGAGGTGGGCAAATTCGCGGACTTGATCGTTCTCGACAAAAACTTCATGCAGGTTCCGGAGGACGCGTTGGGGCGCAACAAGGTGCTGCTGACGATGGTCGGCGGCAAGATCGTGTGGGCCAAGGCACCGTTCGTGGGGCAGGTGGCCGTTAACGAACAACAGCCTGTCCGTTAAACACAAATCCCCTTGGGAGCGAGCCTGCTCGCGATGGCGGTGAGTCAGGCGGCGGTGATGTTGGATGTGACGATGCCTTCGCTGGCAAGCCAGCTCCTGCAAGAGGTGGGGATGCATGCGCAATCAGTGAGCAACCGAGAAACCTGTGGGAGCGGGCTTGCCAGCGAAGGCGTCTGCACATTTGACATGTGTGCAAGCTGACCCGGCGCTGTCGCGAGCAAGCCCGCTCCGTGATGCATGAATGCTTTCTATCTTTCAAAGAGAACAATAACAATGACCAAGACCTGCGACAGCCCACAACGAAGTCCCCTGATCGAGACGCGCTCGATCGATTTCATTCCCGAGGCCGAGCGCCACGGCAGTCTCTACAGCCAGTTCACCCTGTGGCTTGGCGCCAACCTGCAGATCACCGCGATCGTCACCGGGGCGCTGGCCGTGGTGCTGGGTGGCGATGTGTTCTGGTCTCTGATCGGCTTGCTGATTGGCCAGGTGCTTGGCGGTGCCGTGGTGGCGCTGCATGCGGCGCAAGGGCCGAAGCTCGGGCTGCCGCAGATGATCTCCAGCCGCGTGCAGTTCGGGGTGTACGGCGCGGCGATCCCGATTGTCCTGGTGTGCCTGATGTACCTCGGATTCAGCGCCACTGGCGCGGTACTGTCAGGACAGGCGATAGCCCAGTTGATCAATGTCAGCGACAGCGCCGGCATCCTGATTTTCGCCGCCTGCATCGCCTTTCTGACGATCTTCGGTTATCGGGTGATTCACCTGGTCGGGCGCGTGGCCAGCGTCCTGGGCATCATCGCGTTCGTCTATCTGTTCACCCGCTTGATGACCCTCAACGACATCGGCCTGCTGCTGGACAACCGGCACTTCGGCTGGGGCACGTTCCTGCTGGCGATGTCGCTGTCCGCCTCCTGGCAAATCGCCTTCGGCCCTTACGTCGCTGACTACTCGCGCTACCTGCCGAGCAATACCGCGTCCTGGAAAACCTTCACGGCGGTTGGCCTGGGCACCGTGCTCGGCGCCCAGGCGTCGATGGTGCTGGGGGTATTCGCCGCCGCGTTGGCCGGGGCGAATTTTCGTGGCCATGAAGTGGCGACCATCGTCGGTCTGGGCAGTACCGGGGTGATGGCTTCCTTGCTGTACCTGAGCGTGGTCTTCGGCAAGGTCACGGTGTCGACCCTCAACGCCTATGGCAGCTTCATGTGCGTGGCCACCATCATCAGTGGCTTTCGCAGCCGTCTGGAAATCAGCGCCGGCCAGCGCATGCTGTTTGTACTGCTGATTGTCGCGGCGTCCACCACGCTCGCGCTGCTGGGGCAGTACTCGTTCCTCAACAGCTTCAAGTATTTCATCCTGTTCCTGCTGACATTCTTCACGCCCTGGAGCGCGATCAACCTGGTGGATTACTACTTCATCAACAAGGAACGCTATGACATCCCGGCCTTGTCCGATCCGTCGGGGCGTTATGGTCGCTGGAACCTGCGCGGCATCGGCGTGTATGTGGTTGGCGTGCTGATCCAGCTGCCTTTCGTCGATACCCACTTCTATTCCGGGCCGATGGTTGCGCAGCTGGGTGGCGTGGATATTTCCTGGATCGTAGGGCTGGCAGTGCCGGGAATTCTCTATTACTGGCTGGCCAGGGACTCGGCTCGGGCGCTGTCGCCTGAGCAGCGTTCAAACGCCTGAACCGGTTCCCGCTTCAACGTCCGGGTAGGTTCAAGCCGACGCGCAATTGCTCGTATTGCTCCTCGGGCATTTGAATCAGCAGGGGCGCCTGGCTTGGGTCGAGCCAACTGAACAGCCGAGTGATATCGGCTTGATCCATGGCAGTGCAGCCCTGCGTCGGCGAGGCAGGGCTGCGCCAGATATGGAAGAAAATGCACGAACCCGCTGCCGGGGCGGCCGGTGTGTTGTGTTCAATGACGATGCCTTTTCGGTACAGCTCATCCATGCTGCGCATGTGCTCGGAGCTGGTCCAGTCTTTCGTTGTCGTCGCGCCGTCGACGAGCTGGTTGTAGCGTTGGGAGTGGCTGTCATCCACGCATTCAATGGTGGAGGTCAGTGCGACGTAAGGCAGCCGGGTTTCAGCCGTCGTGTCGTAGCCAAACGCGGTCCCCAGCTTGAATATCCCGGCCGGCGCTTTTCCATCGCCTTCCTGTTTGATGGGCCCGTCGCGCTGATCAACAGGGCCGAGGCCCTTGCCCCAGGCCAACCCGTTCTTGCCCAGCACCACATCAAACGCTGCCTGGTATTTGCGAAAGCGGTTGCCCTGTCGTTCATAACGCTGCGCGGTCGCGTGGGTGTCGGTCCATTTTTGGCTGGTGACCACAATCAGTTGATTGCTGGTCTTGAGAACGTCCCCCAGCGCAAGCGGCGTAATGGGGAAATCCATGACGTCTTTCAGCGTCGCATCGCCGCTGTAGGTGAAGTGCCACCACTCGGCCGAGTAGCCGCTGAAGCCTTCTTTCTCCATGGCGCGGGTGAGTCGTTGGCGATTGGCCTTGGCCGTGGCGCTGATCTGCGTTGAGTCGGTGTGCGCGCGTTCATCGAAGCAGTCGAAACCGGTGCCCATGTCCACGGCGCCGTCGTGCCAGCGCTGGTCGTACGGGGCCGTGCAATCGACGGCAGTGGCGGAAGGCGTCCAGGTGTCGGCGGGCAGGGCGTCCGGGCCGGTCATGGTCAGATCGACGGTGCTGCCTCGGGAGTGATTGGACACCCGGGCCACATAGCCCAGACGCCAGAAGTCCTGCTTGTCCACCCGTGGGTAGAACTCGGTCTTGCGCGGGTCGCCCGGCTCGGTGGCGAAGCGCCCCATGTCCGCGACCGCGCGGCTGGGTCGATAGCAGTCGAAAACCTTCAAGCCGTAGCCTTGCGCCTGCAAGGCCGCTTGCACCCGGGACAGGGCCTTGGCGGCATTCACCGACAGCAGGCACTCCGGCGCCGCATAACCGTCGAGCGGGTGCCCGGTGAAGTTGTGGGCGCTGGCGTAGCGGATGTCCTGCGCGATGCCCGGGTCGATCGTGCGCAAGTACACCATGTGTTCGGGCCTGGTTTTGGCCGCCTCGTCGGCACCGACGATGCAGGGCAGGGTGAGGCTCAGTGACAGGAGCAATGTTCGAACGGCAAAGGGCATCGGGCCGGGTCTCCGAAATGCATGGCAAGTCAGCCCATCATGGCGTGAATCCCGCCGCACCTCCATGCAGTTGTTGATCGGCATGATAGGACGAGCGCACCAGCGGCCCGGAGGCGACGTTCTTGAAGCCCATCCGCGCGCCTTCCTCGGCGAACCAGGCAAACACGTCCGGGTGGACGAAACGCTGCACCGGCAGGTGGCTGCGCGAGGGTTGCAGGTACTGGCCAAGAGTGAGCATGTCGATATCGTGCTCGCGCATGCGCTGCATCACCTCCATGACTTCGGTGTCGGTTTCACCCAGGCCCAGCATCTGCCCGGACTTGGTCGGTACGTGCGGCACCCGCTGCTTGAAGTTCTGCAGCAGGTCCAGCGACCACTCGAAATCCGAACCCGGCCGCGCGGCCTTATACAGGCGCGGAACGGTCTCCAGGTTGTGGTTGAAAACATCGGGCGGCTCGCTGGCGGTGATCGCCAGGGCCACGTCCATGCGCCCGCGATAGTCCGGCACCAGGGTTTCCAGTTGTATGCCCGGCGTCCGTTTACGGATCTCGCGCAGGCAGTCGACAAAGTGTTGGGCGCCGCCGTCGCGCAGGTCATCACGGTCCACCGAGGTGATCACCACGTACTTGAGGCGCAACTCGGCGATGGCCACGGCGAGGTTGGTCGGTTCATCGACGTCCAGCGGTTTCGGCCGACCGTGGCCCACGTCGCAGAACGGACAGCGGCGGGTGCAGATGTCGCCCATGATCATGAAGGTCGCGGTGCCGCCGGAAAAACACTCGCCCAGGTTCGGGCACGAGGCTTCTTCACAGACACTGTGCAGCTTATGTTTGCGCAGCAATTGCTTGATGCGTTCGACCTCGGGAGAGATCGGCATGCGTACACGTATCCAGTTCGGTTTACGCGCAAACTCATCGGTCGGAATGATCTTGACCGGAATCCGCGCGACTTTATCCGCGCCGCGCAACTTGGTACCGACTTCCACCTTGGCCGGGCTTTTGCCGGGCGATTCCACGGGTGTGTTCATATATTTTTCCAAGGTCTGTCAGACAAGAACCGGACCTGTAGGAGCGAGCCTGCTCGCGATGGTCGCTAACGATAACGCGGGCTTGCTGACGAAAACGCATCAGCTTTACGTCCATCGCGAGCAGGCTCGCTCCTACAGGGTTTTGTGTCGGGCGATCAGTCGCGATACACCGGGAAATCGCTGCACATCGCCGCCGCCTGCCGCGCCACCTGGGCCTCGACATCGGCATCGCCGAGGTGGTCGAGGATGTCGCAGATCCAGCCCGCCAGCTCGATGCTCTGGGCTTCCTTGAAACCACGGCTGGTGATGGCCGGGGTGCCAATGCGCAATCCGGAGGTCACGAACGGCGATTGTGGATCGTTGGGCACGGCGTTCTTGTTCACGGTGATGCCGGCACGGCCGAGGGCGGCGTCGGCGTCTTTGCCGGTCAGGCCCTGGCGGATCAGGCTGACCAGGAACAGGTGGTTGTCGGTCCCGCCGGACACCACGTCATAACCGCGCTCGATAAACACTTTCGCCATGGCCTGGGCGTTGCGGATCACTTGTGCCTGATAAGTTTTGAAGGCGGGCTCCAGCGCTTCCTTGAAACACACGGCCTTGGCGGCGATCACGTGCATCAACGGGCCGCCCTGACCGCCGGGGAACACGGCCGCGTTGAGTTTTTTCTCCAGTTCCGCATTGGCCCTGGCCAGAATCAGCCCGCCACGGGGGCCGCGCAGGGTCTTGTGGGTGGTGGTCGTCACCACGTCAGCAAACGGGATCGGGTTCGGGTACAGACCGGTGGCCACCAGCCCGGCGACGTGGGCCATGTCGACGAACAGGTAGGCACCCACCTTGTCGGCGATCTCACGGAAACGCGGGAAGTCCAGGGTCTTGGAGTAAGCCGAGAACCCGGCAATGATCATCTTCGGCTGGTGCTCGACGGCCAGACGCTCGACTTCGTCGTAATCGATCAGGCCGGTGGCGGTGTCGATGCCGTACTGCACGGCGTTGTACAGCTTGCCGGAAAAGCTGACCTTGGCGCCGTGAGTCAGGTGCCCGCCGTGGGCCAGGCTCATGCCCAGCACGGTGTCGCCCGGTTGCAGCAAGGCCAGATAAACCGCCGCGTTGGCCTGGCTGCCGGAGTGTGGCTGGACGTTGGCGTAATCGGCGCCAAAGAGTTGTTTGGCGCGATCGATTGCCAGTTGTTCGACCACGTCCACGTGCTCGCAGCCGCCGTAGTAACGCTTGCCCGGATAACCTTCGGCGTACTTGTTGGTCAGCCCGCTGCCTTGCGCTTCCATCACCCGCTGGCTAGTGTAGTTTTCCGAGGCGATCAATTCGATGTGGTGTTCTTGCCGCGCATCCTCGGCGTTCATCGCCGCCAGCAGTTCGTCGTCGTAGCCTTTGATCTGGTCGTGTTTGCTGAACATGGTGAAGTCCTCTGGTTGTTCTTGAATAGGGGGCACTGCTCTTCTGTAGGAGCGAGCCTGCTCGCGATGGTCGTTAACGATGACACAGGGAACCAGATGCCCAGCGGCGCTCTGGAGTCCATCGCGAGCAAGCTCGCTCCTACAGGGTTATGTTTTGTGGTCAGGCGTATTCGGCAATCGACGGGCAGGCACAGATCAGGTTGCGGTCGCCAAAGACGTTGTCGACTCGGCCTACGGGCGGCCAGTACTTGGCGTCGATCAAGGTGTCCAGTGGATAAACCGCCTGCTCCCGGCTATACGGATGCGACCACTCGCCCACCAGCTCCGCCGCGGTGTGCGGGGCGTTTTTCAGCGGGTTGTCGTCCTTGTCCAGGGTGCCGTTTTCCACCGCGCGGATTTCTTCGCGGATGCGGATCATGGCGTCGCAGAAACGGTCCAGTTCTTCTTTGGATTCGCTTTCGGTCGGCTCGATCATCAGCGTGCCGGCCACCGGGAACGACATGGTCGGGGCGTGAAAGCCAAAGTCGATCAGGCGCTTGGCCACGTCGTCGACGCTGATGCCGCTGCTGTCTTTCAGCGGGCGCAGGTCGAGGATGCACTCGTGGGCCACCAGGCCGTTGCTGCCGGTGTAGAGCACCGGGTAGTGCTCTTCGAGGCGACGGGAAATGTAGTTGGCGTTGAGGATCGCCAGCTGCGAGGCGCGCTTGAGGCCGGCGCCGCCCATCATGCGGATGTACATCCAGGTGATCGGCAGGATGCTCGCGCTGCCGAATGGCGCGGCGCACACCGCGCCTTCTTTGCGGTCCATCTGCGCGTGACCTGGCAGGAACGGCGCCAGGTGCGATTTCACACCGATCGGGCCGACGCCCGGGCCGCCACCGCCGTGGGGAATGCAGAAGGTCTTGTGCAGGTTCAGGTGCGAGACGTCGCCGCCGAACTTGCCCGGCGCGCAGAGGCCGACCATGGCGTTCATGTTGGCGCCGTCGATGTACACCTGGCCGCCGTTGTCATGAATGATGCCGCAGATTTCGCGGATGCCTTCCTCGAACACACCGTGGGTCGACGGGTAGGTGATCATCAGCGCGGCGAGGTGTTCGCGGTGCTCGATGGCCTTGGTGCGCAGGTCTTCGATGTCGACGTTGCCACGGGCATCGCAGGCGGTGACCACCACGCGCATGCCGGCCATGTTGGCGGTGGCCGGGTTGGTGCCGTGGGCCGACGACGGGATCAGGCAGATGTCGCGGCGGTCTTCGCCACGGCTCTGGTGGTAGGCACGAATGGCCAGCAGGCCAGCGTACTCGCCTTGGGAACCGGCGTTCGGCTGCAGAGAGATCGCGTCGTAACCGGTGGCGGCGCAGAGCATCGCTTCCAGTTCGTCGGTCAGTTGCTGGTAGCCGGCGCTTTGCTCGGCCGGGGCGAACGGGTGCAGCGCGCCGAACTCGGCCCAGGTCACCGGGATCATTTCGCTGGCGGCGTTGAGTTTCATGGTGCACGAGCCCAGCGGGATCATGGTGCGATCGAGCGCCAGGTCCTTGTCCGCCAGTTTGCGCAGGTAGCGCATCAGCTCGGTTTCCGAGTGATAGCGGTTGAACACCGGGTGGCTGAGGATCGGCGACTGACGCACCAGCGCGGCCGGGATCGTCGCTTGAGTGGCGGCGGCAAGGGCGGCGAAGTCCGGCAGGGTTTGGCCGTTGGACAGCAAGGCCCACAGGGTTTCGACGTCGGCCTGGGTGCTGGTTTCGTCGAGGGACAGGCCCAGACGCTCGGCGTCGACCACGCGCAGGTTGATCTGCCGGGCGTGCGCCTGTTCGTGCAGTTTCGCGGTGTCGGCGCCGGTCTTGATCGTCAGCGTGTCGAAGAAGTGTTCCTGCTCAACGTTCAGGCCCAAAGCGCTCAAGCCCTTGGCCAGGATCGCGGTCAGCTGATGCACGCGGTTGGCGATCTGCGTCAGGCCTTTCGGGCCGTGGTAGACGGCGTACATGCTGGCGATGTTGGCCAGCAGCACCTGCGCGGTGCAGATGTTGGACGTGGCCTTCTCGCGACGGATGTGTTGCTCGCGGGTCTGCATCGCCAGACGCAAGGCCGGCTTGCCGAAACGGTCCACCGAGACACCGACCAGGCGGCCCGGCATGTCGCGCTTGAACGCATCCTTGGTGGAGAAGTACGCCGCGTGCGGGCCGCCGAAGCCCAGCGGCACGCCGAAGCGTTGGGCGCTGCCGATGGCCACGTCGGCGCCGAACTCGCCCGGCGGGGTCAGCAGGGTCAGGGCCAGCAGGTCGGCGGCCACGGCCACCAGGGCGTTGGCGGCGTGGAAACGCTCGGTCAATGCGCGGTAGTCGAACACATCACCGTTGCTCGCCGGGTACTGCAGCAGGGCGCCGAAGAACGGCGTCACGTCGCTCAGTTCGCGCTCATCACCGACCACCACCTCGATGCCCAGCGGCTCGGCACGGGTGCGCAGCACGTCGAGGGTCTGCGGGTGGCAATGCACGGAGGCGAAGAACTGGTGGCTGCCCTTGTTCTTGCTCAGGCGCTTGCAGAAAGTCATGGCTTCGGCGGCGGCGGTGGCTTCGTCGAGCAGCGAGGCGTTGGCGATCGGCAGGCCGGTGAGGTCGCTGATCAGGGTCTGGAAGTTCAGCAGCGCTTCGAGACGACCCTGGGAAATTTCCGGCTGGTACGGGGTGTAGGCGGTGTACCAGGCCGGGTTTTCCAGCAGGTTGCGCAGGATCGGCGACGGCGTGTGGGTGCCGTAGTAACCCTGGCCAATGTAGGTCTTGAACAGCTGGTTCTTGGCCGCGATGCCTTTGATCAGCGCCAGGGCGTCGGCTTCGCTCAGGCCGTCTTCCAGGCCGAGCACGCTGGTGCCCTTGATGCTGTCGGGAATGACGCTGGCGCTCAGGGCTTCGAGGGAATCGAAGCCGAGGCTGTTGAGCATCGCTTGCTCGTCACCGGCGCGCGGGCCGATGTGGCGGGCGATGAATTCGTTACGGGTGTCGAGGAGGGTGGTCATACGGAATCCTCACGCGTCGGTCTGGTCTTGGATCAGGCGTTCGTAAGCGGCTTGATCGAGCAAGCGGGCGATCGCCGAAGCGTCAGCAGGCTGGAAGCGGAAGAACCAGCCTTCTCCCAGCGGATCTTCGTTGACCAACTCAGGGTTGGCGTCGAGCGCCGAATTCACTTCCACCACCTCACCGTCCAGCGGCATGCCGATGCTGCTGGCGGCCTTCACCGACTCCAGCACCGACACTTCGGTGCCGGCGTCGAAGCCGCCCAGTTCGGGCACCTGTACAAACACCACATCCCCCAGCGCCTGTTGGGCAAAAGCGGTAATGCCAACGGTGACCGTGCCGTCAGCTTCGGTGCGCAGCCATTCGTGGTCGACGGTAAAACGCAATTCGCTCATGTCTACTCCTCATTGTTCTGGCTCATTCGCTGCAGGTGGCGAATGACGATGGGCAGGCTCGTTTGGGTGGCGAGCGTGGCTGAAGGAGTCATAGCAAGGGCGGTGCCAGAATTGATTAATTGTTATAAATCAATGGCTTGAGATGGTTTTTGGCAGTTTTGCGGAGGTCTCGCGTATTGAAATCAATACAGGCAGGCAAGAGACAGGGGGCGAAGGCCGGGCGAGACGGGTCGAGCTCGTTCTGTCTTGATTTCGATACGCCGTATCGATTTGTATACATTGTTGAATGGCACTCGAACCCTGTGGGCGCGGGCTTGTCGGGTCGCCGCATCGCAGCGATTGCGGTGTGTCAGGTAACGAAAATGGTGACTGACATGGCCTCATCGCGGGCAAGCCCGCTCCCACAGGGATTTTCAGTGTTGCTGAAACCGGCGGTCAGGCCTTGTTGGGAATCCCGTACTTGCGCAAGCGAATGGCGATGGCGCTGTGGGAGGTCTGCAAGCGTGCTGCGAGCAATCGACTGGACGGATAGCTGCGATACAGCTGCTCCAGCAGGTTCTTTTCAAAACCTTCGACAGCCTCTTCGAGGCTACCCACTTCGCCATCGTTCTGGCGTTCCACTGCCGTGCGCGCAATGTCGAGGTCGTCGAGGTCGACCAACGGGTTTTCGCAAATGGCCGCCGCGCGGAAGATCACGTTTTGCAGTTGCCGCACATTGCCCGGCCAGCGGTTGCCGAGCAGGGCGGGAAAGGTGCTGGGTGCCAGGCGGCAGACCGGTCGCTGGATCTGTGCGCACGCTTGCTGCATGAAGTGCTGGGCCATCAGCAGGATGTCATGGCCGCGTTCGCGCAGCGGCGGCACTTGCAGGTTGAGCACGTTGAGGCGGTAAAACAGGTCTTCGCGAAAGTGACCTTCGCTGACCATTTTTTCCAGGTTGCGGTGGGTGGCGCTGAGGATCCGCACGTTGACCTTGACCTCGCGATCGCCGCCCACGCGACGGAAGCAACCATCGCTCAAAAAGCGCAACAACTTGGCCTGCAGGTACGGCGACATTTCCCCCACTTCGTCGAGGAACACCGTGCCCTGGTCGGCCAGTTCCAGCAGCCCGAGTTTGCCGCCCCGCTGGGCGCCGGTGAAGGCGCCGGGGGCGTAGCCGAACAGCTCGCTTTCGGCCAGGCTTTCCGGCAGTGCCGCGCAATTGAGCGCCAGGAAAGGCTTTTCGCATCGGCCGCTGATGGCGTGGCAGGCGCGGGCCACCAGTTCCTTGCCGGTGCCGGTTTCGCCCTGGATCAACAGCGGCGCATCCAGGGCCGCCACCCGCTGGGCCCGTGCCTTCAGCGCACGGATCGGCGGCGACTCGCCCAGCAGCGCATCGAAGCCTTCGGCGTGATCGTGATGCAGCGCCGAGAGGCGTTCGCCGATGCGGTTCGGTTGATAGAGGGTGAGCAGGGCGCCGGCATCGGTGATCGGCATGGCGTCGAGCAGCAAGGTGTGGCCGCCGAGGCTGACTTCGCGCATGGGCAGGCGGAAGCCCTGGGCGATCAGCGTCGGTTGCAAGTCGGGATCATCGAACAGCGCGTCCAGCGCTTCACCGGCCGGCTCGCGGCCGCACAGGGCGATCAGCGCCGGGTTGGCCAGCAGCACATGACCACGTTCATCCACCGCCAGCACCGGGTCGGAACTGGCGGCGAGCAAGGCATCCAGTTGCAGGCGCCGGCGTTGCCCCGGAAGGATGTCGACCAGGGTCACCGCTTGCACGCCACGCACGCCGAAGAGGGCTTCGCGCAACTCCTCCAGGACTTCGGCGCCGAGGGTCGGGGCATCGATATAGACGTTCGGCGGCACCATCTCCACGGCGTCGAGGTTGAAGCTGCGTCCGCCCAGCAGGGCCAGGACTTCCTGGGTGATGCCGACGCGGTCGATGAAGGTGACGTGGATGCGCATAGGTGGCCTTGAGCGGTGATGAAGCGAAACGTTGCGTCGATGAGTATGGCGGGCGCTGTTTGAATTTGGCGAGCCGTCAATGCTGCTCGGGTGCAGGCGCCTTGCGGGAACAGGCCGCCAGGTCTTCGAGAAACGCCTGCAAAATCGGCGGTGGCGCCGTGCCTCGGCGAGTGATCACGTCGAATGGCGACATCAGCTGCAAGCTGCCGGGCGCCAGTTGGTGCATCTCGCCGGTCTTGATCCACTGCGCGGCGAAATGCGCTGGCAGAAAGCCCAGGTAGGCGCCGGAGATGATCAGAATCGCCAGGGCTTCGATGTTGTCCACGGTCGCCGCCGCCTTGCTGACGCCCAGGTGTTCCAGGTCGTATTGCTGCATGTAGCCGCGCACGACAATGCGGCTCGCGGCGATCTCTTCGAGCAATTCCTCACCTTCGGCCTGGTTGCCGAACAGCGGATGCCGCCGCCCGCAATACAGCCCCAGCGCTTCCTGGTACAGCGGCGAATGCAGCAACCCCGGCACGTGGATCGGGAAGTGCCCGATGGCCAGGTGCAGGCGCCCGTCGAGCACGCGCTCTTCCAGTTCGGCGGGGGTGCCGACGTAGACGTTGAGGTGCACATCGTGCCCACGGGAGACGAAGCGCTGGGTAGTGCGCGGGATCGGCGAGTCGGGGTCGGTGATGGTGGTGTCGATGATCCCCAGGTTGAGCTTGCCGCTGATGTGCTGTTTGAGCACGTCGGCGTCCATGCAGAAATTTTCCACCGCCGAGAGCAGGCGCTGGGTGGCTTCGTGGATCGCCACGCCTTGCTCGGTCAGACGAAAACCGCTGCGTCCGCGCTGGCAGAGCTTGACCCCGAGTCGGGTTTCCAGATGGGTCATCTGTTCGCTGATGGTCGACTGGCCGGCGTTCAGCGCCGCCTGCGCGGCCGAGAAGCCGCCGCAGCGGACAATGGTGGCAAACACCCTGAGCAGTTTCAGGTCGACATCATGCAGTTGAATCACTTGGACCTCCCGCGTGTGGATGCATCGGTAATGCCGATATGAGTATCTGATGTTTAGCATTTTTTCCACGAAAAGCTGCGCCCATAGTCTTTCCAACGGCGGTCGCCTTGCAGTCCGCCAGGCCGAAAACAAGAAGTGGAGAGGCTAGACATGTCGAACAATGGTTATGAATCCGGTCGCCTGAACCTGCCATTCGTGGGTCATTGCACCTTTGGCAAATCCCCGGTGTGCACCGACTGGGATGCCCTGGATGCCGACGTCGCGGTGCTCGGCGTGCCCAATGACATGGGTACCCAGTGGCGCTCCGGCGCACGCTTCGGACCACGCGGGATTCGTGAAGCATCGACGCTGTTTTCCTTCGGCCATGCCGGCGCCTACGACCACGAAGACGACGTGATGTACCTGACCGCCGCCGACGTGAGCATGGTCGACGTGGGGGATGCCGACATCGTCCACACCGATATGGAAACCAGCAACAAGAACACTGAGTACGCGGTACGCAAGATTCTCGATGCCGGTGTGATGCCGGTGGTGCTCGGTGGCGATCACTCGGTGCACGCCCCGGTCATCAAGGCTTTCGAAGGCCGTGGCCCGATCCACATCATCCACTTCGATGCGCACCTGGATTTCGTCGACGAGCGCCACGGCGTGCGCTACGGCCATGGCAACCCGCTGCGCCGCGCCTCGGAAATGAACCACATCGTCGGCATGACCCAAATGGGCATCCGCAATGTGTCCTCGTCCAACCGCGACGACTACGAAGCGGCTCATGAAGCCGGCTCGAAAATCCTTTCGGTACGCGATGTGCGCCGCCTGGGCGTCGAAGGCGTGCTGGCGCTGATCCCGCAGAACATCAACTACTACATCACCATCGACATCGACGGTTTCGACCCGTCCATCGCTCCTGGCACCGGCACCCCGAGCCACGGTGGCTTCCTCTACTACGAAGTGCTGGAAATCATCCAGGCCCTGGCCAAGCGCAGCCAAGGCAACATCGTCGGCATGGACCTGGTGGAAGTGGCACCGGTGTACGACCCGACCGGCATGACCTCGATCCTCGCCGCGCAACTGCTGCTCAACAGCATCGGCTTCATCTTCCACGAGCGGGGCAAGGTGCGTGCGGCCCAGAGCGAAGCCACTCCAGCCTGATATCGAAACCACTAAACCCGGCAGGACCCGACTGCCGGGCAGAGAGAATAAAAATGGACACGATCGTCAAAAGTTACCTGCAAAAGTTCGGCGTCAGCGAGGCCACCCAGACCTTTCTCGGCAAGGTCCAGAAAATGTTCATCGGCGGCGCCTGGGTCGAGGCCAGCGATGGCCAGACGTCCGAAGTCATCGAGCCATCCACCGAAGGTGTGATTACGCGCATTCCCATGGGCACCACCGCTGATCTGGACCGTGCCGTGCAAGCCGCCCGCGCCCAGTTCGACGGCGGCGCCTGGCGCCAGGCCAAACCGGCCGAACGCGAGCGGATGATGCAACGCCTGGCCGACCTGATCGAACAGAACGCCGCCGAACTGGCGGAAATCGAATCGATCGACATGGGCAAGTCGGTCGCCTTCGCCAGGGACGTCGATATCCAGGGCACCGTCGATACCCTGCGCTACTTCGCCGGTTGGGCCACCAAGCTGCACGGGCGTACCGTCGAGCCGTCGCTGCCGGGCAATTACCTGGCCTACACCCGCAAGGAAGCGGTGGGCGTGGTCGGTGCCATCGTGCCGTGGAACTTCCCGCTGCAAACCATGGCCTGGAAACTGGGCGCGGCCCTGGCCACCGGTTGCACCGTGGTGGTGAAACCGGCCGAGTTGACTTCGCTGTCGGCCCTGCGTTTTGCCGAGCTGGTGCAGGAAGCGGGCATCCCGGACGGGGTGATCAACATCGTCACCGGGCGCGGCAGCGTGGTCGGCGCGGCCATGGCCACCCACCCTGGCATCGACAAACTGACCTTCACCGGCTCGACCCCGGTCGGCCGCACCGTGGGCCGTGCCGCGCTGGATGACATGAAGCGCCTGACCCTGGAACTGGGTGGCAAATCACCGGTCATCGTGTTCGCCGACGCCGACATTCCGGCGGCGGCGCAGGCGGTCGCCAACGGTGTGTTTTTCAACTCGGGACAGGTATGCGACGCCGGTACACGGGCCTATATTCACAGCAGTGTCTATGACGATTTCCTGCGCGAGCTGATCGCCTACACCCGCACCCTGAAGCTCGCGCCGGGGATGGACCCGGACTGCTTCATCGGCCCGCTGGTCTCGGCCCTGCAAAAGCAGCGCGTGACCGAGTACATCGAGACCGGCAAGCAGGAGGGCGCCCAACTGGTCTACGGCGGCCAACCGGTCGAGGGCCCTGGCTTCTTTGTCGAGCCGACCATTTTCGCCCATTGCCGCAATGACATGCGCATCGTCCAGGAGGAAATCTTCGGCCCGGTGCTGGTCACCGCACCCTTCGACGATGAGGAGCAGGCACTGGCGCTGGCCAATGACTCGCCCTATGGCCTGGCGGCGGCCCTGTATTCCAATGACCTGGGCAAGGTGCACAGCCTGATTCCCCGTCTGAAGGCAGGCTCGGTCTACGTCAACGCCCACGGCACCCTTGACCCGTCGATGCCGTTCGGCGGTTACAAGCAGTCCGGGTTCGGCAAGGACCTGGGCGCCGAGCAGCTCGACTACCTGCTCGAGACCAAGGCGGTGTGGATCACGCTGCCGGGCTGAAGCTGATCAGGCAAGACAAGGAACAATGCCAAAGTTGAAAGCAATTGCACATCGGAAATTCGGGAACGGCAAGGACGCGCCCCGGGAGTCGTTCACCCGATAAAACGCGGTTTTTTCGTCATGATCTTCCAACAATAAGAGTCCATCATGAACACTAACGCCAAGTCCGCCCCGAGCGTGTCGGTCCTCGATGACAAAATCGTCGTCGAAAGCCATTCGATCGATTTCATCCCCGAGCACGAGCGCACCGACAAACTGTCGAGCCAGGGCCCGTTCTGGTTTCTCGGCAACTTCACCTTCTTCACCATGACCATCGGCTTCGTCGGTCCAAGCGTCGGCCTGACCGCGCTCTGGACCACGCTGGCCGGTACGCTGGGCATCATGTTCGGCACGCTGTTCATGGCCTTTCATGGCTCGCAAGGCCCGCACCTGGGCCTGCCACAGATGATCCAGTCCCGTGCGCAGTTCGGTTATCGCGGGGTGATTCTGGTGCTGTTGGCGACACTGTTCGTGTTCGCCGGCTTCAACATCGTCAACCTGGTGTTGATGATGCAAGGCCTGCACACACTATTCGGGTTCCACCCCTGGGCGATTGCGGTGGCGGTGACGATACCGGCCGCGTTGCTGGCGATCCTCGGCCATGACTGGATGCACCGCAGCTTCAAATGGGCGCTGTACCTGTCGTTGCCACTGTACGGTCTGGTGACGCTGGCGGTGCTGATGGGCTGGGTGCCGGATGCGGCGTTGCCGGCGCTCGGCGCCGGAGAAGTGGCCCCGGCACCACTGGGGTTCAACTGGACCGGTTTCATCGCGCAATTCGCCGCCGCGGCGAGCTACAACATCGCTTACGCCCCGTACGTGTCGGACTACTCGCGCTACCTGCCGAAGAACACCTCCAGCGGCAAGCTGATTGCGGTGGTTTTCCTGGGCGCTTCGTTGTCCGGTGCCTGGATGATTTCCGTGGGGGGCTGGCTGGCCGATCACCTGCACTCGACCGACGTGCTGGTGGCCCTCGGACAAGTCGGCAATACCGTGTCGCCGCTGATGGGCACGGCGGTCGTGGTGATCACCATCCTGGCGTTCCTGCCGGTGATCGCGATGAACATCTACAGCGCCAAGCTGACCACGCTGACCTGCGTCGACTCGATCAAGCACATCGAGCCGACCCGCAAGGCGCGGATCCTCGCCATCGCCTTTGTGATCCTGTTGCAACTGGGCGTGGCCCTGAGCATCCAGAGTTCCGGCAAGGGCCTGTCGGTGCTCGGCATCTACCTGGTGGTGATGCTGTACTTCCTGGTGCCCTGGACCTCGGTCAACCTCACCGACTACTTCTTCGTGCGCAAGGGCCGCTACGCCATCCCGCATTTCTTCATGCCCCACGGCAACATCTATGGCAGCTGGGGCCTGCGTGGCATCGCTGCGTACGCCATCGGCTTCATCTCGATGATTCCGTTCTTCTACATCTTCGACGGCGTCGAGCAGCGCGAAGTGTATGTCGGCCCACTCGCCAAGGCCCTGGGCAGCATCGACATCGCCTGGCTGGTCGGGCTGATCGTATCGGGGGTGGCCTACTACTGGCTGAGCCGCTCCATCGATCTCAAGCGCGAAGAGGCGGTCATCCAGCACATCGAGAAAACGTCCCCGCAATTCACCACCGGCGAAAAATTGACCCAATCGTCGAAGCCCGTGTTCAACGAATCGACGGTCCGGAGATAATCATGGCTACGCAAAAATACGACTACATCATCATCGGCGCAGGTTCGGCAGGTTGTGTGTTGGCCAACCGCCTGAGCGAAGACCCGGCCACCTCGGTGCTGGTCCTGGAATTCGGCGGCAGCGACCGCAGCGTGGTGATCCAGATGCCCAGTGCGTTCTCGATCCCGATGAACACCAAGAAGTACAACTGGCGCTACGAAACCGAGCCGGAAACCTACCTCAACGGTCGTCGCATCCACTGCCCACGGGGCAAGGTGCTGGGGGGGTCGTCGTCGATCAACGGCCTGGTGTACATCCGCGGTCATGCATATGACTTCGACGAGTGGGAATCCCTCGGCGCCCAGGGGTGGGGCTATAAAAACTGCCTGCCGTACTTCAAGCGTGCCGAGAGCTACGAGTCGGGCGGTGACAGCTATCGCGGGCAAACCGGACCGCTGCACACCACCAACGGTAACCACATGAAAAACCCGCTGTACGGGGCCTGGGTCGAAGCCGGCGCCGAGGCGGGCTACATCAAGACCGATGACTGCAACGGCTACATGCAGGAAGGCTTCGGCGCGATGCACATGACCGTGAAAAACGGCGTGCGCTGTTCCACCGCCAACGCCTACCTGCGCCCGGCCATGGACCGTCCGAACCTGACGGTGATCACCCACGCGATGACCCGCCAGGTCATCCTCGAGGGCAAGCGCGCCGTGGGCATCAGCTATGACCACGGTGGCCAGACCCACCAGGTCTATTGCAACAAGGAAGTGCTGATCTCGTCCGGGCCGATCGGTTCGCCGCACCTGCTGCAACGTTCCGGCATCGGCCCGGCCGAGGTCCTGCGCAAGGCCGGGATCGCCGTGCGCCATGACTTGCCGGGGGTAGGGGAGAACCTGCAGGATCACGCCGAGGTGTACATCCAGTTCGGCTGCAAGGAACCGGTGACGCTCAACAGCAAAATGGACCCGCTGAGCAAACTGATGATCGGTTTGCGCTGGCTGCTGTTCAAGGATGGCCTGGGGGCCACCAACCACTTCGAGGCCGGTGGTTTCATCCGCTCCGACAAGGGCTTGCGCTGGCCGGACATTCAGTTCCACTTTCTGCCGGCGGCCATGCGTTACGACGGCAACAAGCCGATCAAGGGTCATGGTTTCATGGTGCTGACCGGGCCGAACAAACCGAAGAGCCGCGGCTATGTTCGCGTGCGTTCCGCCGATCCTTACGAGCATCCGGAAATCCGCTTCAACTACCTGGAGCGCGAAGAGGACCGCGAAGGCTTCCGCCGCTGCATCCGCCTGACCCGCGAGATCATCGGCCAGAAAGCCATGGACCGCTTCCGCGATGGCGAAATCGCCCCCGGCGCGCACCTGACCAGCGATGAGGACCTTGATGCGTTCGTGCGTGACAACCTGGAGAGCACCTACCACCCTTGCGGTTCGTGCCGCATGGGCGAGGACGACATGGCCGTGGTGGATTCCGAGTTGCGCGTGCATGGCGTCGCCGGGCTGCGGGTGATCGACTCCTCGGTGTTCCCGACCGAACCGAATGGCAACCTCAACGCACCGACCATCATGCTCGCCGAACGGGCGTCGGACCTGGTGCGCGGACGCAAGATGCTGCCGGCGTCGGATGTGCCGGTGGGACTGGTCGAAAACTGGGAAAACAGCCAGCGGTCAACCCTGCCGGGGCGTAATGTGCGCGTGTAATAAAACCCTGTAGGAGCCAGCCTGCTGGCGATGGACCCGAGAGCGCCGCGTTTATCCAGGCCGCACGCGTTATCGTTGACAACCTTCGCCAGCAAGCCAGCTCCAGCAGGATTGAAGCATTCGCGCAGCTTCACGCCGCGTGCGGACAATTGTTTGCTAGGCTCCAGAGTCCTTGAGACCGCAAAGGAGCACCCTCATGGCTATTCAGGCCCTGCGCGCCGACGCTTCCCACATCGACAAGATCGCCCCGTTATTCGACGCCTATCGCGGCTTCTACGGTCAGTCATCGAACCTGCCGCAATCCCGTGACTTCATTGCCGAGCGCATCGCCCGCGACGAATCGGTGATCTTCTACGCCGAGGACGCCAGCGGCGAAGCCCTGGGTTTCGTGCAGATGTTCCCGACCTTTTCCTCCATCAACGCACACCGCACCTGGTTGCTCGGCGACCTGTTCAGCGCACCCGCCGCTCGCGGAAAAGGCGTTGCCACCCTATTGATGAACACCGCCCGCGACTTTGCGCGGTTGAGCGGCGCCAAGGGCATGACCCTGGAAACCGCCACCGACAACCACACCGCGCAGCGCTTGTATGAGTCTTTGGGGTATGTACGAGATCCGGGTTACTACACCTACTGCCTGGACTTGAAGCAGGGCTGAGCCCGGCGCTTCAAGTCGCGGATGTCCCCTAACCGAACACCGGCCGGAAGAAACTGCGCTCATAGCTGAGGATGCAGCGGGTTTCTTCGGCGTACTTGAACGCGGCAATGCACGCCGGGTCGTTCATCGACTGTTGGCGATAGGTTTCATAGGTCGCCAGACTGGGGAAGGTGAACATCGCCAGGGCAATATTGCTGGCACCCTCGGACGGCAGGAAGTAGCCGTGATGCTGACCACCGAATTTCTCCACCAGTGGAATCCACAACTTGCCGTAGTGCTCGAACGCGTCGAGCTTGTAGGGGTCGAGTACGTATTTCAGGTAGCAGGTGACCATCAGTTTTCTTTCCTTGTAAAAGTGCGGGACGGGATGCAAAGGGCAACAGTCTGCCAAGGCCTGCGTCAGACTGCCATCAGCGATTTGCGGCCAGGAATGCGCCCTCATCTGCAGGGTGGCGTTTATGCCGGTTCCCGCAGGCACCCGCAACAAACCCTTCGATAAAAGCGTTGGACATGGTGAAATGGCCGCCCCTTTTCGCCGTGCGTCATCCCGGATCTGGAGCGGTACATGAACAAAGCTGCGGTGCTGACCTTCTTCTTGTTGCTTCAGGCAGGTTTGTCGGGTGCGCAAGCCCAAGCGGCCGGCGATGCCGAGGCCGGCGGGAAACTGTTCAAGCGTATGTGTGGCGGCTGCCACCAGATCGGAGAATCGGCGCGGGCGTTTTTTGGCCCGCAGCTCAACGGTATTGTCGGACGCGCGGCCGCAAGCACCACCGACTACCAGTACTCCGACGCCATGAAGTCATCGGGCGTGGTCTGGACCCGGGAAAAACTCGCTGCGTATATCGAAGATCCAAAGGCAGTGGTTTCCGGCACCCGGATGATTTTCTGGGGCATCAGCGACCAGGAAAAAATCGACGATCTGCTGGCGTATCTGGAGACCTTTCCGGCGCCGTGACCGGCCTGAGACATTGCACCCCACTTGAACACCTGCTTGCATTCGACCTGACTACCGATAGCATCGGATTTGACCCGCACGCTTTGTAACCATGATCGGCAGGGAACGGCCGGAAGCGGGTATTCAGCCCATCAAAAAAGGACGACTGATGCATGTGCCGATTCACCATGGGGTGACTGAATGGGCTACCTTGTTGAGTCATTTACTCGTCGCTCAGGGAGAGCGCCATGACTGTAGAAATCACGCTATCGGAAAACGTGACTGAAGAAGAGCGGTCAGGCATTTTGACCCCGTCGCTGGCCCATAATCTCGCCAACCCTGTGATCGCATCCCCCGCCAAACTCCTCTTCCTGCCCGGAGCCTCGGGTAACACCCGGTTTTGGCTTCCGGTTGCTGAGCGTCTGGTCCACCCGGCGCAGCGGGTCCATCTCGGCTGGCCCGGCTTTGGAGACACTCCGCCCTTGCCTGGCGTAACCGGCATGGATGATCTGGTGGCTCGCGTGCTGGCCGAGATCGACCGACCCACAGCGCTGGTGGCGCAGTCTATGGGCGGTATAGTCGCTGTGCGTGCAGCGCTTGAGCGCCCTGAACTGATCACGCACCTGACGCTGACCGTCACCTCTGGCGGGGTGGATATGTCTGCTCTGGGCGCGCATGACTGGCGCCCGGATTTTGCTGCCGCCAACCCGACACTGCCGAGTTGGTTTCTCGACGACCAGACCGACCTCACGCTCCGGTTGGCCGAGTTGCGCATGCCAGTCCTGCTCCTCTGGGGAGATTCTGATCCGATCAGCCCCGTTCGCGTCGGCCAGCGCCTTGCTCAACTGTTACCCCGCGCGGAACTACACGTCTTCCCTGGCGCCGATCACGATCTGGGTTTTACTCACGCAGCCGAAGTGGCAAGGTTGATAGAGGGACATCTGGTCTGATGGTGAGCGGAGCACTGGTTGCCATCGCTTTGGACTAATTGTCCGCCCCCGTGCGCTTCAAGACCTCTCGGATAACGGACAGACGACCGGGGGCATATCGCACCTGACCTCGCCGGATACTCTGCGCAAACTGCATAGAGATGAAAAAAAGCATCGTTAAACGTATGCGAACCAAGATTGAGTCTGTGACAGGCGATTTTGCAGCTCGCTAACCGCTATGGGTCCGTGACAGGCAGAAATCGACTCGAAGCCTTCATTCGACACTACGCCTGCTCAACGTTTAAATGGGTGGGTTTATTTATCAGGCTGCATAAACAATGACCGGCACGTACCAAGGCAGCTGTCTCTGCCGCACAGTCAGATTCGAAATCAAATCAGACCCCAAAGCACTTACACATTGCCATTGCAGTCAGTGTCGCAAAGCTCACGGGGCTGCGTTTGCCAGCTATGGAAGCGTACCGCGCGCTGATTTGCACTTCATCCAGGGTGCAGAACTCATGACTGCTTACCGCTCGTCTGAATCAGTCATTCGTCAGTTTTGCAGCCGATGCGGTTCGTCGTTGTTCTGGTCGAAAAGCCGAGGTGAATACGCTGACTGGATATCCATAGCGCTGGGCACCCTGGACACGTCTATTACGTCCGACAAACAGCGACATATCGAAGTCGCGTCCAAGGCATCCTGGTATGAAATTCAGGATCAGTGGCCACAGGCTCAATGAATGCAATGTGCCGATTTCGCCCCAAAGCAGACATTCCTCATGTAGCCGTAGAGTCCAGCAGGCGCACCAGAACCAGCCAGAAACGCAATGTCATCGAATCGCTAGGCGGACCCAAGAAGGGTATTTGCATGCACTGAGCACCGTCGCCTCACGCGAAAAGGTGAATATTTGCGAGGATAAATCCGACGACATAGAACAGGAATGCCAGCGAGATGCCTTGCAAGGGGCGGGTGAACCAGTACAGTTTCGCCATCACAAGGTAGGCACCAAGCACGATCAAACCTGTGAATCCGAGGAAATAAGAATGAAAGAGCAGCATCGGCTGCTCAAGTGCCAGATATCCAAAAATCGCTCCGAACAAAATTGCACCCAGACTGTGGCTCGCGTTGAAGCCGATCCATGCTTTCCACACGCTTGTTTGGCGGCTGATGACGGGGGAGGTCGTTTTAAGTCGTGCTAGTAAGTCGGTGTCACGCGGATGGAGTTTGTCGCCAAAGTAGGTGTAGGCCAGATGCACCAGGCCTAACAACATGATGATTCCTGCACTGATCGTTATGAGTATTTGCGCAAGCATGGCGGTTCCTACTAAATGTTCATCAGGCGTTCGGTTTCGATCCACGCGGAAATCGACGCGGGAAATTCAGGCGAGGCCGGATTGAGACCCATCGCATGGCGCACGTCCGCGCTGCTCACGAAACCTTCTCTGCCGACAATCGCACCTTTGCTGTGGCCGTGCGCCATCATCCTGCCATCTTGCAGAAACTCGAACGCCATGTAGTTCCAACGCGCGTCCCAGCATTTCATCGAAAAGCGTAAGGTATAAACCGCGAACGGCTTCAGGGCGCGACGGTACGAAATGATGCTACCGCCCAGCATGGGGCGCCATCTCTTGCGTAGCGCGACCTCGGTGAATCCGGCGCGGGTGAAGTATTCGACCAGGGCCAGGTCAGTGATCGTCATGTAGCGACCGTTGTTCATGTGGCCGTTGATGTCGAGGTCATTTGGCCAGACGCGCATGACCAGCTCGATGGTTTCACCCATCTGGATCGGCGATTTAAAACGGGCTCGTAGCCAGGTCCAGAACAGCCGAAAGTAAAGACTCATGCTGATTTCTCTTTCTTCGATTTTTTTGGCGCAGCTATCGGCCGCGGTTCGATGCGTCGCTGTTTTTCGTAGGCGGCGACTAGTCGGGCAATCCGTGGATCGGTACTGCCGGGGCCCGGAACCCAGTCAAGGTCGCGCAGGGTTAGCGCTTTGCCAGACCGATTGCGAGGTCGCATGGGCTCGATCACTTCGCCCGACTCGCGCTCGACGATCTGGATCGGAATCGAATCGGGAGTTTGTAGCCAGCGGTCGCCCCACTGTAGCAATGCGATTAGGACGGGCAGGAGATCGCGTCCCTTTTCGGTTAGATGGTAGGCCTTGCGAAGCGCATCGTCGCGGACCGGCGCCTGCACCAGAATATCGGCGGCAATCATTGCATTCAGGCGCGTGGTCAGGACGTTGCGTGCGATGCCGAGGTGCAACGCAAACTCATCGAAACGGCGCGTGCCGAATACGACTTCGCGAATCAGGAGGAGCGTCCAGCGATCGCCCAGAACCTCTAGAGCGCGGGCGGCAGAACATAGGGACTCGTTGACTCTCTGGCGTGGCATAGGACTTCAAATGCAAGAAATGTAGTCTTGACTCTATGTTTTTTAGTTTCATTAAGCAACTATTTTAGTTTCTTAATAAAACTTAACCTGTGATTTTCCGCAATTCTTTCAAGGCCCCCATGCAGGTGGAGAATGGGAGTGCCAAAGCCGCGGGAAACCTGTTCGGCCTTGCATCCGCGAGGGATAGTCACGGTGGTGAGTGGACCAAACGAGCGTTGAAACAATCAGTCGCATCAGTGCGAATGGCGGCTTCTGAACTCATGACCGAGCGTCCGCTTCTGGCCGCTTTTTGTCTGTCGCGAGAGGCAGAAAACGACCCAAAGCAGATGTGTCTAGCAAATCCGGAGCAATTCACTGATGTGGAAATCAAATCCGGCCATGGGCTTTTCTGGCTTTCAAACTGGCTATTCGCGGGCACCTTACGTCGCGGCAAAGGTGCGGCTGCGATTATCAGTTTGAACCAGCCGGCACGGCTTAACATCCATGAACCGTATGCGTATTTAAAGGGCGTGCTCACGCGCCTGCCGACGCAGCGGGCGAGTGAAGTCGATCAGTTGTTGCCGCATAAGTGGCAACCGGTTTCATCACGCAAGGCGTGGTGTCGGACGCATAAACCTGGCCGATAGCTGTGACAAAGGCGGTGTTTTTCACTAAAAAGTACGTGGGCACCTCCGCCATTATCGCCGGGATTTCCATGCGTCAGAGAACCTTGCCCCACACCTTTTAAAGCCCAGGTCGTCCAGGAATACGTACCGCCGGACGTCTCAATAAAAAGCGTAGCTTTGCGCCGCAGAATAAGCGCAAACCTGGTTTGAAAATGGATACCTGCCTATCGTGACCGCCTGACGCCGACGTTGCCCGCTTGGTGCTACGGTGATGGCTTTTTAGCAACCAATTCGAGATTTCCATATGAAACCCAATCCGACAATCGATAACGTATTACGCGTCGCGTTGGTGACAGGATCCACTTCCGGTATCGGCGCAGCCATTGCACGTGTACTCAGCCATGCAGGCTATGCGGTGGTGCTCCATTCGCGAAATTCTGCGGATGCAGGACGTACTATGGCCGCCGAAATGAAGCAGGCTATTTACGTGCAAGCTGATCTTGCTTTCGAAGCTGACAGGGTCAGGCTTATTAACGAGGCGATCGCCGCGTGGGGGCAGCTCGACGTATTGGTCAATAACGCCGGTATTAGCAGAGTCATTCCGCACTGCGATCTTGCCTCGGCCAACTCGACGGTGTGGCACGAACTTAACGAGGTTAATGTCGTGGCGCCGTTCCACCTAGTCGCATTGGCCGAGTCGGCATTACGCGATGCCGCCCGTGACCGTCGAGCAGGTTGCGTCGTAAACATCAGTTCGCATGCCGGTATCCGTCCTAAGGGTGCATCGATTCCCTATGCGGTAAGCAAAGCTGCGCTTAATCACATGACCCGCTTGCTCGCGGTATCGCTGGGGCCAGAAATACGCGTAAACGCTGTGGCGCCTGGCTTGGTCGACACGCCTCTGACCGCAGAGTGGACAGGTGCTCAAGAGTTGTGGCGAACTCGTGCACCTATGCGCAGGGCCGCTAGCCCAGACGACATCGCAAAAGCTGTTGTAATGCTGGTCGAGTCGGACTATTTAACCGGCGAGATACTCCTCTCCGACGGCGGGTTGAATCTGACCTAGGTTTAGCATGCTCCCGTGTAGCAGTGAGAAGACGAGTCACTCTGTTTCGTCGACTCGGCCAACGGCCGGACACCATAGCTTTTCAGGGCGGGATAGAGGACACCGACGGGCGGATACAAATTACCGAGTTGAGCCGCATAGATGGGCGCCCATTTAACCACGCAAGGTCTGTTGGGCGGACGTATGCTGTCCAGGGCCTGGCCAGAAGGCTTTAGAAAATGCATACAGGGCTTGAAGCTTGAAGCTTGAAGCTTGAAATTTGAAACAGGCTGCAGCTTCCGCATCTCTCGATGCTGACTATTCAGTTGGAAGAGTTGTTCAACTGCTGAAGCTCAAGTTGTTTGGCAGCACTGGCTTCGAGGTTTGCACGCTCTTCATCCAGGTACCGATAAATACTTTGGAGGTTGGCGATTTTCAGTTTGATTTCTGCCATCTTCTTTTCAATTAGCTTGGCGCCGTCAGCACAATCGATCAGCTTGTTCCGCTGCGCATCCAGAATCTCGCCTATTTCCCCCAGGGAAAACCCCATGCTTTGCGCACGCTGGATAAAGTCCAGATCCTGCAGGGTTTGCGCTGTGTAATCACGATAGTTGTTAGTTCGCCGCTGCGGTGAGATCAGGCCGATTTGCTCGTAGTAACGTAGCGTATGGCGGCTGGCACCGCTGCGGGCCTCGAGTTCGCCGATTTTCATCAAAACACCGCTTGACCATAGAGTTGGGTCGATAGTTTACGCTTCGTTCCTCACCTTAAACAAGGAACAGGAAAATGAGCGTGGAGTGCTTTGTCACGGGGGGTACCGGTTTCATCGGTCAACATTTGGTGGCGTACCTGAGTGCAAAAGGTCACACCATTCAGGTGTTGATGCGTCGTCCGGAGCGACTAGCTGCACTGCGGGAGCAAGTCGACAAGTTGGGAGGCTGCGCAACCCGGGTATTTGCCGTAGCTGGCGATCTGGAACGGGACAACCTCGGGCTGAGTCCTGCTGACCGAGAAGTGCTAAGGCACGCCAGAGTTGTATTCCACCTAGGTGCCCACTTCGCATGGGGGCTTTCAGCGGAGCATTCTCGTGCGGTGAATGTGGAAGGGGCGAAGCGCGTGGCGCTGTTGGCGGCTGAGCAAAAAAGCCGGTTAGTGATGATCGGAGGCTACATGCTGAAAAATCATGAACATTTGCAACGCATCGGAATTGATCCTCGTTATCCGGAGCTGACGAATTGGCCTGCTGTCTACCGACGTGTCGGTGGTTACGAGGGGAGCAAGCTGGAGGCGTATTTTGCGACTCTGGAGGTCGTGTCCACCAAGGGTGGAGAGATTACCGTTGTCCACCCCGCGACGGTTTGTGGCCACAGCCGCACGGGGCATATCCTTGACGGTCAGCCGCTGGTGGAGCTGATACGCAACCTTGTGCAGGGAAAGCTGACTGCAGTGCCTGGTACCGCCGAGCACTGGCTGCCACTGGTTACCGTGGATTACCTGGTTGAACTGGTGGCGGTGTGTGCTTTTGATCCTGCCATGGTGGGCCAGGAACTGCTGGCGCTTGATGACCAAACGCCCAACTTGCGAGAACTCCTGGTACAGGCGGCACAACCTTTGGGCTTAAAGTCTCCCAAGCATTACATTTCACTTCGATTGCTGAAGTTGCTACTGAGTATTCCTCCCGTTGCGCGGTTTTTGAATTCAAAACCCGAAGCCTTGGACTTTATCCAGACCACTCGTTTTGATACAACGGCGGTCGAGCAATTTGCCAACAGGCATGGAATAGCCAAACCGGATATACGTCAGTCTTTGCAGCACACTGCAACGTTCGTCAATTCATATTGCATAGCCAAGGGCCAGGCCCTCTGACTTCTCCCTTGGGGGCATCCTCAAACTTTGCGCCGTCGATGCAGGACGGCATTCTATCGAACGACAATTCAGCGACAGGGATCGTCAACAATGCAATCTACTTTCAGCAAAGGCGTCATGTTTGCACTCTGCGCAGCGGCACTGAACGCAACGATCGGTGTGCTCAGTAAAGTGCTCATGAGTAATGGTTTCACCGCCAGCAGTGTCGCTGTCATCAAGACCGTACTGGGTTGCGTGCTTCTCTCGATCTTACTGTTTTTCCTCAAGCGCCCGGCGGTGTCGACCAAATGGACTCAAGCGGCTCTCTGCGCGTTCCTTGGCATCTTCGTGCTGTTCCATTTCGAAACGTCCGCCTATCGACACTATGCGGCGGCAGGTGTGGTGGTGGTGCTGATGGCCAGCGCCTCAATATCCTCGATTATTCTGGGGCGTATTTTCCTCAAGGATGCCATCACCGCGAACGCTACCGTTGGCGCCGCACTGGCTATCGCTGGGATCTCGGTGATCTTCGGCGGCGACCTGCAGCAGGGCTTTACCCTGCAAGGCGCTGCGCTCGCCTGCATGGCCGGCTGCGGCTATGGGGCCTTTTCGGTGGCCATGAAGCGTATGGGTGTGTCGGGGGGGCTGCACTTCACCCGACAATTATTGTTCTTTGGCAGCCTGTACCTGCTGATGCCGGCTGTAGCCGATGGTTTTGCTATAGGCGAGCTGTCGCCGCTGGCGATCGCCGCGCTGCTGGCGCTGGCCACGCTGCCGACAATCCTGGGCTTCTTCTGCACCACCAAGGCCATCGAGTATCTCAAGCCATCCCAAGTGCAAGCGCTGGAACTGACCGAGCCACTGTTCACCGCGCTGCTGGCGTTTTTGGCGCTCAATGAAGTACCGCGTGAAAGCCTTTACGCGGGAGCGGCACTGATCATCGTCGGCCTGTGTTTCTCCAATGAACTAATCCGCTTGGGCAACAAGGTATCCGTCCCTTCGACCAAGTGAGCTATGTTCGGATCTTGATGACTTTAGCAATCAGTGGCTTTTAAGTATTTTGAGCGACTGACCGCTTTTGGCCGACTGCTTCCTGTCACCACAGGCAGCAACCGGCCAGAAGCAGACGCCCAGATATCTCAACGAATCAGGCGTTATCCGCCTGCAATGCAAACGCGGTTGCGCCCACGGTGCTTGGCCTCATAGAGCGCAGCGTCGGCGCGCTGGAACCAGAGCTGCGAGTCGGTCTCGCCGGCATGGGCAGCGAGACCCAGGCTGAGCGTGTGCGGAATGATCTGGCCTTCGAATTCGGTCGGCGTCGCCTCGAAGGCCTCACGCAGGTGATTGGTGATGCGTTCCGCGCCTTCGCGATCAATACGCTCAAGGATCAGGACGAACTCCTCTCCACCGAAACGGCCGACGATATCAGTCTGGCGCGAGTTGGCGCGTAAAATCTTGGCAAAGCTACGCAGTACAGCATCGCCGGCAGCATGGCCATAGGTGTCGTTGACCGTCTTGAAGAAGTCGATATCAACAATCCCGAGCCACAGAGTATCCGGTGTAGAAGGCTGTTTTATCAGCTCGTCCAGACGACGCTCGACGCATTTGCGGTTATTCAGCCCGGTAAGGCCATCAGTATTTGCCGAATGCTCAGCAGCGAGACGTTCCTGCTGCTGGGTACGTATCCACAGGGCGAGAGAGATGGCGAAGCATAGGACTTCGATCAGCGCGGCACTCTGAGTCATCGTCATCGGTGCGATCATGTTGATTTCCGGAAGCCCGCCCTTGATACCGTACCAGGCCCAGGTGACGCTGAGCGCACTGAGACCGAAGGTCGCCCAGCCAATCAGCAGCCAAATTGCATGCGGTGTACCACGCCTCCAACTGACAAAAGCAAAGTACGCATTGATAATCGCGGTGGCGTTGAAGAAGCGGTACATGAGGAAAAGTGTATCGAGAGGCAATGCGCGCAACGCACACAAGATCGCAACCACGGCATTCGCCAACGCAAACCCCAGGGCCACGCGGTCGAGTATCGGAGCAACGGAGTTCAGGCGCAGTGCCTTGCGGGAAAACAGGAAGGAAAAACACAGCGCGCCGCTGACCAGCAGGCCGAGGCCTTCGTTCGTCCAGAAACTTGTATCCGGTGCAAGATGCTGCGCGAGCAGGCCGCGCAAGTTGAACCACGCGAAGCCAGTACACGTGACGAAGGCGGCATAGGTGATAAAGGTCGGCTGACGCAGCACGATACCGAACAGTAGCCAGATGGCACCCAGCGTGATGTATACGCCCAAGTGTGTTGTGTAGATGGCGGTATAGGCCTGCAGGGCCGCCATGAACGCAGCAGGCTGGTACAGGCGCAAGGTCAATCGCATATCGTCGCCAGACACCGAGCGCAGCCGCACGAAAACCTGCTGTGTTTCGCCAGGGGCGATGCTGTGCATGATCGCAGGTAGGGGCGAAGGCAGAGCGCGGCTGGAAAATGGCAGGCGATCGCCGACTTCCTGCTGCCATGGGGTCGGGGCTGTCACGAAAACCGTCATGGAATCAATCCATGACGTGTCATCAACAAGCACCCAAGGCTGTGCATCCGCGCCTGGATTGTGCAGCGTTAGCCGCAGCCAGAACCCGTCGCGGGTGATGCCCTGATAAAGATCAGCTTGTGTCAGCGGCTTCCACGCGGAGGGATCGAGTTGCTTCAGCGACTCGTAATTGTGTGGATCGCGCTGAAATTCGGCATGACCAACCAGCGACAAGCCATCGAGATTTGCATCAACGGCAATAGGCTCCAGCGCATATACATGTGAATGCGCCAGCAGCGCCAGAACAACCAGCAAAAACCGAAACACCGCCAAAGCTCCATGCCCTCTCATACATTCCCTGCTATTGCTCTTGGTGCAAGTTGGTTTAAGTAACAATATCCCTATGAATAGGCCGCGCTACTCTAAAGCCTCCGAGCAAAAATGAGGAGGCTCGTCGCCAGCAGCCAACGGCTGCATTTGGCCGCTTTCTGCCTGTCGCGGTGCCGCTGACCGACTCTGCATGAACACCATGTGCACCCGGACGACACCCGGCCACAGCCAGTAAACTGCGGGCCGGAGTTGGATCAGGGAGGAGCGTCATCTGAACATAGGTGAATTTGCCCGGTTGTCGGGGTGCACTCCCGAAGCCATTCGTTTGTATGAGCAACTGGGCCTGCTGAGCCCTCAGCGCCTTGGCAGTTAAGGGACAGAGTCAAGCGCTGGCGTCATGTCAATCGAAGGTGACAGCACAGGAGCAGGCACTTCAAAGGTCATCGGTTTTGTGAAATCACACCACCCATGTATTGATTTAAATCGCGAAAATCCTTAACGCTCCATGAGTGCGGCGATAGCTTTACTCCATTCTCACGCAAGGTTCTTGGAATTAAATCGCCATTTGGGCGAAGTATTATCGAAGATACAATCACGCCCGGATAATCATGTAATCGTTTTTTGAAAGCAGAGGTTGTTAGATCAGGTGTAGGCGGATTGCTTTTATTAGCCAGCGGTCCTGTTGCTTTGAGATCCATTCCGTGGCACATGCTGCATCGCTGTAGATAGAGATTTTTGCCATTAGCATTATCCGCGAAGGATGGTGATGTTTGAGTCAGCGATAACATTCCTAGCGCAGCGATGAATAATCTTTTCATTTTTTATCTTCTTTTATCTTCCTTGATGGGATCCGCGTCGATTGGACGAGATTTGGGGCGCGGGAAAGATATCAGCCATCGCGTCGGCATACACCGTCATTTCTGATGCCCATTAAACCAACACGTTTTCCCGGCGCATCCCGGTGACCATTCTTGGCCAATTTCTGCCTGTTACGACCTGCTGAAACCGAACGGAGGCTGAGGGTCGTTTGATCCGAATCAAGCTGAATTGCCCAAGACACGTCGATAGTCCAACTATGCTGATCGGAGCATTGCATTGAGTTGATTCTGTGTTCACTTTCGCTGTACGCGCTGTGCTACCGGGTCGGGCACCTCCTGCAGCTTGCTGGCGTTTTTCTCCCTCCTCAGGCATGGCGAAAACAGGGTGAAAATTATGGTGGCGCTGACTAAGAAACCTTCGACAGCCAAGCCGAGCGACACCGATGTCGGCATGCTTTGCGAACTTCGATCACGGGCCGAGCGAGTTGCAGAAGGTCAATCGCTGCGTGAGCGTGTGCCGCGAAGCAGTCATGCCACCTGGCTGCAACCCGCCAACCGCCGCGACCCCGTCGCGATACTCGAACAATCGAGCAAGGGCCGCTTGCCAGAGCTCCTGCCCATTCGCTATGGCCGCATGCTGCACAGTCCGTTTACCTTTATGAGGGGCTCGGCGGCACTCATGGCCCACGACCTTGCGACCACGCCCAGCACCGGCATCCGGGTCCAGGCCTGTGGCGACTGTCATCTGCTGAACTTCGGTTTGTTCGCCACCCCCGAGCGCAACCTGGTCTTTGACATCAACGACTTCGACGAAACCTTGCCCGGGCCCTGGGAGTGGGATTGCAAACGTCTGGCGGTCAGCTTTGTCTTGGCTGCACGCGATATTCACCTGTCCGCCGCCGAGGCCAGGGACTGCGTTCTGGAATGCGTTTGTGCCTATCGGCAACGCCTGCGCGAATACTCTCGAATGAGTCCTATGGAGGTCTGGTACGCGCGTCAGGAGGTGGACAGCATCACGGCCATGGCTCAAAAAGGACCCATCAGAAAGAATCGCGAGGAGATCGCCGAAAAGGCCCACGCACATTTAGCAGAGCATCTGTTTCCGAAAATTGTCTGCGAGGAAAGCGGTCACTATCGCTTCATTGAACATCGGCCGACCCTTTTCCATGTCGCTGAAGCAGAATTCGAAGCGCACGTTCATGATCGGCTTTCCGACTACCGACAATCGCTGCCCGATGAGCGTCGGGTGCTGTTGGATCGTTACCGCCTGGAAGACTTCGCCATGAAGGTGGTAGGCATTGGCAGCGTCGGAACCCGGTGCTATGTCGTGTTGCTCGTCGACAAGGACGGACATCCGCTGTTGCTGCAATTCAAGCAAGCCTGCCGCTCCGTCCTGGAACCCTATTGTGGCAAGAGCCAATATCAACGGCAGGGCCAGAGAATCGTCGTCGGCCAGCGGCTGATGCAGTCCGCCAGCGACATCTTTCTGGGGTGGGTGCGCGGTCGGCAGCAGCATGATTTTTTCGTCCGCCAGTTGCGCGACATGAAGTACACCGCTCCGGTGGAAAAATTCTCGGCTGTGCAGCTTAAACGCTATGCGCAGGTGTGCGGATGGACACTGGCCAGGGCACATGCCAAGTCCGGAGACGCAGCGAGCATCAGCGGTTATCTGGGTGGGAGCGATACCTTTGACCTGGCTCTGGCGGTGTTTGCCCAATCCTATGCGGATGAGACCGAGCGCGATCATGCGGCCCTGGTGGAAGCCGTACGCGCCGGGCGGATACAAGCGCAGATCAACGAGTAGCCCGCTTGGGTCAATGAAACCCGCTTGCTGGAGAGAACGCGGGCAGTAGATGCGCTGCCTGGGACGTTGCCCTGCACGCTGAGAGCGCATCAGGACTTGTGATCGTTGTCAGCTTTCAAGTGAGCTGTCTGATAAATATGATTAACAACCGCGAAGAAGAAGCCCGTGGATAAGCCGCACATGAGTATGCCGATCAAGCCCTCGGTCGGCCCGAACAACCGCCACGGTTTCGCGAGCGTCACGTCTCCGTAACCAATCGTCGCGTAAGTCACCCCGGAGAAGTAGAGGGCCGTTTCAATATCGGGCAGACATTTTTGCCACAGATAGAACATCCCCCAGATCGAGATCTCTAGCGTATGGAGCAGAATCAGGTAGGAGGCCACCCATACCAGTCTGCCAATGATGGCCCAGAGGTGATGTAGATGCAGCGTTTCCAACCGAGCCAGAGCCTTCAGTAACAAAGCCAGGCCGATTGCATGCACCATCACTGTAATGGCCGCCAGCCCCCATGCGAAGACGATAATTGAAGGCATCGGTGTTCCTCATGGAGGCTGTGACAGGGATCGATTGCCGCCTCGCAGAGGCTCTGGCGATAAGCATCCAATCGGCGGGTCAACGCAAAGGACCTTGACCCGTTGTTGGGCTGACGCTCTTGAGCATAGTGCACTGAGAATCCCGGCAGTTTCCTCGGTGACCCATGCACCTGACAGCGCCGTCAAGCCCATGCAATGACACACAGTCGACCCTTTTGCATTTGCGCTCACTGACGCAACTGCGCGCAATGATCCTGTTCCGGTTGCGCCGCCGTGTACCACACGTAATCAGCGTTCTCGGCGCTCACGGTCTTGCCCGCTTCGGCCAACACCAACACCACGTTGCCCTGGGCGGCGCCGAGGTCTTTGAGGTGCAACGGCACCCCCAGGTCCTTGCGCACATGGAACGCCCCGGCCAGCAACAGGGCAGGGGTTGGCGCGGCCAGCAGGCGTTCGGCCATGCGCCGGTCGCGCTGCTGTTGCACAGCGAGCATGGCCGGCAGCAGCGCTTCAGGTAACAACCCGCAATGGGACCCTCGGATGTCGTCCAGCAGCGTGGCTTGAACCTGTGGTGTGGTGGAGGCTTCGCCACTCAGCGTCGGGCGCTGTTGGTAGATTTGCAGGATCTGCGACCGGTCGAGGTTGGCCGCCAGCAGCGGGTAGGGTTGACGCAGCGCGTAGTTGACCACTGCCCCGTAAACACCCCAATCCCAATTGGCTTGCCAGGCCAGCGCCTGATAAGGATCGGCCGGCGGCTGACCGGCACGGCTGGCGGCCTGCGCCGCATCGACCCTGGCTTGTTGGTCGGGGTTGAGCATTTCCATCAGCAGACTGCCCTGGGGACGTTGCGCCGCCAGTTCGCGCAGCAGCCAGAGTTGCAGCGCGTGGTGATCGGGGTTGTCGTGTTGTTCACCCACCAGCACCCGGGGCGCGCCAGCCAGGTGCTCGACCAGTTCCTGCGGGGTCAGGGCGCGACCGGTGGCCAGTTCACGGATCACCCCGAAATCGGTGTGATCCCGGCCTTGCGGAGCAATCGGTGCCGGTGGCGCTGCTGCTTGATGGGATTGGCAGGCAGCCAGCAGGCTGAACAGGCAGAGCAACAGAATGCGCATCGGTTTTCCTTAACAGGGCCCTTGATTCACCACCTGAGGATGGGTGATCAGCGCGCGATAATCAAAGGATGGCCACGTTCCGGGTGGCGATGAATCAGTACCTGCAAGCCATAGACCGTTTCCAGCGCTTCGGCGGTCAGGACTTCGTCCGGGGTGCCGTAGGCGTGGGGGCGACCTGCATGCAACAGCAGCAGGTGATCGCAATAACGCGCGGCAAGATTGAGGTCGTGCAGGATCACCAGCACCGCCGCGCCGCGCCCGGCGAAGTCGCGCACCGCTTGCAGGGTGGTGTGCTGGTGCAGCGGGTCGAGCATTGACGTCGGTTCATCGAGCAACAGGGTCTGCCCCTCGGCGCCCGGCCACAATTGCGCGAGCACCCGCGCCAGGTGCACGCGCTGGCGCTCACCCCCGGACAGGGCCAGATAACTGCGTCCGGCCAGGTGCAAGGCGTCGGCGGCACTGAGCGCCTCGGCGACGATTTGTGCATCGCGCACCCGGCCACTGGCATGGGGTAAACGGCCCATGGCCACGACTTCATTGACCGAAAAGGCGAAGTTCAGGCTCGAACTCTGGGGCAACACCGCCAGGCGTCTGGCCCGCTCCTGACCTGGCCAGTCGCTCAGCTTTTGCCCGTCAAGGCTGACCGTGCCCTCGCTGGCCGCCAGCTCATCGCACAAGGCCGCGAGCAGGGTGCTTTTCCCGGCGCCGTTCGGTCCCAGGACGCCGAGGACCTGGCCCGGATGCAACTGAACATCGATGCCCGCCAACACGGTGCGACTGCCGCGCCGTACTGCCAGGTTGTTTGCGCGCAACATCAGGAACGCCCCCGCACCAGCAAGTAAAGGAAGAAGGGCGCACCGATGAGTGCCGTGACGATGCCGATCGGCAATTCGGCCGGCGCCAACAGCAAACGGGCGACCAGATCCGCCAGCAGCAACAGGCTGGCACCGGCGAGCAATGACGCCGGCAACAACACCCGATGATCCGGACCGACCAGCAGGCGCATCAGGTGCGGAACCACCAGGCCGATAAAGCCGATCAACCCCGCGGCGGCTACGGCGGCACCGACGCCCAGCGCCGTGCACAACACCAGTTCCAGTTTGACCCGCTCAACGTTGAACCCCAGGTGACGCGCTTCCGATTCGCCCAGCAGCATTGCATTGAGTGCCGCAGCGCGACGGGGCAACCACAACGCCACGCCCACGGCCACGATCAGCAACGGCCACAAGCGTGAATAACTGGCACCGTTGAGGCTGCCCAGGTTCCAGAAGGTCAGGGTGCGCAGCGTGGCGTCATCCGCCAGGTAGGTGAACAGCCCGACCCCGGCGCCGGCCATCGCCGTCATGGCCACGCCTGCCAACAGCATGGTCGCGACGTCGGTCTGGCCATTGCGGCGCCCGAAGCGATACACCACCGCCGTGACGATCAGGCCACCGACGAACGCACTGACCGACAGCAGATAAGGTTCGATGGCTGGCGGCAGTCCACCGATCAGGCTGCCGCCGACAATGGCGAGGGCCGCGCCCAGCGCCGCACCGCCGGACACGCCGACCAGTCCCGGATCAGCCAGCGGGTTGCGAAACAGCCCCTGCATGGCCACGCCGGACAATGCCAGCACCGAACCGACCGCGATGCCGAGCAAACTGCGCGGCAGACGGATTTGACCGAGAATCAGCTGCGCCTGCTGGGTATCGGCGCCGTCCAGGGGCAGCCCGAGCAGCCTAAAACCCGCCAGCCAGGTTTCGCCCAGCGGCAGGCTGACGGGCCCGAGGGCCAAGGACAGCCAGAACACCAACAGCAGCAACAGGGCCAGGCCTGTCAGCAACGGACGCGGCCGGATAATCGCCGTCATCGCCGGGCCCCGGCAGTCCGGGCCAGGCACGCATCGGCGCAGAGCAGAAGGGGTTTCACAGGCATCTGGGACTTCCTTGGTCGATCAAAGATGTAGACGGTGGCGGCAAGGTCAGGCACCACCGGTGACTGATGGCTGAAAAGATCAGACTTTACTGGCGGCCAGGTAAGCACCCAAACGCCGTCCCATTTCCTCGCCCAGGGCCTGCAAGCCACTGAGCGGACGAACCATGACCTCGAACTCGACGATTTTTCCCTGTTCGTTGAAGCGGATCAGGTCGATGCCTTTGAGCTGTTTCTCGCCGACCCTGGCGCTGAATTCCAGCACCACATTCAAGCCGTCGGCGGTGGCCAATTCGCGGTGGTAGGCAAAGTCCTGAAAGACGTTGAACACCGTGTTGAGAATCATCGAGACCACCGGTGCGCCCGGGTATGGCGTATGGGCCATCGGCGAGCGGAAGATCGCGTTCGGGTCGAGTAACCCGGGCAGGGCACTCAAGTCGCCGCTGCGGATCATCGCGTGCCACTGGTCCAGGGACGCGGCGGCGTCGGCTTGCAGTTTCAGTTCAGACATTTTCAATTCCTGTTTTTTGTTGTTGTTCAAACCTTGCCTGATGCGGTTTCTCGACGGCGCCGGGTAATGGCCTCGACGGCATCGTCCGCCCACACACTGTAGATCGCCGGGCCGGGATGAAAACCATCCCGTGCCATCGAACCGGCCACGGGCGCCAGGCGGGTGGTCAGCATCGTACAGTGATCGTTGCCAGTCGCCAGCCCGGCGAGCCGTGTATTGAAACGCGCCGCCCGATTGCCCAGGTACCAGCGCAGCGGCTGCGGCAATGCGGGAAACAGGTGCATGGGTGGAAGCGGGGACATGACGATCTGCGTCGCCGCGAATTTATCGCGCAGCACATCGATCAACTGCTGTTGCAAGGTGATCCACTGATCGACCGACAACGTGCTGGTGACATCGTTGACGCCAATGGACAGCAGCACCACATCGAAGGGTTGCGGCGGGTGCTGTTCGAGCAGATCCAGCAGCGCCCGCGAGTCCAGGCCGGAGCGCGCCCAGAGCTGCCAGAGCACCTGATGATCCTTGGCCAGACGGCTGACCACTTGACCGCTCAGGGCTTCAGTCTGAGTCGATGCGCCGACACCGGCAGCGGCGCTATCACCCAGAATCAGCACACGAAGGTCTTTGCCGGAGCCCGCCACACCTTCGCGCTCGCCCTCGGCTTCCGGAAGCTTTGGCGTGACCCGACGGGTGTGCGCACCCTGCATGAGCAACAAGGGGCCGAGCAGGATGTTGGCCAGCGTTTCAATCTTGCTCATACCGAGGCTCCTGGGAGAAGAGCCATAGATTCGCTTAAAAATCGCCCACGAAAAAGCCCGGCTGATCAGGCCGGGCTTTTTGCGGGTATGGCGGTGAGGCGATGTGTTCAGGCGACAGTGTTGCCTTGCAGGCGGTCGGAGCCATCAGCGGCGACAGTGTTGCCTTGCAGACGATCGGAGCCATCGGCGGCTACGGTGTTGCCTTGCAGGCGGTCAGAGCCATCAGCAGCGACGGTGTTGCCTTGCAGGCGGTCAGAGCCATCAGCAGCGACGGTGTTGCCTTGCAGGCGGTCGGAGCCATCGGCGGCGACGGTGTTGCCTTGCAGGCGGTCGGAGCCATCGGCAGCGACGGTGTTGCCTTGCAGGCGATCCGAACCATCGGCGGCGACGCGGTTTTCGATCAGGCGGTCCGAGCCACCTTCAGCCACACGGCTTTCAATCAGACGATCCGAGCCACCTTCAGCGACAACAGGCTGGACGGAGGTCGCGGCAAAAGCGTTAACGGCGAAGATCGAAAAAGCGATGCTGAGGATGGTTTGGCGTTTCATGATCGTGTGCTCCAAGGGTGTTGTTTGTTGGGTATGGAGCCCATGTTACGCCGCGGATTTTTTAAGAGAACTTCATTGAGTCAATGGTGACTATCGACGCAGTCAATGAATGGACCAAGGCACTTTGTGCAGGCATCGGCTTGCCGGCGATGGCCATCTCAAGGGCACCATCGCCCACCCGCTGGATACCGCTGGCTTCATTGCTCAGCGATACAAAGCTCCCCGGTGGCGCGTATCAGCGCCTGGCCATGCAGCGCATCCTTGATCAGGCTGGAACGCTGGGCGGCCAACCAGGCCGGGCAGTCCGGGTCCACGCGATAAGGCGCGAAATCGGCGTATTGCTGCAGCAGTCGGTTTTGCAATTCGTCCAGTTGTGGCCTGATTTTATTGAGGTCCGGCCGCGGCACATCAGGCGCCTTGCTCGCCGCTTGCCACTGCGCCAGTAAGCCGTACTGCACCAGTTTGTTGGCTTCGATCTGGGCGGCGATCAACTCGGCCGCGTCCTCTGGGTCCACTTTGTGTTCGATCGCCTGCCGGCGGGCATTGGCGATGACCAGCGTCTCCCGGGCGGTATCCTGGATCGGCTTGCCACTGTCCCATTTGGTCAGTGCCACCTGATCAGCAAGATTCAAGCGTTCGTTGATCGTGGCCAGCAGCGGTTGCAACGCATCGGGTGCCGGGGTGGGAGCAGCGGCCTGGGTGCCACTGGCGAGAACGCCAAGCAGGGCTCCCGTCAGCAGCTGTGAAAGGCGTGAAAAGTGGAGCATAAGCAAACCTCATCGGGAGCGGAGTTCATACAGAGGTCTTGTGTAGCACAGGCGCGCCGAACGGACGAGTGGTCGCGACGCAATCAAGCGGACTGAGGCTCGGCCAGCCGCCGCTCAATCTGCGCCAGCTCCCAGGTGCTGAGCAGACTCACCGGGTCGGTGCCGTAACGCTGCCAACCGGCGAGCGTACGACCGTCCGCGCTGAGGCATTGCAGGCAGTGGCGCAGCTGATGCGCCTCGACCTCCAGCGTCAGGCGCCAACCCTCGATGTCTACCAGCACCTGGCCGGCCACGGCTTGTTCGTCCAGGCGCGTTAACGTACGAATGCCTTGGGCGACGTCACGCAATTGCTGATAAACCTCGCGGGCGGTCAAGGGGGGCACAAGTGTCTCCGACAGATACAGGGCAGGGGGAATGGGGTGGCACAGGATAATCGATCAAGCACAAAACGGGTGCCCATGAAAAAGCCCGGCTGATCAGGCCGGGCTTTTTGCGGGTATGGCGGTGAGGCGATGTGTTCAGGCGACAGTGTTGCCTTGCAGACGGTCGGAGCCATCAGCGGCGACAGTGTTGCCTTGCAGACGGTCGGAGCCATCAGCGGCGACAGTGTTGCCTTGCAGACGGTCGGAGCCATCAGCGGCGACGGTGTTGCCTTGCAGACGGTCGGAGCCATCAGCGGCGACAGTGTTGCCTTGCAGACGGTCGGAGCCATCAGCGGCGACGGTGTTGCCTTGCAGACGGTCGGAACCATCAGCGGCGACGGTGTTGCCTTGCAGACGGTCGGAGCCATCAGCGGCGACGGTGTTGCCTTGCAGGCGATCCGAACCATCGGCGGCGACGCGGTTTTCGATCAGGCGGTCCGAGCCACCTTCAGCCACACGGCTTTCAATCAGACGATCCGAGCCGCCTTCAGCGACTACAGGTTGAGCAGAGGTAGCGGCAAAAGCGTTCACTGCAAAGATCGAAAAAGCGATGCTGAGGATGGTTTGGCGTTTCATGATCGTGTGCTCCAGGGGTGTTGTTTGTTGGGTATGGAGCCCATGTTACGCCGCGGATTTTTTAAGAGAACTTCATTGAGTCAATGGTGACTATCGACGCAGTCAATGACTGTACGGCGGCGCTTTAGCCAGGCGCCGGTTCGTTTTATCAAGCGCCCCCGGGTACACACACACACACATCATCGTGCTATCGCCAACTACGAGAGCTCGTCAACAACCTGCCGCGCATGACACCTGAATCAATCCGGCTGCTCGTCATCCGCAGGCACCAACTTCCAACTGTCATCCGGATCAAACAGCTTCATCGACTGCGCCAGCTTTTCACCTTCCGGTCCCAGGTCTTTCTCGAACACCTGACCTTCATGGCTGATCATGAAACTCATCACGCCGCTCTCGCCGTACTTCGCCGGCCAGGCGATCAGTGCAAAGCCCCGGCTCATCTTGTCGCCGATCAGGTAGCTATAGGCACCGCCGGGCGCCGAAGGACCCTGGCCATCGAGGATGCGGAAGCGGTAACCATGCCAGTCCTGGCCGGCAATTGTCTTGCCGAATTCGGGACCCAGCGGGCTGATCTGACCACTGCTGTCGTCCGCCCAATAGAGCCCGTCGTGCTGGCCCGGGGTGCTGAAGATTTTCTGCGCATATTCAAGGGCGCCGTCACCGTCACGGTCCACCGACGCGTAGTCCATCTGGGCGTCGTGATAAGCCAGCGCCGATTGCACCGCGGCCAGTTCGTTGCGACCAATTTGGCGAGCGCGGATCTCGGCGTTGCCAGCCTTGATGTCGAAGCGCCAACCTTGCGCGCTTTTGACCAGGGGAATGGGCAGTGTCCAGTGATCAGGCCCCACCGACAGAATCGCCTTGCCGTCGCTGGTTTTTTCAATGCTGTGTTGCTTGCGGTATTGCTTCAAAAACGCATCCACGTCTTTGCGCTCCGCGCCTGCGCGCGGGATGTAGGTGCGCCATTCGTTGCCCAGTAACTCGCTCAGGCGTTTCTGGTCGGCATGTTTTGTGCCCAGTGCTTCGACGAATGCCTGGGCGGCCTTTTCCGGGGTTGGAAATGCCTGCTGCGCCATGACCAGGCATGACCAGGCCAAACCGGCCGTGATCGCCAGGACATGACCCAACAGGCCCTTGAGAACCGGAAATCGAGGATGGTTATTCAACGGCGGCCCCCCCTTTGACGCGCGGGTGGAGTGGACGGCCGACTGATCTGTTGACCGGCTGAACGCGAAGCGCTGGGACGCTGAACGGATGCCTCACTGGCCCGGCCACGACTGGCTTGCAGGTTGGCCTGGGACGGCGAGCGCGCGCCGGCGAAGGCATTGTCGCGGGCACTGCCCTGGCTGGCGGTCTTCGCGGCCGTTCGGTTTTGCGTGGTCTGGCGTGCCTGTGCATTGCCCTGTGCGCGTTGATTGACCTGCGCCGTCTCTTTCCTGGACGTCTGATTCTCCCGAGTATTCCTGGTCGTGCCCTGGCTTCTGTCAGCTGCTTGCGGTCTATCGGTGGCCCTGGACCTGTCGGCTGCCTTGGGCCGGTCTGCCCCGGCTTGCAACCGATTGCCCGAGTCTCGCGCCTGGGCTTCGCGGGCCCGATCCCGGGCTTCGAGGTTGCTGGTGGCCGGTCGTTCGATGCCGTGTTTGTCCATCGAACTACGGGCCCTGTCACGCGCCTGGGCACGCTGGGCATTGTCCCCCCGATAGGCCTCACGCTGATTGGCACCGTCCAGTTGGCGGCCGTACTGTTCGCGGCTCCTGGTGTCTCGATAGGGCACGCCATTGCGATGCACGGGGTTGTGCTGCCAGCTGTTATTGGTGATTCGGTTGTTGCCATTGATGTTGTTGTAGCGATTGACGTTGATGTCGACGTCGTTATTGCCCCAGTCGCATTGCCCCCACAACGCGCCGATGATCGCCACACCGGTCCCGAACGCCAGCCCGGCGATCAGCGCCTGACCGGGGTAATAGGCCGGTGGCGGTGGATAGTAGGCTGGCGGCGACGCTGGATAAGGCCAGGTGCCGTAGGTGGTGGTCGGGTTATAGGTGGGGACGTACACCACCTGCGGATCAGCGGGCTGAATGATGATGGTGGAGCTGCTGCTGGCAGGGGGCGGAGCGGACGCTGTGGTCGTGGGTGCCGGTGCGGGGGCGGGTGCCGCTACGTTCTGGATGGTCACGTTCTGATACTGGTTGCTCTGCAGGTTGCCGGCGGCTTGTGCCTGATGACGCAAGCGTTGCACCCCCTCCATGACATCGTCTGGTTGTGCCAGGAAGGCATCACCCAAGCGCTGAACCCACACCGGGTCCTGTCCCAGCGTCGCCAGGACTTGGGGGAAGGCGACCAGCGCCTGCACACTGGGGTCCCACGGCTGGTTTGCCACTTGCTTGACCGCATCATCGCCCTTGGCGTCCGGACTGGCTTTCGACCAGGTGACCGCTTCGGCGACTTCCCCTGGGTAGGTAGTAGCCATCAACACCTGTGCCAGCAGTGGGTCCGGGTAAAGCGCGATGGGCGCCAGCATCTGATCCAGTTGCTCCTGGGTAAACACGGCATCTTTCGCGGGCACCGGGACCGGCGTGGCTGGGGCAGGGTTGGCGGTGGGGTTGGCGGTCTCTTCGGTCTGCGCAATGCAGGGCGCGCCGCTCAAAAACAGCAGCGCTGACAACGCATAAAGAATTGGAAGGCGCATCGCAGCTCCCTGTGATCTGGCAATTGGAAAGGAGTGGATCAATGCCAGGGAGGTGACAGCTGACTTTGCAAGCCACAGACCTCGATGCCGTTCAGTAATAGTAGCAAACAAAAAATATCTGCCACTGAGATCGGCGCGCAGCCAGGGGGCGACTGCCTGCGCGGTAAGCAGGTGAGCGCGAGATGAGGCAGTCGGCCGACTACCCCGAAAATCCGCGAAGGTTATGCACGCGGGAAAGAGGGGCCTCAGCCGTCCGTTCTCACCTTGGGAATGTACGCGGCACTGCCGGATTCATGGGCGTGAAACAGGCGGGCTCCGTTGTTGGGCCTGGTGGTGATCAACTGATGATCAGCAGTCAGATAACCCAGGGGCAACCGATTGATGTCTTCGTACTGTTCGAAAATGATCGTCCGTTCGGGATTCCAGCGCTCGCCACTTTTCTTCTCCAGCCACGCCATGAGCGCCGGGCTGCCACCGGTTTTTGGGAGGTCCGAGTCCGGCAGTACGTAGTAGAACGGTGAGCCGTGGTTTTGCAGGTACATGGGCAACTTGTTGTCGACGTCTACCAGCACCAGGCGCCATTCGTTCCACGGCGCCGTTTTGCTGGCTTCGGCACGCACATCCTTGGTGAACTGCATGACACCGCCGTCTCCGCCGTTGGTCCAGGGGTAGACGACGCCCAGAATCAACCATAAAAAAACAGCCGCGCCGGCAATGCCCTTGGTCCAGCCGGGGCCGCTGACTTTACCGGCAGCCTCGCGTTCGGCCATGCGCCGGGTGACCCACCAGGCCGCCAGCAATTGGGCAAACGGCACCAGCGGCAATACGTAATAACTGCGCCGGCTGCCACTGGCGGTGAAGAACAGGAACAGCAACCCCAGGCCGCCGATCAGCCAGCGAACGTTGGGCTCGGTGTGCTTCCAGCTGCGCACGGCCACCCACAGGCCGAGTATCCAGCAGGGAGCCCAGGGCAGGGTGTAGACCGGCAGATAAAGCAGATAGGTGTAGATCGGGCCAAATTGGTCGAAAGGATGAAAGAACCGGACCACGTTTTCCCGAAAGACCAGATCCAGCCCGCTCTGTTCATAAGTTGGCGTGCCATAGCGGTGCGACAGCAGGAACGGCAACATGTAGAACGCGCCCGCTACCAGTAGCGCCAGGCACAGACGTGGATTGAGATGGTTTTTCCAGCGCCCTTCGCCCAGCAGGTGCGGCAGCAGTATCAGGCCGGGAAGAATGAACCCGATCAAACCCTTGAACAGCGAGGTCAGCGCCAGTATCAGAAAAAATACGAGATAGCGGCTCAGGCGCGTGTCGTTGGGACCGCGCCAATACCACCAGACCGCACCCAGGACACCGCAAACCGTGAGGATGTCCGCCGTGGCGACCCGAGCCCAGAACACGAAAAAAAACGTCGTTGCCAGAAACCAGCCAGCGATCAGGCCCGTGCCTTTGCGATACAACTGTTCGCCGATCAGGTAGACCAGCCAGACACTCAGCCACGCCGACAAGACCGAGGGCAGGCGTAGGGACCAGTGCCCGAGGCCACCCATCAAGTGGGCCGTGGCCGTGATCAACCAATAGGAGGGCAGTGGCTTGTCGTAATAGGGCATGCCCTTGAGATAAGGGTCGAAATAATCGCCAGTTTGCAACATTTGCAGGGCGATATTGGCCCAGCGGGTTTCCGGGCCCCAAAGCTCTCTGGCGCCCAGCCCGAAAAGCAACAAGAGCGCGGACACGCCCAGCAAAAGTGACAGCGCCCCCTGATCACTTTTCAGAAAGCTGACTAACGATTTTTTCATGAACGGTTCGCACGTTGCGCTCACCGTGACGTCGGCGAAGCGGCTGAATCATCAAGGCTATCGGTTGAAATGTGATGAAATTGTCAGTAGATCGCGAACAAATCATTCGTTGCGATTCAAGTCCAGTTAACACATGCATTAATGCAGGGCTGTGAACAACGGCATGAACAATTGTTCATGTAAGGACATTAGAGGGGTGAATTGCCGTGAACACGAAAAAGCCCGGCTGATCAGGCCGGGCTTTTTGCGGATATTGCGGTGAGGCGATGTGTTCAGGCGACGGTGTTGCCTTGCAGACGGTCGGAGCCATCAGCGGCGACGGTGTTGCCTTGCAGGCGATCAGAGCCATCAGCGGCGACGGTGTTGCCTTGCAGACGGTCAGAACCATCAGCGGCGACGGTGTTGCCTTGCAGACGGTCGGAGCCATCAGCGGCGACGGTGTTGCCTTGCAGACGGTCGGAGCCATCAGCGGCGACGGTGTTGCCTTGCAGGCGGTCGGAGCCATCGGCGGCGACGGTGTTGCCTTGCAGGCGATCCGAACCATCGGCGGCGACGCGGTTTTCGATCAGGCGGTCCGAGCCACCTTCAGCCACACGGCTTTCAATCAGACGATCCGAGCCACCTTCAGCGACAACAGGCTGAACGGAGGTCGCGGCAAAAGCGTTAACGGCGAAGATCGAAAAAGCGATGCTGAGGATGGTTTGGCGTTTCATGATCGTGTGCTCCAGGGGTGTTGTTTGTTGGGTATGGAGCCCATGTTACGCCGCGGTTTTTTTATGAGAACTTCATTGAGGTGATTGTGAACATCGACGGGATTGATAGGGCGAGCAGAACATCGTAGGTGAGCGTGATGAAGAGGCGAAGCCTATGCGGCGCATATTGATTACATTGGGTATCAACTGTAATTCGCGATCATGCCGTTATCAGTAAAGCCAATCAGAAATAGAGTCCGCCTGACGATGATGTCTTCCGCGCAGTTAAGGTGCCTCCCATGATTCAAAGCATGATCAAAACGGCGGGTCTGGCCGCCCTGCTTGTCGCAAGCGCGGCAATGCCCCTGGCCCAGGCACAACCCTTGCCACTCGATAAAGTCGGTGCCTTGCATAATGAAGACGTGGAATGGCGCAACTTTCCGGCTTTTCCGAGTGAAGTGAAACTCGCTGTTATCGCCGGCGACCCCAGTAAACCTGCACCTTATGTAGTGCGAGTCAAAGTGCCCAACGGCATCAAGTTAATGCCCCATACTCATCCGGAAGATCGTATCTACACCGTCATGTCCGGTGTGTTCTACATCGGCTTCGGCACTGTTTTTGATCCGGACAAACTGGTGGCGTATGGTCCGGGGAGTGTGGTGATACTCCCGGCCAATACGCCGCACTTTCATTGGGCGAAATCAGGGGAATACATCTCGCAAGTCTACGGAACGGGGCCGCTGGGGCTCAAGTATGTGGATGACCATGACGATCCGCGCAACGCGTCGAAGTGACAACGCCGCGTCCAGGTCAATACCCCTGTAGGAGCGAGCCTGCTCGCGAAAAACCCAACGTCGCCGCAGGTACCCGGTTGCCAACGAAGCGGGCGCCATCAGGCAGCCCGCGTTTTCACACAACCTGGTGCACCACTGAGACACGCCCGGTGCGCCAGGCTGGATATCCGATCATCCGGGATTACGTAGTGGGCAATTGCGCCGACCAGTGTTTCATTTCTTCGGCAATGAAGTGGTTAACCAAGTCGCTATACAACTTTTCGATTGCATCCGGGCTCAGGCCTTCGGCCTCTGCCCATTCGCGGCGGGTCGCGAGCATGGCATTGAATCGCTCCCGGGCACGCACCGAGGCCGCAGAGGTCTTGAATTTCGAAGCCGCAAGCACGTACTGGAAACGCTTGCCCAACAGCTTGATAACGGCCCGGTCGAGGGCATCGATCTCGCGTCTGATGTCCTCCATTCCGGCACATTCTGAGGGTTGCAATTGATTGGAAACGTCCATGTGAGTCACTCCCTTTGCTGAAATAAATCGTGAAATGGCTGATGTGTCATTCAGGGTCTGACTTTCCCGAGAGTCTCAAGCCGGTGACCTACCGATAAGCTCTCTTGCAGTGTCTGCCAATTGGCCACCCACCCGCGCTTTTAGCGTTTCTACGAAGCGGGTTATCTTCGCATCGACAAACTGGCGGGAAGTGTAAACGGCATAAACATTGCGCTCGTAGGTATGGTACTCCGGCAAAACGCGCACGAGTTGTCCCGAGCGCAGATCGTCGATGGCCGAGAATCCGGCCAATAAGCCAATCCCCGCTCCGGATCGAACAGCGACTGCCATTGCATCCATATCATTTACGCTAAAGCTCGGCCCGGTGGGTACGAAAGTGGCGGTGCCGGATTTGCTTCTCAGTTGCCATTCATCCCGTGCGTAATCAACGGTTCCCAGCAACAGGCACTGATGATCGTTGAGGTCTTCAGGCTTCGCCGGCGGTGCATGTTGTGCCAGGTAGGCAGGGGACGCGACCAGCACGCAATGACTGACCCCAATCTTTTGACTGACGTACGCTGAATCCGGCAGCGTTCTGGCAATCAGAATTGAAACATCCAGTTGGTCTTCCAGCAGGTTCGGCATCCGTTGGGATAGCAGCAAATCGACCGTGACTGCCGGAAACTCCTTGCGGTACTCAAGGACGGCGCGGGTCACCAGATGACGCGCAAGGCCGGGCACGCTATGAACCCGTAGCGTGCCCTTGGGTTCCAGGATCGAATCACTTGCTTCGGCTTCAGCGTTTTCGAGGTCGGCCAGGATTGCCGTACAGCGTTCGTAAAATCGTCGACCTGCGTCAGTCACGGAAAGACGGCGAGTGGACCTTTGCAGCAGGCGGGCATCGAGCATTGTTTCGAGCGCAGAAACGGCACGGGACACATTGCCGACTGTTGAGTCCAGATGGTTGGCCACTGCAGTGAAAGTGCCCATCTCAACGACTTTTACGAACACAGACATATTTGAAAATTTGTCCATCCCTACCGTCCTTTTCTACCGGTTTAACGCTCAAATTACAGAGAAAATCCACTGAGGCTGTTCAGTGCTCGTGAGCGCAACGCCACCACCCACCGACCCCGCATCATGGACGTTGACTGTTGAGGACACAACTCAACGACGGCGCATGATCTTCCCTCTGCACACAACAATGATTCCCTCGTGGCTATCTAAATCAAACCTGTCGCCCTCCATAGACTTGGTTGCATGGGCCGCCTGAACCGGCTCTGTCGCAAACCACCGAAGCGAGGATTGACGCAGCGCGCTTCGGCCCGATTCCTGACAATCAAGTGAAGGCCACATCGATGAACACACCATACGACGCGCTCTATCTTTTCATTGGGGGTGAGTGGATCAGCGCTGAAGGGCGCGACACCGCAGCCGTCATAAACCCAGCCACAGCAAGTGAAATCGGACGTGTGCCGCTGGCCACTTCAGCCGACCTTGACCACGCCCTTGAAGTCGCCCGGCTCAGCTTCCAGACGTGGCGTCAGATGGTGCCAGACCAGCGCGCAAAAATTCTCAAACGTGCCGCTGATCTTATCCTGGAGCGAGCGCCACACATCGCATCCCAGATGACGCTGGAGGAGGGCAAACCCCTTGGCGAAAGCATGGACGAGGTCACGCGTGCAGCGGAGTATTTTGAATGGTTCGCCGAAAGCGCCCGCCGCATCGATGGCCGCGTCGTGCCGGCCAACCGCCCAGGCGTCTTGCAACTGGTGAAGCGCCAGCCCATCGGCCCGGTCGCAGCCTTCACGCCCTGGAACTTTCCGGCCATTACTCCGGCTCGCAAGTTGTCAGCTGCTTTGGCGGCAGGTTGCAGCGTCATTCTCAAACCCGGTGAAGAGAGCCCTGCCACGGCGCTGGCCCTCGCTCGCGCCCTTGATGATGCGGGCTTGCCCAAAGGCGTTTTGCAAGTCGTTTTCGGTGTGCCCGATCAAGTCTCCAGCCACCTGATTGCCTCGCCGATCATTCGCAAGGTGACCTTCACCGGTTCCGTACCGATTGGGCGACTGCTGTCGACCAGGGCAGCCGCAGGCGTCAAGCCAATCACTTTGGAACTGGGCGGCCACGGCCCTGTGCTGGTGTTTGAAGACGCCGACATTGAAAAGGCGGCAGTAGAAGGCGTGGCGAATCGGTTCCGGGGGACAGGGCAAGTCTGTATCTCGTCAACACGCTTCCTGATCCAGCGTGGTGCTTATCAGGCGTTCACTGATCACTTTGTTGCAGCAACCAACGCCCTGAGAATCGGCAACGGCCTGCATCCCGATACTCAGGTCGGGCCACTCGCCAACCCAAGGCAATTGTCAAAGATGAAAGAACTGGTGGCTGACGCCGTCGAGAAAGGCGCGCGGGTGCTTGCCGGTGGCGAAGGCCTGCCAGGACAAGGCTTTTTCTTCCAGCCCACCGTTTTGGCTGATGTGCCCATGGACGCTCGGGTCATGCATGAAGAACCCTTCGGCCCGATCGCGATTTTGATGCCCTTCGATACGTTGGCCGACGGCCTGGAAGAGGCCAACCGCCTTCCCTACGGGTTGTCTGCCTACGCCTTTACCGCTAACGCTCGAACCGCCATTGACGTCGCAGATGGCCTCGAGGCCGGAATGATCGGGATCAATCAATACCGAATTGTTGCTACTGAACTTCCCTTCGGCGGCATAAAGGAGAGCGGTCATGGCTCAGAGGGCGGCATTGAAGGCATCGAACACTATCTGACCAACAAATTCATCAGCCAGATTTAAGGACGCCCGAAATGTCGAACATCAATTTCAGCAGCCCTCGTGAAGCGGCCAGAGCGTTCACCCCAAAGCTGGCGCAGTTCGTCGACGCTACGCTCTATCCGCAAATCTGGAGTGATCCGGCACTGTCTCCACGTGACCGCAGCCTGATAACGGTGGCTGCATTGATTGCCGGTGGTCACTCCGAAGAGCTGCCTGCGCACCTGCGGCGCGCGGTCAGCAATGGGGTCACCCATGACGAAATATCCGCAGCGATCACCCACCTGGCGTTCTATGCCGGTTTCCCGGCCGCCATCACCGCGTCCGCCATTGCCAATGCCACATTCACTCAATCGCAGGCGAAGCAACCATGAAAGCCATCACCATTGAAGAATTCGGCCACCCCGACGTACTGAAGTTGAGCGATGTTCCCGACCCGCTAGTACGCCCTGCCGACTTGCTGGTGCGGGTCTATGCGGCCGGTGTCAATCGCGCGGATCTGACGCATCGCACCGGTGGCTACGGGCGTCCTGATTTTGGAGATTCGCCCATCATCGGACTTGAGATCGCAGGCGAGGTCATTGAAAAAGGCAATGCCGTCGTTGGTTTCGAAGTGGGGGATCGGGTGATGGGCGTGGTGGGTGGCGGGGCGTATGCCGAGCTGGCACGCATTGACTACCGCATGGCCATGCCAATTCCTGCTCAACTGGATTACGTGCACGCGGCGGCGATTCCCGAGGTGTTTGTCACCGCTCATGAGGCGCTGATGCATCTGGCTCGACTCAAGCCAGGTGACTCGGTCTTGATTCATGCCGCCGCGGGTGGTGTTGGCTCCGCTGCGGTACAGCTCGCTTACGCCACAGGTGCGACGGTTTATGCGACAACCGATGGCAGCAAGTTATCCCGCGTCGAGCATTTGGGTGCCGATGTCGCCATCGACTACAAGAACAGTGATTTCGCGGAAGTCATCGCCAGCAAAACCGATGGCCGGGGTGTCGATGTCATCATCGATTTCGTCGGCGAACCTTACTTCGCCCGCAACCTGGCTTCACTCGCTAACGGCGGGCGGCTGATCCAGGTTGGCATCCTTGGCGGTGGCGGGAAGGTCGCCCTGGAGCTGGAGCATATTCTCTACCGTCACCTGCAAATCATCGGCACGGTCATGAAATCCCGTACCCAGCCGGAGAAGCACGAGATGATCAAGCGATTCCGCGAGCATTGGCTTGAACGGTTCGAAGGGGGAGGAAGCCTGGAGCCGGTAGTCGACAGCACTTTCCCCCTGTCACGCGCCGCAGATGCCCATCACAGGATGGAGTCGTCCGAAAACGTCGGGAAGATCATTCTCACGATGCAGCCTGCGGACTTGCTCTAAGTCCGGTCTTCTGCGAGAAGTGCCTGCCAAAGGTGCCGATACTCAAGTCTCAGGCCGTCTGCCGGCGTATAGCGAGAATCGCAGCGCCAAACCCGATGAATGTGACCCCCACCACCCGGCTAACCCAGCGGGACAACTCGGGTCGTACCAGCAGGCCCTTGGCGCGTGAGGCCAGCGCGGCATACAGGCTCAACGACGACACTGAAAGCGCCATGAAAATCGCGGTCAGGATCATGAATTGTGGGAACAGGGCTGCGCCTTGATCGATGAACTGCGGGAATAACGCTGTAAAAAACAGCGTCGCCTTGGGGTTGGAGAGGGCGGTAAAAAACGCCGACCTGTACAGTTTTAGCCGTGTGGGCCTGCGGCTCAGGCCCTCATGAATGCCATCAGCCAGCAGCGGCGTCTTATTGAGCAACTGCCTCACCCCCAGGTAGAACAGATACCCGGCGCCAACAATCTTTACCATGTTGAACAACCCTTCGGAGCTGGCAAGCAGCGCCCCCAACCCCAGCATTGCAGCCCCCGACAGGCAGAACAGGCCAGTGGCATTGCCCAGCGAGGACCAGATCGTGCTGCGTTGTCCGTGGGCGAGGCTGTTGTTGATCGCCATTAATGTCGCGGGCCCGGGGCTGGCGATGGCAATCGCGGCGACCAGGGTAAAAGCCAGCATCGTGTTCGTGTCCATGGGTCCAGGCTCCTGAATAACTGAGGGTATGCTACCGGAGACATCGTTACCTGATGATGCAAATTACGCATCACCTACAGGAGTCACCGAAGCCCAGCCAACAATGATGGGGAAACTGTGTATCGCCTCACGGAGAAAGATGTTCCCGTCGATGGCATCTGCTCAGTTAGCCAGACGCGTGTCATCACCCGGAGGAGAGCGCAGTCGATAAAAGCCTTGCAGCGATCGATAAAATCCAGGTCCTCCTTTATGGCGCTCGGGCGCAATCCAAAAAAAGCCTGCCGTCAGAATGGCCGGGAGTCCTGAGCAGATGTCAGGGTCATAACCACCGATATGCCGGAAAAAACCGATAAATCCAATATTCTGCCGGGTCCCGCCCGGCATTTCGCACACTCATAATTGGCTTACAACAAAGGGACACCCCTAAGGAGCGTAAGCCATGTACAAAGACCATATCGTCAAGGCGCGCATGACTGACAGTGCCCTGTTCATGGGGGGAGTCGCTGCAGTCATTTTCATCATCACGCTGGTCTGCGGTGTAGGTGAAGGCCGTCTTTCCACGTTGATGGGGCCAATCGTTCTCGACTTGAAAGCTCCTCTGGCGCGTGACATCGCCGTCGGGGGGACCTTCACGATCACGGCCGTACTGAACCTGTTCATCCTTGGGCGGTTTCCCTTGCGGGCGCAGATCATTACGGTCTGGTGCGAATTGCTGGTGCTGTTCCTTTTATTCTTCGACACCTTCAATCTTTCTTACAGCTTCATCGCGACCAAAGTCGGCTTCATGATCACCCAAGGGGTTTTCACCACCGTCTACGTGTCCGCGATTTCCATTGCCATTGCGTTTGTCCTGGCATTGCTGGGAGCGACCGCGCGTTTATCTTCCAACGGTTTCGCCATTGCCATCGCGAGCTTCTACACCTCGTTTTTCCGAGGTGTTCCGCTGCTCATCCAGATCTATCTCATTTACCTGGGCATTCCTCAGCTCGGCTACGTGGTCGGCGCCGTGCCGGCAGGGATTCTGGCGCTCTCGCTCTGCTACGGCGCCTATATGACGGAGATCTTCCGTGCGGGGATCAGCAGCATCCCGCGGGGGCAGTGGGAAGCCTCCCGGGCGATTGGCCTGAACCCATTTCAAACAATGACCCGGGTCATTCTCCCGCAGTCCATGCGCCTGATCATTCCGCCCACTGGCAACCAGTTCATCTCGATGCTCAAGGACAGCTCACTGGTGTCCGTGATCGGCGTCTGGGAACTGATGTTCCTGGCGCGAACACAAGGACGCGCCGAGTTCCGTCACCTGGAAATGCTCATCACCGCAGCCGTGCTGTATTGGCTGCTGTCGATCGTGCTGGAAACCGTTCAGTCGCGTCTGGAAAAGCACTTCAATCGCGCCCACCGCTGAATCAGGAGCCTTACGATGAATCAGCCGTCAGCTTCAGCAGTCACTGCCCCGTATCCCGCCATATCGATTCACGAGATGCAAAAATGGTATGGCGATTTTCATGTGCTCAAGGGCATCGACCTGCACATTTCCAGCGGCGAAATAGTGGTCGTCTGTGGTCCATCGGGTTCCGGAAAATCGACGTTGATTCGCTGCCTGAATCTGCTGGAAGATTTCCAGAAAGGCAAAGTGTTCATCGACGGAATCGAGTTGACCCGCAATGCCGCCTGCGTGGCCAGCATCCGGCGCCAGGTCGGCATGGTCTTCCAACAGTTCAATCTGTTTCCGCACATGACGGTATTGGAGAACCTGATGCTGGGGCCGCGCCTGGTGAGCAGGCTCGATGAGTCGCAGGCTCGCCAACTGGCTTACGAGTACCTGGATCGAGTGCGGATCGGGAACCAGGCGGACAAGTACCCCAGCCAGCTCTCCGGCGGTCAGCAGCAACGCGTTGCCATCGCCCGGGCCCTCTGCATGCGACCACGCATCTTGCTGTTCGACGAACCCACCTCGGCACTTGATCCCGAAATGGTCAAGGAAGTGCTGGATGTCATGGGCGAGCTCGCTCAGGACGGCATCACGATGGTGTGCGTCACCCACGAGATGGGGTTTGCCCGGCGGGTCGCCGACCGGATCATCTTCATGGATCAGGGTTGTATCGTCGAGCAGGCCAAACCCAATGATTTTTTTGAGAACCCGCAGCATGAACGCGCCCGAGAATTTCTGTCACAGATTCTCAGCCACTGAGCAGCATCGTCACACCGTCCAACGTCATCGATAAAAACAACAAAGACCTGCACTCAAACACCTGGAGGCTTACTCATGATCTCGATCACTCGCTTCTTCACCACAGCGGCTATCGCCACAGCCGTCACGATCAGCTCAGGCGCCGCCTGGGCGGGCTCGACCCTCGACCGCATCCATGAAACCAAGGTGATCAAAGTGGCCACGGCCGCCAACTGGCCACCACAATCGTTCCTGGGGCCGGACAACAAGTTGCAAGGTTTTGATATCGATGTTGCCACCGAAATCGGTCGACGCCTGGGTAGCAAGGTCGACTTCGTCACCCCCGAATACGGGATCATCACCGCAGGGCGCTGGTCGAATCGCTGGGACTTGTCGGTCGGTTCGATGACGCCAACCACCGAGCGCTCCCGAGTCCTCGACTTCCCCGCGATCTACTACTACACGCCCTATGTATTCGCCGTGCACAAGGACGCGGCCGGGGCAAAGGCGGCGGACCTGAACGACAAGATCATCGGCGTCGAAGCAGGCACCACGTCGGAGGACTATATCAATCGCCGGCTCAAGATCGACGCCGCCGATGTGCCGGCGTTCACCTACGACGTCACACCCGGCGAGGTGAAGACGTATGGCGACAGCATGGGCCCTCTGGATGATTTGCGTATGGGCAACGGGGTCCGTCTGAACGCCACCCTGTCTGCGCTTCCAACCGTCGTCGCGGCCGTCAAGAATGGCTATCCCATCGTACGCGTGGAAGGCAAACCCGCTTATTACGAACCGCTGGCCATCGCCGTGGATAAAGGCGATGAGGCGTTCAATAGCGAATTGAGCAAGGCCATTGCGCAGATGAAAGCCGACGGAACGCTCAAGCAACTTTCCGAGAAGTGGTACGGCGCCGATCTCACCCAGGTGCAATAACTCCGGGTGCAATAAATTCCAGAGCAATAAACCCAATCATTGCAGGCGCCCGTTCCAAACGCGGCGCCCTGTATGACTGCGCCGCGAAGAAGGACAAGGGACTTCATGTACACGTATAACAACAATTACTACACCGCCACGATGAACGACACGACTGAGCGCGCGGCGCTGTCAGGCAATGTCCAGGCCGATGTGTGCGTCATCGGCGCGGGCCTGGCGGGGCTGAGCACGGCCTGGGAGTTGGTCTCACGAGGAAAGTCCGTGGTGCTGCTCGAGGCAGGCCGTGTTGCCTGGGGGGCCTCCGGCCGTAACGGTGGCTTCGTCCTTCAGGGCTGGTCCGAAGGATTGTCATCCATCGAGCGGCGCTGCGGAAAAGCGACAGCCGCCGCCCTGTTCAAATTGTCGCTCGAAGGTGTCGACACTGTTCGCGACATGATCGCCCGTCATCAACTGCCAGGTTGCTCGCCAACGCCTGGAAAATTGAGCGTGGTTCGCTACGAGGATGGCGATAATCTCAAGCGTTTGCGCGACAGGATGGCGACGGATTTCGACTTCCACCTCGACTACCTGGATCGCCAGGCCGTGCGTGAAAAGCTCAAGACGGAGCGGTATTTCCAGGCTCTGCGCGATACCCATGGATTTCACTTCCATCCCTTGAACTACTGCTTGGGCCTGGGTCGGCTGATTGAATGCAACGGGGCAAAGATTTACGAACAGTCGCCGATGACCCGTGTCGAGAGCCGAAGCGGGCGACACCGAGTCATCACTGACCGGGGCACTGTCGATTGCGCCAACGTGGTGTATTGCTGCGGCGGTTATGGCGGCCCCGAGTTCGGTAAATTACGCCGTGCCTTTCTGCCCATTGCGACCTACGCGGTACTGACCGAACACTTGGGCGAGCGGCTGGCCGATGCGGTAGGCACCACCGATGCCGTGGGTGATAATCGCCGGGCCTCAGACTATTACCGAATCGTCGAAGGTGACCGACTGCTCTGGGGCGGTCGTATCACCACCAGGAACCTGCAGGACGAAAAGCGCCTGGGGCAGTTGCTGACCGAAGACATCCTCGATGTGTATCCGCAATTGCGCGGCATCAAGATCGAAAAAGCCTGGTCGGGACTGATGGGTTATGCGCGGCACAAGATGCCTCACATCGGCCCTCTCGGGAAGGGGCTATGGGCATGTACATCATTTGGTGGCCATGGTATGAACACGGCGCCTATCGGCGGGCGCGTCATTGCCGAAGCCATTTGCGGCGAGACCAATCGCTACCGTCTTTTCGATGCCTACGGCCTGGAATGGAATGGCGGCCCGCTCGGCCCGGCTGCGGCGCAAACGGTATATGCCGGCCTGAAAATGATGGACAAGTTTCAGGAAACGCGTTCGCAGTACAGGGCGAGTCAAAAAAACTGAAAATCACAGTGAGGTCAAGGCAGTGTTGATGGATGCGCACAATCCCGGTCCGTTGTTTAACCTGACTGATAAGGACCGGCAGTTGCTTGGCCTGCTGCAGGCCAACGCCCGCGAGCCCACGGCATCCTTGGCACGTAAACTCGAGGTCTCACGCTCTTCGGTGCAAGAACGCATCGCCCGCCTGGAAAAGGCCGGGGTCATTACCGGTTACAGCGTGCGCATCGACCAGAACAGACTCCAGCAGACAATCAACTGTTTCACCATGACCTCTTGCACCAACAAGAGTTATACCGATGTCATGACCTCGCTTCGCAAGATGGATGCGGTGCAGGCGGTGTATGCGGTCTCGGGCGAATCCGACTTCATCATCCATCTCGCCACGTCGACGCTGAGTGAACTCAATGCCGAGCTGACCCGGATCAACATGATCAAAGGCGTGGCGCACACCGCGTCGCATATTGTGATGGAAACTAAATTCAGCCGGAAATTGATGGTTTAACGCCTGCCCATCAACTCAGCGACCCAATCGATGAACACGCGCAGTTTGATGCTACCCCCGCCATCGACCAGATTGCCGACACTGACCGGCGTGGGCGTCACGTGGCTTTATGGTTATCAGTTCGAGATCAAGGTGATCGCCAGGCTGCCAGAAACCATCGGGGGATGATCTGGTCAGTGATTACGCAAGGGAGCGGTACGGAAAGCGGTCCATCATGAACCTTTGGGCTGCAACGAGTCGCACGTCGGATCCAGGGAAATAATGGGGACACCCATTTTCGTCTCCATTTTCTGGGACAGGTGCCTGCGAAATCAGGGGCGATTTAAAAAGCCCTGCTCTAGAATGGCCCCAAATGAGCGTGGATCGCTTGTCAAGTAATCATTCAAAGGATGAATACGATGGGCCGCATCGACCATATCTGCCTGATGGCGATCTATAACGACTGGATGAACGCAAAGGTTTATGAAGCGGCCAGACGTCTGACAGATGAAGAGCTGTCAGTGGACAGGAAAGCATTCTTTGGTTCTATTCTCGGGACGTTAAACCACCTGGTGGTCGGGGACACAATCTGGCTAAAGCGATTTGCCCAGCACCCAGCGAATTACTTGGCTCTGGAGCCGATTCGACAGCTTCCTGCCCCCCAAAGCCTCGACCAGTTACTGCTCTCAAATATCCGAGAACTTTCGACATATCGCGTTTGGCTCGATCAGGTAATTGTCGAGTGGTCTCGCTCCATTACAGAGTCAGATTTAGATTACACCCTCAATTACACAAGCATGAAAGGAGCTCCCGCTGACAAGAGCTTTTATGGCTTGGTCATGCATTTCTTCAACCATCAGACTCATCACCGAGGCCAAGCTACTACTTTGCTGTCACAAGGTGGTGTCGACGTAGGCGATACTGATCTGGTAGCCCTCATTCCTTAGAAGTCCCGCGCATAATTTAAAAACCAGCACTAGACCGGGATTTTCATGTCATGCCGGTAAACCAGTGTGGCCATCTTAAATGACTGAAATGGGGGGCGGATTTATATAGTGCGTGTGACCTGACGGAATTTGAACATCATCTCGTATGGGTCCTGGCGACAAGGCTTACAGATAACGGGCACGATCTTGGCTGCGCAAGGGGATGCTGGCTTATTGTGATCTACACTCCCGGGGCGGGTGAGTTGGCGCTTCGCCGCAGGAGTTACTCATTCGCCAGGTAAAGAGACAGCCAGAGTTTCAGTTGGGGCGCGGTCTGGGTGGTGCATGCCAGTCGACAGCAAAACGTTGCTCAGAACAAACGAGGTGAAAATGAACAGGAAGTCTAACCGGGGCTGGACAATGGCTGCGGCACTCGTCGTGGTGGGTTCAACGCTTTTCACGGGGTGTGCGAGCAAGAACGACCCCATCGCACAGGCAGACAAGGCGGACGTGGCCAAGGGCGTACCCGCGCCGAGCCTCGAGCAGACCAAGGCGATCGCCGAGGAAGGCTTTATTTACGGCTTGCCGCTGGTCATGAACTACGCCGTGATGAACGAGTTCGCGGTGGACCCCAAATCCAGCCAGTTCAAGGCCCCCTTCAATCAACTGCATAACGAGCATCGGGTCGCGACACCCGCTGATACCGCCGTCATTACGCCAAACAGTGACACCCCCTACTCGATACTCTGGACCGACCTGCGCGCAGAGCCTCTCGTGATCACCGTGCCGGCAGTCTCCAAAAAGCGCTACTACTCGGTGCAGCTAATCGACGGCAACACCTATAACTACGGCTACATCGGCAGCCGGGCAACTGCAAGTGCCCCCGGGAGCTATCTGATTGCAGGCCCCGATTGGAAAGGGGCGACACCGCCTGGCATCGATAAAGTGTTCAACTCCACGACTCCCTTCTCACTGACGCTGATCCGGACCCAGTTGTTCAATCCAGCCGACATGCCCAATGTCGAGAAGGTTCAGGCGGGTTACAAGGTCCAGCCACTTTCAGCCTTCCTCCATCAACCAGCGCCGGTCGCGGCCCCGAAGATTGATTTCGTACCGGCCACCACGGCTGGCATCAAGGACAATTTCTTCGAGTACCTGTCGGCCGCGTTGGAGTATGTGCCGCCATCGGCTGACGACAAGGCGATTCGGTCGAAGCTGGCCAGCATCGGCGTAGGCCCCGGCCGGCGCTTCGAATTCAAAGACCTCTCGCTTGAACACAAGGCGGTGGTCTTGTTGGGGATGAAAGCTGGCGATGAGAAGGTCGACAAGTTTCTCTCCAGCGGCATGAAAAACATCAACGGCTGGAACGTCGGCGCGTTCTTTGGCGACCAGGCGTTCTACAAGGGCGACTGGCTGATGCGTGCCGGCGCCGCGAAGGGCGGCCTTTACGGCAATGACGCCGTTGAGGCGATGTACCCCTATACCCGCACCGACGGTAAAGGCCAGACGCTGGATACCAGCAAGCGCAATTACACGCTGACCTTCCCGGCGGGCAAGCTGCCGCCAGTGAACGCCTTTTGGTCGGTGACCCTGTACGACGGCAAGAGCCAGCTGCTGATCAACAACCCGCTCAACCGTTACCTGATCAATTCGCCGATGCTGTCGGCCATGAAGAAAAACGCGGATGGCTCACTGACGCTGTACATCCAGAAGGACTCCCCCGGCAAGGCAAAAGAAAGCAACTGGCTGCCGGCGCCTGACGATACGGTCTATCTGGTGATGCGTCTCTACTGGCCGAAGACCGCACCGCCTTCGATTCTTCCCGCTGGCGAAGGCAGCTGGCAGCCACCGGCGCTGGTGGTTTCGAAGTAGTGCGACCCATTGCCGACACTCGCTGCAGGTTGGTGTCGGCAAGTGCTGCTTGTTGCCAATAGCTGCCGATCATGAAGGGCAGCTATTGGTCTAAAACAGACATTCACGAATGACCTGAAGTCATGCGGCCACCCTCACTTGTCGGTCGCCATTACATCTGTTTGCCGTTGCGCGCAGCGATCGCCACGGTGGTCGGCGACTCGGCAAGTGAAACGAACTGTCGTGTCGCGCCGTCCAGCGCATCGATGCACCCCGCCTCGATGTCGTAGACCCAGCCGTGTAGATTCATGCGCCCCTGCTCGAGCGCGAGGGCCACCGATGGATGCGTACGCAGATTCGCCAGTTGCGCGATCACGTTTTCGCGCACGAGGCCATCGAGTTTCGCGCGTGGCGTGTCGAACTCATGCGCCGCGTTAATCGCTTTCGCGGCGTCCGAGTGACGTAGCCAGTTAGCGACTGCCGGAAGATGATCCAGACACGTGCAGCGTGAAATCGCGCCCATCGCTCCGCAGTCCGAGTGACCGCAGATCACGATGTCCTGTACGCCGAGCACTGCGACCGCATATTCGACGGTGGCCGAGACGCCGCCGGGTTCGGGACCATACGACGGCACAATGTTGCCGGCGTTGCGAATCACGAACAGTTCACCCGGCTCGCGCTGTGTCAGGAGTTCGGGCACAACACGACTGTCTGAGCAGGTGACGAATAGCGCCTTCGGATTTTGTGTCGTCGCGAGCTGCTTGAAAAGCTCGACGCGTTGCGGATAAACCTCGCGCTGAAAGCGCAGAAAGCCGTCAATAATGTCACGCATGGAGTCCTCCAAACCCGAGTAGCGGATGGTGGCACGAGCACTCGATATGCCATCGCGCCGCTGTGGTCGTCATTATCGCAGACCTCACGCGCGTTGGCTTTACTCGATCAACGATGCACTTCGAGACACGACCAGCGCGGCGGATGTCCGATGCCTCCTGGCAGCCGCCATTGACCTTTCGCTGGCCTGAAAGGTGCGTGAATTGCCTGGTTTTTTAGGCAACCCATTGCTTCTGGCCGTTTTCAGCCGGTCGCCACAGGCAGAAAACGACCAAATGCAGCCTCTCAAAATCCTTGGCGAATCGATGCAGCGCAGGAACCTTCTATTCTTAACGGTTAGACAGTACTTCCTGTGTATCCCTGTGGTGCATTGCATGTTCAAAAACTGGAGTGGTCAGCTCGCGTTGGGGTGACGGCTTTATAAAGTGCAGTGAAAAAACAGATCAGTCCCCATTTTCCCGTCATCAATCAACGACAGGTTGCGAGGGGAACCGGCGGATATGGATTTGCTCGAGCACGCCGTTAGCCTGTATGCGCCGATAGCCTTCCTCATAGATCTTCAACGCCCGCAATCCGTCAGGGTGAGTCAGGCTAAAGCCTATGGTCGCGGTTACCACCCCGCAACTGAAGGCAAACCGAACAGCCTCTTCTGTGCCCGCCAGTTTGGCCTTCTGGTCTTTTGCTTCCAGGTCATTGGTCACGATCAAGGCGGCAGACAGACGGCGAGCAGCGAGCTTCTGAAGGTTTTGCCCATCAGATTCGGCGCTCTCAAACACTATTCCCGCGGACCGTAGCGCTGTGGCTTGGGTCGAGTACTCGTAGTCTCTGACCGAGCCCACTACTGTGCCGGGCGGCAAGGTGCATGTGCCTTTGCTTGGCTTGGGCAAGGGCGCGTCCACCTGTTCGAAAATGTCATTGTTAACCGTAAAGATGGGTTGCGCGGCCAGCTTGATCTTGCCCTCGAATTCGGGCGACCAACTCATGTTAAAGCAAGCGATGTTCGTGCCATTGAGCACCATGTACTTGCACCGGGCGTAGGGTACGACTTTGAGCTGAACGTCGACCGCCATTTCCTTGAAGGCGGCGACCACTACATCATTGGCGTAACCCGTGCCGTCATGCTCCGACCATGGCGGGGCTGCATCCTCTGCCAGGATCGTCATCGTCTCACGCGTTTCCAGCGCAGCGACGGTGCTCGGAGCCAGTAGATAAAGAAGGCACATCAGCAGCATCGGTCTGGACTGCCACTTGCTTGAGTTCATCTTTGCTGAACGCATGTTTCCTCATTGAACGGTCGTCCCTCATAACAGTTGGTCGATACCTCGAACACAGGTCGATCGCAGCCCCACTTCCCAGTCGACGATCAATAGGCGCCAATGGCTATCGATGGAAACGCTCGGCAAGACTATGCAGATACTTGGCCTTGTTCAAGAACCGGGGTCATTTTCACCCCAGCGACCCGCAACGACGGCCTGCTTTTTTGGCCCAGATAAAACGAAACCAACGTCCGTCCGTTGTCAGGTCGCCAAACCCGAATCGTCATTTGGGTGACGGCGCAGACTATAAGCGGCATGGAATCCGCGCGGTAGGTGAGCCATTCCGAGCTTTTTGTAGGACCCACGACGACGAAACCTCAGACCTTTCGCCCCCCACGCCAGAAATCCAAACCCAATCCTCAAATGTTCATTGCCCCTGGCTCGTAACTCACCGAAGCTATCCCTATCAACCCTCACGCCGTCGAGATGGACCTCCGCCCCATGCAAACCCCCACCCAACCCCAACGCCCCCTCTGGAAAACCTATCTCCTGTTTCTCGCCCCCATGGTCCTGTCGAATTTCCTTCAGGCCATGTCCGGCACCGTCAACAGCATTTACATCGGCCAAATGCTCGGCACCCAGGCCCTGGCCGCCGTGTCCGGCATGTTCCCCATCGTGTTTTTCTTCATCGCCCTGATCATCGGCCTCGGCGCGGGGGCGGGGGTGTTGATCGGGCAGGCCTGGGGCGCACGGGAGAAGCATTTGGTGAAGGCCATCGCCGGGTCGACCTTGTTGTTGGGCTTGTTGATCGGTCTGGTCGCGGCAGTGGTGGGGAGTGTGTTTGCGCGGGCGTCGCTGGTGGGGTTGGGGACGCCAGCGGATGTGCTGGACGATGCGGTGGCGTATGCCCATGTGATGTTGTGGTTCATGCCGACGCTGCTGGTGTTCGTGCTGTTCACCCAGTTGCTGCGCGGGGTGAGCGATACCTTGTCGCCGCTGCTGGCGCTGGTGGTCTCGACCTGTATCGGGTTGGCGCTGACGCCGGCGTTGATTCGCGGCTGGGTGGGGTTGCCGCCGATGGGGATTCAGAGTGCGGCGTTTGCCGGGTTGGTCAGTAACCTGGCGGCGATGGGCTGGCTGGCGTGGCGCTTGATTCGCAGGGGGCATCCGTTGGCGCCGGACCGGGAGTTTTTCGCGGCGATGAAGCTGGACGGGGCGATCCTGGGCAAGGTGCTGCGCATCGGCTTGCCGACCGGGTTGCAAATGGTGGTGTTGTCGCTGTCGGAGCTGGTGATCCTGGCGCTGGTGAACCAGCACGGTTCCCAGGCGACGGCGGCGTATGGCGCGGTGACGCAGATCGTCAATTACGTGCAGTTCCCGGCGCTGTCGATTGCGATCGCGGCGTCGATCCTCGGTGCGCAGGCGATTGGGGCAGGGCGCATCGAACGCATCGGCTCGATTTTGCGCACGGGGCTGATGATCAGCCTGTGCCTGACCGGCGGCCTGGTGGTGTTGAGCTATGCGCTGTCGCACTGGTTGCTGGGCCTGTTCCTCACCGAAGAGGCGACGCAAAGCATGGCCGAACACCTGTTGCACATCATGCTTTGGAGCCTGCTGGTGTTCGGCTTCCAGGCGGTCATCGGCGGCATCATGCGCGCCAGTGGCACGGTGATGGTGCCGGTGGGTATTTCCATTGTGTGCGTGGTCGGCGTGCAATTGCCGGCGGCGTACCTGCTGGATGCGCGGTTCGGGCTGCCGGGGGTGTGGATGGCGTTTCCGCTGGCGTACCTGGGGATGCTGGCGTTGCAGACGCTGTACTACAAACAGGTGTGGAAGCATCAGAAGATTGAGCGGTTGGTGTAGGTATCTCGGAATACGCCTGACGTCTGGCGCATCGCGAATGCTGGCGATCCGCCACAACGGGTATGAGGTGGAATAAAGCGCCGTTCTTTGCTTTAGTCCTTCTGTTGCTGGCTGGCGTGCGCTGGCCACCTCAACCCCTGAGGAGGCTCTGGCCCGGAGCGTTCCATGAACTTTCGATTCCCTCGTTTCACCCTCCTGGCGGCCCTCTTCGCGGCGGGCGTGCAGCCCGTCGCCGAGGCGGCGCAGTACGCCGATGTCAACACCACGGCCAGTACCATCAGCTTTACCTATGACCAGGTGGGGGCGAGCGTGTATGGCACCTTTTCCAGGTTCGAAGGCAGCCTCTATTTCGACACGGTCAGGCCCGAATCGGCCCATGCCAGGTTGATCATCGAGCTCGACAGCATCGATGCCGGCAGCAGCGACGCCAACAGCGAACTGAAGAAAACCGCCTGGTTCGATACGGCGGTTTATCCGCAGGCGATTTTTGAGTCGAACGGCGCCAAAGACCTGGGCAACAACCGCTATCAGATCACCGGTCACCTCACGCTCCGTGGGCAAACACGGGAGGTGGTGGTGCCGGTTCTGCTAAAGGTGGAGAACGCCATCGGCATTTTCGACGGTCAGTTAACGCTTAAACGCAGTGACTTCAACATCGGCGAAGGGGAGTTCGCCAGCGGTGTGGTTTCCGACGACATCAACATCCGGTTTCGCATGGTCGCGCCGCAACGCAGCGATCAAGCAATGCCCGTTACTGAAGGGAGATAGTCATGCCAAAAAAAATCATCATCGCCTTTGATGGTACCTGGAACCTGCCGGATCAGGCGCCGGAAATCGACGGCGACTCGAGCACCAACGTCGTTAAATTGCATGATGCGATCCTGCCCGCGCACAAGGACGGCACTGTCCAGCATGCGGTGTACATCGCCGGTGTGGGCACCGATTGGTACGACAAGCTTGAAGGCGGGGCATTCGGGGTCGGCCTGTCAAAGAAGATCAAGGAAGGTTACCTGGCCCTGGCCAAGAGTTACGAAGACGGTGATCAGGTGTACATCATCGGCTTCAGTCGCGGCGCTTATTCGGCGCGCAGCCTGGTGGGGCTGATTCGAAACGTCGGGTTGCTGACCAAACGACACCTCAATCGTATCGATGAGGCCTACAGCCTGTACCGCACCCGTGACTCCAGCGCCGACACCGAAAACGCCCAGTACTTTCGGCAAAGCTACTCGCGGGAAATCGAGATCCACTTCCTGGGCGTCTGGGACACGGTCGGGGCGCTGGGTGTTCCGTTCAAGTCGGCCGAGTGGTTCAACCACAAATATTACGAATTTCACGACACTGAACTCAGCGGGATTGTGCGCAATGCCTTCCATGCCGTGGCCATCGATGAACATCGGGAAAACTACGAGTGCACGCTGTGGGACCCGATCGCCAAGCCCAATCAGGTCATGGAGCAGCTGTGGTTCTGTGGGGCCCATGCCAACGTCGGAGGCGGTTATGCCGATAACAACCTGTCGGATATTCCGCTGCGCTGGATGGCCAACAAGGCCATGGACTGCGGGTTGGAGCTGGACCCGATGAAAATTCCCCGGCAGCCGAAAAACCTGCCGGACGTCACCGACTCCTACAGTGATTTCCTCGGTGGAACCTACCGCTTGCTCAATGCCCGGTATTTCCGGCCGGTCGGCACCAAGACCTTCGGCCAGGAATGCATCGATGACAGCGTGCAGCAGCGGGTGACCACGGTGGGCACGTATCGGCCCAAGAATCCGGTGGGTGTGTTCTTGTCTGGCGATTACCGACCGCTGAACAAGATCAGTTGATCCCGCGCCATCGTACGCACGCGCGTTCGATTGCGGAGTCATCGCTCCAGAGTGATCGGATCTGCAGCCCATTTTTCCCCGGCGGCGGGGTACCTAGCATGGCTCCACTCATTTCAGTGGAGCTTTGCCATGAACGATTCACCTGCATTACCGGCCAACCCCGCGCTCGCCCAGGGGCAGCCGTCCTCCTGGCGCGACTGGCTGTCGGTGTATTCGGTGGCATTGGGCGCCTTTGCCTTTGTCACCACCGAATACCTGCCCGTTGGCGTCCTGCCGTCTATCTCCAGCAGCCTGGGCATCACCGACGGGGTGGCTGGGTTGATGGTGACCGTGCCGGGGATCGTCGCCGCCATCGCTGCGCCTGCAATCATGTTGGGGGCTGGGCGGATGAACCGCCGGCAGTTGCTGTTGTTGCTGACGCTGTTGCAGTTGATTGCCAACCTGGTGTCGGCCATCGCGCCTTCGCTGCCAGTGATGCTGCTGGGACGGGCGTTGTTGGGGGTGGCGCTGGGTGGTTTCTGGGCGGTGGCGATTGCCGTGGCCGGGCGACTGGTCAGTGAATCGAACGCCGCCAAAGCCACGGCGTTGATCTTCGCCGGCATTACCTTGGCCACCGTGTTTGGCGTGCCGTTCGGCACCTTTCTCGGCAGCTTGTTCTCCTGGCGCGTGTCCTTTGCCGTTGCCGCGGCATTAGCGCTGCTGGCCTTGATCGCCCAAGGCCTGACCCTGCCTTCATTGCCATCCCGGGACGGCTTGCAGGTGCGCGCGCTGCTGAGCTTCCTGGCGCGCAAAAACGCCCGGCGCAGCATGTTGCTGCTGGGCCTGGTGGTGGCGGCGCACTTCTCGGCCTACACCTACATCGCGCCATTTCTTGGCCGTGAAGCGGGCTACTCGACGGGCGCCATCACCTCGATCCTGTTGGGCTTCGGCCTGGTCGGCATGCTGGCCAACTTCGCCATGGCCAGCGGGGTTGCCCGGCATCTGCGGGCGTCGTTGGGTGCGGTGGTGCTGCTGATGGTCATCGCGCAACTGGCGTTGCCGCAGTTGCAGGGAGCGGGTGTGGTGTTGGCGGTGCTGGCATGGGGCATTGCCTATGGCGCGATTCCGCTGGGTGTGAGCACCTGGATGCAACTGACTTCGCCGCAGTTGCCGGAAGCGAGTTCGGCGATGCTGGTCACCATGTTCCAGGTGGCGATTGCCTCGGGTTCGTTGTTCGGTGGCTGGATGGTGGATCATCACGGCGTACCGTCGGCGCTGTGGTTGGGCGCAGGCATTGGCATGCTCGGGGTGGCGGTGATGCTCAGCTTCGGCCTCGGCAAGGCACCGATTGCCGAGGCGCTGCAACGCTGAGTTCAGCCCTTGAGAATGTTGTCCTTGAAGTAATCGATCAACACCCGCAGCCTCGGCGCGGTCTGCTTCGAGGCGGGCCAGAGCATCCACAGGTTGCCGGTATGGTCAGTGTAATCCTCCAGCACCACCTTCAGCCTGCCGTCGGCGAGTGGCTGGCGGATTGAAAAGTCCGGCAGGCAGGCAATCCCCACCCCATCGATCGCCAGGTACGTCAGCGGGTCCATCGTCGTACAGATCAACGCCTTCGACAGGTGCGGCTCGATGTGCGTTTCGCCAATCCGCAGCGGCCAGCGCTCGATCATCCCGGTAGCCGGAAACTTATGCAGCAGGCAGACGTGGCCGATCAGGTCGTCCGGATGCGTCGGCTCGCCGTGCTCTCGCAGATACTCCGGCGATGCCACCAACTGCAATTGATAGCCGCCCAGTTTACGCGCCATCAGCCGCGAATCTTGCGGTGCGCCGGTGCGGATCACCGCATCGAACCCTTCCTCGATCACGTCCACCATGCGGTCGGACATGTCCACGTCCAATTCGATGTCCGGGTAGGCGCGCATGAACCCGGCCAGCACCGGCATGATCAACACGTTCTGGATCGGCACGCTGAGGCGCACTTTGCCCCGTGGATTGGCGGACAGGTCCAGCAGCTCCATTTGCGCGGCTTCCACTTCACTGAGGATGCGTTTGCAGCGGTCCAGGAACAGCTCGCCTTCGGTGGTCAGGGTGACGCTGCGGGTGCTGCGGTGGAAGAGCCGGACACCCAAGCGTTCCTCCATCCGCGCCACGCTCTTGCCCACCGCGGACGAGGAGATTTCCAGCAGGCGCCCGGCTTCGGTGAAGCTGCGGGTTTCGGCCACTTGAATGAAGGCCGTGATACCGCTGAGGCTGTCCATCATGGGATGTGCTCGGTGCTGGGAGGGTTAACGCAGAGTAGAGGGGGGAGGGGCAATTGCAAAGCAGAGGTTTGGCCTGGAAACCGGTTGGCCCCATTCGCGAGCAGGCTCGCTCCCACAAGGGGTCTTTGGCGAGCACATTATTCGTGCACGACGCAGACCCAATGTGGGAGCGAGCCCGCTCGCGATAGCGATGTTGCATCCAGCGCCAATGTCAGGCGCTGTGCTGATAGACCGGATAATCAGTAAACCCCACCTCGTTACCCCCGTAAAACGTCTCCCGGTCGTAGGCGTTGAGCGGCCGGTCATGGCGAATGCGCTCCGGCAAGTCGGGGTTGGCGATGAAGTCACGACCGAAAGCCACCAGGTCTGCGTCGCCTGCCTGGAGGATCTGCTCGGCCGACGTGGCGGTGAAGCCACCGGCGGCAACGATCAGACCGTTGTAATGCCGGCGGATCAACTGCGCGGCCACCGGGTTCTGGTCCTTGCTTTCATCGATGGAATTGCCCAGTACCCGGGGCTCGATCAAGTGCAGATAGGCCAGTTGCAGCGGTGCCAGCTGCTGCGCGACGTAGACGAACAGGGCTTCGGGATCGCTGTCGTGCATGTCGCCGAAGTTGCCGCTGGGCCCGAGCCGCACGGCCACGCGTTCGCTGCCCCATACCGAAATCACTGCACGGGTGATATCCATCAGGAAGCGCGCACGCTTGGCAATGGTGCCGCCGTAGGCATCGGTGCGGCGGTTGCTCCCGTCCTGCAGGAACTGGTCGATCAGGTAACCGTTGGCGCCGTGGATTTCCACCCCGTCGAAACCGGCTTGCAAGCCCCGTTGCGCGGCACGGCGGAAATCTTCGACCAGCGCCTCGACTTCCATTTCGTCGAGAGCGCGGTGCGGCGTGCTCGGCACCCAGCCGTTGGCGGTGTAGGCAACGCCGTTGTAATCGACCTGCGAAGGCGCGACCGGTGGCGCGCCGTCGGGCTGCATGTCGCTGTGGGACTGGCGACCGGCATGGAACAGCTGCAGGAAAATCCGCCCGCCCTTGGCGTGGACGGCTTCGGTGATGGCCTTCCAGCCCGGAATTTGTGCATCGTTATACAGGCCGGGCGAACCGAGGTAGCCGTTGCCGGTGGTGGACACAACCGTCGCTTCGGAAATGATCAGGCCGCCATCGGTGGCGCGTTGCGAGTAGTACTCGGCCATCAACGCACCCGGCAGGTCGCCGGGCTCCGAACGCATGCGGGTCAGCGGTGCCATGACTACGCGATGGCTGAGGGAGTAGGGGCCGATCTGGATGTTGGACAGCAGGGTGGGGTGTTTCATGGTGATCTCCGTTAAATGTCTGGAGGCCACCTTAGGCCAGGCGAGTGTGGAGAAAAACGGCCCGGCGATCCGCTCTCTCAGGACGCATTGCTCCGTAATCGCTCCGGCGCCAGTTTCCGCGGCCGGACGTTCAGCCGTCTCGACGGTTTGGCAGGCGAGTAATGCGCCCGGGCACGTTATGATAGGCAGCCCCGCGATCAACGCTTCACCCCAGCCCCCGGAGTCAGCCCCCGCAATGCCCCAGATCAGCCACTTCAAAACCCCGTGCCCCGAGCACATCAACAGCCAGATCCTGCAGATGGTGGTCGATAACCTGACCGACATCAGCATGGTCGCGATCCCGCCCAGCAACCTGTTGTACAACGTCTACCAGTATGCGATTGGCTATGAGGTGCACCTGTATCTGGAGGCGTTGAACGGGGCGAAAGGGATTGATGTGGAGTTGCTGGTCGCCACCGATCTGGACGACCCGGACAAGGTCATCGGCTTTTTGCTGTACTTGCCGGTCAAGGACGATCCCGAGGCGTGCGGCGTGGCTTATATGGCGGTGGATGCTAGCCATCGGCGCCAGGGCGTTGCGCGCAAAATGCTGCGGGAGATGGTCGGTCGCTATCCCCATGCCGAGCTGACCTGTGCAGTGGGCAAGGTGCCGTACTTCGAAGCGATGGGCTTTCAGGTCGTGGGTGCGCGCGCTACCCAGGTGCTGATGAACACCCGCGATCACGGCAGCGACGGCCTGATGGCGCTGCTGGATGTGGCGTCAATCTACAGCTCCCTGGAAGTGCGGCAGATTCACACCTACCTGCTGCAAAAACATGGCAAGCGCGCCATGCTCGACGCGGAAAAACAGCGTGACCGGCATCTGGACCAATTGACGCGCAAGGCCAACGAGTTTGTGCGCGAACGACTGGGGGAGGACGCCGTGCCCGCCACCGGCCCGCGCTTGCGCCTGGTCTGATAACCCGATCGAAACCGTAGGAGCGAGCCTGCTCGCGAAAAACGCCCGGGCAACACGGGCATTCAGACAGCCCGCGTTATCGTTGACGACCATCGCGAGCAGGCTCGCTCCCACAAAGATCTGCATGGCACCTGTAGGAGCGAGCCCGCTCGCGAAAAGCGCGCGGGCAATGCGGGGTGTTCAGATACCCCGCGTTATCGTTGAGGTCCATCGCGAGCAAGCCCGCTCCCACAAGGATCTGCATGGCACCCGTAGGAGCGAGCCTGCTCGCGAAAAACGCACGGACAACACGGGCATTCAGACAGCCGGCGTTATCGTCGACGTCCATCGCGGGCAAGCCCGCTCCCACAAGGATCTGCATGGCACCTGTAGGAGCGAGCCTGCTCGCGAAAAACGCACGGACAACACGGGCATTCAGACAGCCGGCGTTATCGTCGACGTCCATCGCGGGCAAGCCCGCTCCCACAAGGATCTGCATGGCACCTGTAGGACCGAGCCTGCTCGCGAAAAACGCACGGGCAACACGGGCATTCAGACAGCCGGCGTTATCTTCGACGTCCATCGCGGGCAGGCCCGCTCCCACAAGGATCTGCATGGCACCTGTAGGAGCGAGCCTGCTCGCGAAAAACGCCCGGGCAACACGGGCATTCAGACAGCCGGCGTTATCGTTGACGTCCATCGCGGGCAGGCCGCTTCCACAAGGATCTGCATGGCACCTGTAGGAGCGAGCCTGCTCGCGAAAAACGCCCGGGCAACACGGGCATTCAGACAGCCGGCGTTATCGTCGACGTCCATCGCGGGCAGGCCGCTTCCACAAGGGGCGGATTTCAGGCAGCACAAAGCCCGGCCATTTGCCGGGCTTTCTCTGGTCTGGAAGTCGCGCAGTTAAAAAAGAGCCTCAAAGCTCTTTGATGGGGAGGAAGTGGAGCCATTGAGGCTCAAGATGCGCATGAAGCAGGCGGTGAGCTTGATAGGGGTTCAGTACACTCACCACCTGCGCAACGGCTTGGGCAAGCAAGCGGCTGCGCAGAATCATCGTAGAAAGTTGGGGGTTCGACCTCAAGTACCGCTAGTCGAATCACCCCCATAATTGTCAGCTTTTTGTTTTCCCGGCGCCCGGCCATCCGGCCTGCTGCAGGGCATCGAGCAGCGTTTCCGGATCCAGTCCCGGCACGGCATGCCCATTGCCTTCGGCACTGTCGGCGGCCAGCAGGGCGTTGATGATGGCTTCTTCCACCGCTTCGGTGGCCGCCAGGAACAATTCGCTGATGTGATCGTTATTGACCATGCTCAGGTTGCCCGTGGTGGGCGCGCGTTTGCTCTCGTAGGCGGCGGGCGGCACGTGCGGGTTGCCGGTGGAAAAGGCGATGAAGATGTCACCGCTGTGGTCTTCGTTACCACCGCCGGTGCGGGCCAGGCCGAGGCTGGCACGCTGCGCCAGGCGTGTGCATTGGTGTGGCAGCAACGGCGCATCGGTGGCCAGGCACACCACGATCGAACCCATGCCCGGATGCGGCAGCGATGCCTTGAGGAACGGCGAATCGACCTGTTCCATGTAGCGCCCGACCGGGTAGCCATCGACGCGCAACTCACCGCGAATACCGTGGTTGGCCTGGACGATGGCGCCGACCGTCCAGCCGCCCTGGGCATTGTTCAGGCGCCGTGAAGCGGTGCCGATGCCGCCCTTGAATTCATGGCAGATCATGCCGCTGCCACCGCCGACATTGCCCTCGGCCACCGGGCCGCTTTCTGCTGTACGCAGGGCCTGGGCCACATGTTCGACCTGCACATGGAAGCCGTTGATGTCGTTGAGCAAACCGTCGAAGGTCTCCAGCACGACCGGCATGTTCCAGTAGAGCCGGCCGTCGTCCGGTTGCTGCTCACGGTCCAGCACGATCAGCGCATCTCGCACCACGCCCAGGCTATGGGTGTTGGTGAAGGCGATCGGACTGGTCAGCAGACCCGCTTCGCGAATCCATTCCAGGCCGGTCGCGTCGCCATTGCCATTGAGCACATGAACGCCGGCAAAACACGGTTGCAGGCTGGTCGAACCGGCACGCGGTTCGATCACGGTGACACCGGTGAGGATGTCACGACCCTTGGCACTGCGGCCGCGCACATTGCTGTGGCCGACGCGCACGCCGGGGACATCGGTGATGGCATTGAGCGGGCCGGGTTGCAGTTGGCCAAACTGGATATTGAGGTCGCGGGCACGTGGTTTCATCGGTTTACTCATCTTCGAATTCGTGGGTTGGAAAATATCTGGCTGACAGCGGTGATTCACTTGTGGGAGCGCGCCTGCTCGCGAATGCGGTGTATCAGGCGAAGTGATGTCGACTGACCCGACGTCTTCGCGAGCTGGCTCGCTCCCACAGGATCAAATTCATTCGCCGTTCTTGACCTTGCTCCAGATCCGCGTGCGCACCCGTTCGGTAGCCGGCGGCAAGGGTTGCAGGGTGAACAGGGTGGCCAGGGCCTCGGCCGACGGGTAGACCGCAGGGTTGTTGCGGGTTGCCTCGGCCACCAGCGCCGTCGCGTTGCGGTTGCCGTTGGGGTAGTTGAGGTGATTGCTGACCGGGGCAATGACGTCGGCACGCATCAGGTAGTCGATGAACGCCAGCCCCTGTTGCGGATGCGGGGCATCCTTGAGCAACACCAGGGTGTCGAACCACACCGGCGCGCCTTCCTTGGGCAGGCTGTAGGCGATCTTCACGCCATTGCCGGCCTGTTCGGCGGTGGCCTTGGCCTCCAGCATCGCGCCGGACCAGCCCACCGCGACGCAGATGTTGCCGTTGGACAGATCGCTGATGAATTTCGACGAATTGAAGTAAGCGATGTGTGGACGCAGCTTGAGCAGCAGCGCTTCGGCCTTGTTGTAGTCCTCGGGGTTGGTGCTGTTGGGCGGCAGGCCCAGGTAGTGCAGGGCGACCGGCAGCATTTCCGAGGGCGAATCGAGCATCGCCACGCCGCACTGGCCGAGCTTGGCCAGGTTCTCTTCCTTGAACACTAGGTCCCAGGAGTCCACCGGCGCCTTGTCACCCAGGGCAGCGCGAACCTTGTCGACGTTGTAGCCGATGCCGTTGGTGCCCCACAGGTACGGCACGGCGTACTGGTTGCCCGGATCATTGTTGGCCAGTTTCGCCATCAGATCCGCGTCCATGTTAGTGAAATCCGGCATCCGGGCGTGGGGCAGCGGGGCGAGGGCGCCGGCCTTGATCAGGGTCGGCAGGCTGAAGTTGCTGGCCACCACCACGTCGTAGCCGCTGCGGCTGGTCAGCAGTTTTCCTTCCAGGACTTCGGCGCTGTCGAAGGTGTCATAGACCGGCTGGATACCGGTGTCACGCTTGAAGTCATGCAGGGTGTTCGGGCCGATGTAGTCGTACCAGTTGTACACATGCACGGTCTCGCCATCGGCGGCGACCGCCGACAACGAGATCGCCAGACAGGCGCCCAACCCCAGATTGAAATACGAGCGGTGACCACTCATGATGCGGCACTCCTGGCCTGCTGCAGGCCGGTGATAATCAGGAGTCTGCAGCGTATCGACCGGGGTGGCCGTCACCCATTCCCATCATGGGTTACTCGAAAGGGGTAGTGCGTGGACGCGTTGTTGAAAGAGTTACCGCTGCACCAGGGGCTGGCGCGGGTGTTTGGCGCCGTGGGCCAGGAGGGCTTCTGGCGGGCGCTGGTCGACACCCTGCGTTTGCTGGTGCCGCTGGACAACGCGCTGGTCGCGGTGATGCAGGCCGGACGGGTGCCCAGCCTGCTGATTGATTTCGACTCGCGGGGCGTTGCCGACGAGCATGAAGAACTGGCGGATTACCGCGCCGGCATGTACCTGCTCGATCCGTTCTACCTGGCCGTGTGCGCGGGCATTGCCGATGGCTTGCACAGGCTCGAATCGGTGGCACCCGACCAGTTCCAGCAGAGCGAGTACTACCTGAGTTACTTCCGTTCGGTGGTCGGCGGCGACGAATTGCAGTTCATGCTCAACGTCGACGGCGCCGTGCTCGGTTTGTCCCTGGGACGTTCCACACGCTTCAGCCTCGAAGAGCAGGGTCGCCTGCTGTGCGTGCGCGATTGGGTGCTGGCCGCCATGCGTCGACATACGCAACTGCTGCCGCTGCAAGGGCCGGCCGCCGAGGCGGTGGCCGGTGATCTGGCGACCTTGCTGGACCGCTTCGATGCACGCCTGTCGGCACGGGAAATCGAAACCGCGCGCCTGATTCTCCAGGGCTTCTCCAGCAAGGCCATCGCCCAGCACATGGGGATCTCGCCGGAGACGGTGAAGGTGCATCGGCGCAATCTCTATCACAAGCTCAATGTGAACGGACATGGCGAGCTGTTTGCCCTGGTGTTGCGGCCACGCTGACGCTTTCGCTTTTGCAGGCGCCGGCTTGCCGGCGAAGGCGGTGTTTCAGCTTTGCAGTTTGAACACCAACGCCTTCAGCCCGCATTCGATATCGGCATCCGGAAATTCCGGCGGATTTTCCAGTCGTTCGATGAATTGCAGGCTCGGCGCTTCGCGGGTGACGCCGTCGATCAGGAAGTCGGCACCGAAGGCCGGGTCGTTCATGCAGGCCAGAACGGTGCCGTTTTCAGCGAGCAATTCCGGCAGGCGGCGCAGCACGCGCTGGTAGTCCTTGGTCAACAGGAAGCTGCCTTTCTGGAACGACGGCGGGTCGATGATCACCAGGTCGTAAGGGCCTTTGCCGATGACTTTGCCCCAGGACTTGAACAGGTCGTGGCCAAGAAAGGTCACCTTGCCAAGGTCATGCCCATTGAGCCGGTGATTGTCGCGACCGCGGCTCAGGGCCGGGCTGGACATGTCGAGATTGACCACGTGGGTCGCGCCGCCCTCGATGGCGGCAACGGAGAAGCCGCAGGTGTAGGCGAACAGGTTTAGCACCCGTTTGCCCTCGGCGTTGGCCCGTACCCAATCGCGACCGTAGCGCATGTCCAGAAACAGGCCGGTGTTCTGTTTGCGCCCAAGGTCCACCCGGTACTTCAGACCGCCCTCGACAATCGTCAGCTCGTCGATTTCTTCCCCGAGCAACCATTCGGTGGTGCTTTGCAGCAGGTAGCGATGTTGCAGCAGCAGGGTGTGCGCGCCGGATTGCGCCCAGGCGTCTGACTGCGTGAATGCCAGCAGAAGCTGTTTCAACGCCTCCAGCTGCGCCGCTTCCGGCTCCTTGAACAACGCCACCAGTACCACGCCCTGCAACCAGTCGACGGTCAATTGCTCCAGCCCCGGCCAGCAGCGGCCGCGGCCGTGGAACAGGCGGCGGGTTTCGGCGGGGGCGGCCGCCAGGGCGGTCAGCAAATGTTCGCGGAGGGTGGCGAGGGCTTCAGGGTTCATCGGGTCGGGTCGGTCATTTGAAGGGGGCGGCATTTAACCATAGTTGCAGCATGGGCGGTTCCCACAAACCTTGTAGGAGCGAGCCTGCTCGCGATGGACTTGAGTACGCTGCGGGGTGTCAGACTTCCCGCGTTTTCGTTAACGACCATCGCGAGCCGGCTCGCTCCTACAAGGGGTCGGGTGAGGGCAGTTATCACGATTTATTTAACTTTACGTGAGGATTTGGCGACCTTGCGGCTCCCATACTCGGCCCCAACGAACAACAGCCGGGAGCCCGTCATGTCGCCGCTACCTGCCTCACCCAGAGCCAGCCATCCACGATGGCTAAGGCTGACCCACTGGCTCAACGCCCTGGCGGTGCTGGTCATGGTCACCAGCGGTTGGCGCATCTACAACGCCTCGCCGATCTTCGATTTCAGCTTTCCCAAGTCGATCACCCTCGGCGGCTGGCTCGGTGGTGCGTTGCAATGGCACTTCGCTGCCATGTGGTTCCTGGCGATCAACGGTCTTGTCTATCTGGCGTTCAACCTGTTCAGCGGGCGCCTGAAACGGCGCTTTTTCCCGGTCTCGCCCAAAGGCGTGCTGCAAGACTTGTGGGCCGCGTTGCGGGGCAAACTCGGTCACGCCGACCTCAGTCATTACAACCAGGTGCAGCGCGTGGCCTACCTGTTCGTGATGGTCGATATCACGCTGCTGGTGCTTTCCGGGCTGGTGCTGTGGAAGTCCGTGCAGTTCCCGCTGTTGCGTGAGCTGCTGTGGGGCTACGAAGGCGCACGACGTGTGCACTTCTTCGCCATGGCGCTGTTGGTCGCCTTCGTGGCGGTGCATCTGGTGATGGTCGCGCTGGTGCCAAAAACACTCTTGGCCATGATCGTGGGTCGCAAGGAGCCCGTATGAAAAAGCACATTCAAGGATCGGGTCTGGACGAGTCGTCCATCCTGACCGACGCCCGCAAAATCCTCGCCCCGCAGATCGAAGACCGCTCGCGCCGTTCGTTCCTGCTGCGCGGTCTGACCCTCGGTGGCGTGGCCATGCTGTCCGGCTGCAACCTCACCGACAACGAAAGCGTCGACACCGCCTTGTCGTCGATGTCGCGCTTCAACGATCGGGTGCAGGGCTGGCTGTTCAACCCCAACGCCATGGCGCCGACCTATCCGGAGTCGATGATCACCCGGCCGTTTCCTTTCAATGCCTTCTACGGCATCGACGAGGCACCGGTGGTGGACCAGGAGAGTTATCGCCTGGAAGTGACCGGCCTGGTCGCCGACAAGCGCAGCTGGCGCCTCGAAGAGCTACGCGCGATGGCGCAGACCGACCAGATCACCCGGCACATTTGCGTCGAAGGCTGGAGCGCGATCGGCCGCTGGGGTGGTGTGCGCTTCAGCGATTTCCTCAAACGCGTGGGCGCCGACACCGATGCCAAATACGTCGGCTTCAAGTGCGCCGACGACTACTACACCAGTATCGACATGGCCACCGCACTGCATGCGCAAACCCTGCTGGCGCTGACCTATGACGGCGCCGTGCTGCCTCGCGAATACGGTTTCCCGATGAAGCTGCGCATGCCCACCAAGCTCGGCTACAAGAACCCCAAACACATCCAGGCGATTTTCGTCAGCAACACCTACAGCGGTGGCTACTGGGAAGACCAGGGCTACAACTGGTTCGGTGGCAGCTGACAGGCGCCCGGCAACTTCGTTTGTCCCCCCATGCATCAAGGAGTTTCATCATGAAAAAGTTGACCACCGTTGTTCTGTCCCTGTGCCTGGCCGTCGGCGCCGCCAGCGTGTTTGCCGCCGATACGATGAGCAATGACAGCATGAGCAAAGACTCGATGTCCAAGGACGCCATGTCCAAGGACACGATGAAAAAAGACGCGATGACCAAGGATTCAATGTCCAAGGACACCATGTCCAAGGACGCGATGAAAAAAGATGCCATGTCCAAAGATGCCATGTCCAAAGATGCCATGTCCAAAGATGCGATGAAGAAAGACGCCATGTCCAAGGACAGCATGAGCAAGGACGCGATGAAAAAGGACGCCATGTCGCAGTAACCCCGGCCAACTGCAAACCCTGTGGGAGCGAGCTTGCTCGCGATGACGGTGTGTCAGTCAACATCAATATCGACTGGTAAACCTCATCGCGAGCAGGCTCGCTCCTACAGGTTTATCACCCTATGACTTGAAGTCATGCCCCATGCCATTGCCTGGTTTCACCCTTTGCCTGCATCAAAAATGAATTTCCGCCCACTCCGCTGCTCCTACCTGTAGGCAGCGGCATTGAGCCCGCGAATTCATTGAAGCATCAGGGAGCGGCACGGTCATGAGTCGAGTACCGACAGCGGGCGAACACCTTCCTGGCGGGTTGATCCTGGTGGTTGAGGATGACCCGCTCATTCTGGAGTTTCTCTGTGAAATCCTGCAGGACGAAGGCTTTGTGGTGCAGCCGCAGACCAGTGCGGACGCTGCATCGCAGTATCTGGAGCAGC